>CBIHOX010000100.1:0-22610 GCA_966211685.1 uncultured Pseudoduganella sp.
TTGAAACCTCTTACGCGAAAGTGAAGCAACTGTGAGCAACGGCATGACCATTACCGGACAAGCATTCATCAACGGCCAGGCCGTGCGCGGCAACGGCGGCTCGTTCCAGGCTTTCGACCCGTCGCAGCGCAAGCACCTGGAACCGTCGTTCCACATGGTCGACGTGGAGCAGATCAATGAAGCATGCGCGCTGGCCGGCGCCGCCTTCGATGCGTTCCGCGCCGTGCCGGACGCGAAGCGCGCCGACTTCCTGGAAACCATCGCTGCGGAAATCATGGCGCTGGGCGATGAACTGATCGAACGCGCAATGGCGGAATCGGGCTTGCCGCGCGTGCGCCTGGAGGGTGAGCGCGGCCGTACCTGCAACCAGCTGAAACTGTTCGCCGACCTGTTGCGCGAAGGTTCGTGGCGCGACGTGCGCATCGATACGGCGCTGCCGCAGCGCACACCGCCGCGTCCGGACCTGCGCATGCGCCTGATCCCGGTCGGCCCGGTCGCCGTGTTCGCGGCCAGTAACTTCCCGCTGGCGTTCTCCGTGGCCGGCGGCGATACCGCGTCGGCGCTGGCGGCCGGCTGCCCGGTGGTGCTGAAAGCCCACTCGGCGCACCCGGGCACGTCGGAACTGGTGGCGCGCGCCATCGTCAAGGCGGTGCAATTGTGCGGCCTGCCTGCCGGCGTGTTCGCGCTGCTGACCGGCACCGGCAACGGCATCGGCCAGACGCTGGTGGCGCATCCCGCGATCCAGGCGGTCGGCTTCACCGGTTCGCGCTCGGGCGGCACCGCGCTGATGGCGGTGGCGGCGGCGCGTCCGCAGCCGATTCCCGTCTATGCGGAAATGAGCAGCATCAATCCGGTCTACCTGCTGCCGCAGGCGCTGGCCGCGCGCGGCGACGATATCGCCAAGGGCTTCGCCGGTTCGCTGACCATGGGCGTGGGCCAGTTCTGCACCAATCCAGGCCTGGTATTGGGCTTGGCCGGTCCCGCGTTCGACCGCTTTGCCACGGTAGCGGCGCAGGCGCTGGCCGACGTGCAGGGCGCGACCATGCTGACCCCGGGCATTGCCGGCGCGTTCCAGCGCGGCGTGGCGGTGCTGGCCGGCCAGTCGTGCGTGACGACGCTGATCAACAGCAATGACGACACGGTACAGGAAGCAGGCAAGGGCGCTCCGGCGCTGTTCCAGACCACGGCAGCCGAATTCCTGTCCAGGCATGAATTGCATGAAGAAGTGTTCGGCCCATCGTCGATGCTGATCGCCTGCGCAGATGTGGCGGAAATGGTGGCGGTGACGGAGCGCCTGGAAGGCCAGCTGACCGCCACCCTGCAACTCGACGAAGGCGACTTCGCGGCGGCCGGACAATTGCTGCCGGTGCTGGAGCGCAAGGTCGGCCGTATCCTGGCCAACGGTTTCCCGACCGGTGTCGAAGTCTCGACCGCCATGGTGCACGGCGGCCCGTTCCCCGCCACGGCCGACGGCCGCAGCACCTCGGTGGGCACCGGCGCCATCGGCCGCTTCCTGCGTCCGGTGTGCTACCAGAACCTGGCGCAGGCGCTGTTGCCGGAAGCGCTGCGCGACGGTAACCCGAGCGGGATCTGGCGCCGCGTCGACGGGGCGCTGGGCAAGGCTTGAGCCGTGGCCGGTTGGGATTTACCGGCATGGCGGCATGGCGGATTACGGCGTGCCGCCTAATCCGTCCTACAGCTGCCGTCCACGTAGGCCGGATCAGGCGCCGGGCGCCGTAATCCGGCAAAGCGGTACATGCAACACCTGCAACACATAAAACAAGAATCAGGAGACAACATGATTGAACTGGCCAAATTCGGCAGCCTGCGCGGCAAGCGCGTCTTCATCACGGGCGGCGGCACCGGCATCGGCGAATCGCTGGTCGAAGCCTTCGCCGCGCAGGGCGCCTCGGTGGCCTTCGTCGATATAGCGAAAGACGCCAGCCTGGCCCTGGTCGAGCGCATCCGCACCGCGGGCCACCAAACCCCGCAATTCCGCTATTGCGACATCACCAACATTCCCGCGCTGCAGGCCGCTATGGCTGAATGCGCGGAAGAACTGGGCGACTTCGACGTGCTGGTCAACAATGCCGCCAACGACCAGCGCCACAACATCGAAGACGTCACGCTCGAGTACTGGAACGAGCGCATCGCCATCAACCAGCGCCCGATGTTCTTCACGTGCCAGGCGGTGCTGCCGGGCATGAAGAAAAAAGGCGGCGGCTCCATCATCAATATCAGTTCGATTTCGTGGAAGGCCAAGGGCGCCGGCTATCCGGTCTACGCCACCACGAAGTCGGCGGTCATCGGCCTGACGCGCAACCTGGCGCGCGACCTGGGCCCGCACAATATCCGCGTCAACACCGTGACGCCAGGCTGGGTGATGACCCAGCGCCAGGTCGACCTGTGGGTCGACGACGCGGCCGAGCAGGAAATCGGGCGCATGCAATGCCTGCCGGGCAAGCTGATGCCGGGCCACATTGCCTCGATGGTGCTGTTCCTGGCGGCGGACGACAGCGCCATGTGCACCGCGCAGGAATTCATCGTCGACGCGGGCTGGGTGTAAGCGCCGGCGGGCCGCAGCCCGCCCACGCACCGAGTCATCCTGGCGCATGGCGGGGCCGCGCCGGCCCGCCATGCGATGCCGGTTCACGTTCCCACTGTGAGACGACCATCATGATCAGTATCCCATTGCGCCGCCCGGCACCGGCGGCCCCTCCGGCGCGGCTCTTGCCGCCCACCGCACATCCGGCGCTCACGACCGCCGGTACGGCCGCCGGCGCGGAAACGCGCGCGGCCATCCGCATCGCCTTCCGGGCGCTTGCGCTTACCCTGGCATGCCTGGCCGAGCACGCCCACGGCGCGCCGCTGTCCAGCCCAGACGGCCGCCTGGCCGTCGACATCGCCGTCCGCGCCGGTGGCGTGCCCACGTATACCGTCACGCGCGACGGCCAAACCGTGCTGCTGCCGTCCGCGCTGGGCCTGCGCCTGCAGGGCGCCGACTTTTCGCGCGGCCTGAAGCTTGCCGCCGCGTCGGACGTGGTGCGCGTGGCCGAGCGTTACCAGATGGCGGTCGGCAAGCGCCGCGACATCAGTTACAGCGCCAGCGAACAGACGTATACGCTGGAAAACGCGCGCCGCCAGCGCATCGCCATCACGTTCCGCGTCTCCGACGATGGCGTGGCGTTCCGCTACACGGTGGCCGAGCCCGCGCTGGCGCGCAAGAAATTCGTCGACGAAGCCACCAGCTTTGCCTTCAGCGCATCGGCCCAGGCGTGGCTGCAGCCGATGTCGGTCGCGCAGACCGGCTGGGCCAACACGAATCCGTCGTACGAAGAGTATTACAGGATGGGCATCCCGGTCGGCACGCCGTCGCCGCTGCCGTCCGGCTGGGTGTTCCCGGCGCTGTTCAAGAGCGGCGACACCTGGGTGGCGCTGACCGAGGCGGGCATGGACGGCACGTTCCACGCGTCGCGCCTGCAGGCGCGCTCGCCCGGCGGCGTCTACCGCATCGGCGGACCTTCGAAACCGGAAGTCTTCCCTGGCGGCGCGCTGCTGGCGGAAACCACGGGGACGCTGGTGTCGCCGTGGCGCGTGCTGGCGGTCGGTTCGCTGGCGCAGGTGGCCGATTCCACGCTGGGCTCGGACCTGGCGGCGCCCGCCACCGGCAAGCCCGCCGGGGAACCGGGCCACGCGGCGTGGAGCTGGGCCATCCTGAAGGATGACGCCACGGTCTACGACGTGCAAAGGAAGTTCATCGATTACGCGGCCGACATGCGCTGGGACTACACGCTGGTCGACGCCGACTGGGACCGCAAGATCGGCTACGAACGGATGCGCGACCTGGCGCAGTACGCGGCGTCGAAACAGGTCGGTGTGCTGGCCTGGTACAACTCCTCCGGCCCATGGAACAAGACCGAATACAGCCCGAAAGGCAAGCTGCTGCAACGCGACACGCGCCGCGTGGAATTCGCCAGGCTGCAGGCAATGGGCGTCAAGGGCGTCAAGGTCGACTTCTTTGCCGGCGACGGCAAGTCGATGATCGCGTACTACATCGATATCCTGAAGGACGCCGCCGATTACGGCTTGCTGGTGAATTTCCACGGCGCGACCCTGCCGCGCGGCTGGGCCCGCACCTATCCGAACCTGATGACGATGGAATCGGTGCGCGGCTTCGAGTTCGCGACCTTCGAGCAGGCCAACCAGGACGCCGTGGTGCGCCAAGCGGCCATGCTCCCGTTCACGCGCAACCTGTTCGACCCGATGGACTTCACGCCCATGGTGTTCGATGACATCCCCAACATCCGTCGCGCCACGCGTAACGGCTTTGAATTGGCCGAATCCGTGCTGTTCCTGTCCGGCATCCAGCACTTCGCGGAAATCCCGGAAGGCATGGCCACCGTGCCGCCGTACGTGAAGGCGTTCCTGCAAGAGTTGCCGCGCGGCTGGGACGACAGCAAGTTCGTCGACGGCTATCCGGGCCGCTACGCCGTGATCGCCCGCAGGGCGGGCGACGCCTGGTACGTGGCCGGCATCAACGCGGACGACAGCGCAAAGACGCTGGCGCTGGATTTGTCCTTCATCGGCGCGCGCAACGGCGAACTGGTGACGGACGGCGCGGGTCCGCGCGAATTTTCGCAAGGCGTCCTGCAGGCCTCCAGGGCCGCGCAGGTCACCCTGCAACCCCACGGCGGCTTCGTCGCGGTATTCAAATAACAAGGAGAGACTGCATGCGTATCATGAAAAAAACCATCATCGCCGTTGGCGCGAGCCTGCTGGCCTTTGGCGCGGGCGCCGCCTGGGCGGAAACCGTCGTCACCATCGATGCGGCGAAACCGGGCCCCGTCATCAACAAGAACGTCTACGGCCAGTTCGCCGAGCACCTGGGCACCGGCATCTACGAAGGCATGTGGGTGGGCCCGGAATCGTCCATCCCCAACACCAAGGGCTGGCGCAACGACGTGCTGGGCGCGCTGAAGGAGCTGCACGTGCCGCTGGTGCGCTGGCCGGGCGGCTGCTTTGCCGACGAATACCACTGGCGCGAAGGTATCGGCCCGCGCAAGGACCGTCCCGTGAAGGTCAACACCATGTGGGGCGGCGTGGAAGAGCCGAACTGGGTCGGCACGCACGAATTCTTCGACCTGGTGGAATTGCTGGGCGCGGACGCCTACGTCAACGGCAACCTGGGCACCGGCTCCAACCAGGAGATGGCGGAATGGCTGGAATACATGACATCCGACACCAAGTCGGGACTGGCCGAACTGCGCCGCAAGAATGGCCGCGACAAGCCGTTCAAGGTGGCGTATTTCGCGGTCGGCAATGAAGCGTGGGGTTGCGGCGGCTCCATGAAGCCGGCGCACTACGCCAATCTGTACAAGACCGCCACCACGTTCCTGAAGGCGCCGCCCAACAGCCGTCCGAAATTCATCGCCAGCGGCGGCAATGACCACGACCTGACCTGGACCACCACCTTGTCCAAGGAAGTCAAGGACAACATCGACGCGATCAGCTTCCACTACTACACGATCCCGACCGGCAAATGGGAAGTCAAGGGCGCCGCCACCGGATTTGGGGAAGGCGAGTGGATCTCCACCATGAAGAACACCCTGGCCATCGACAAGATGATCGCCAATAACGTCAAGGTGCTGGACCAGAACGATCCGAAGAAAAAGATCGGCTTCTACGTCGATGAATGGGGCACCTGGTATGACGTGGAAAAAGGCACCAACAGCGGCTTCCTGTACCAGCAAAACAGCCTGCGCGACGCGGTGGTGGCGGCGCTGAACTTCAACATCTTCCACAATTACGCGGAACGCGTGCGCATGACCAACATCGCGCAAATGGTCAACGTGCTGCAAGCCATGATCCTGACCGACAAGGACAAGATGCTGAAGACGCCGACCTACCACGCGTACCACATGTACGTGCCGTTCCAGGATGCGACGTCGCTGCCGGTGGCCATCAAGGACAACGCGACCTACAAGGTGGGCGACACCGCCGTGCCGCAAGTCAGCGCGTCGGCCGCGCGCGGCAAGGATGGAAAATTGTACCTGGCGCTGGTGAACACCAACCCGAACAAGGAAACCGAGGTCACCGTCAATGTCGCAGGCGGCAAGGCCGGTGCCGCGCAGGGCCGCGTGCTGACTGCCGGCGCGATGGATGCGCACAACACGTTCGCGCAACCGGATGTGGTGCAACCGGTCCCGTTCGCGGCGCAGGCCAAGGGCGGCAAGCTGTCCGTCAAGTTGCCGGCCAAGTCGGTGGTCGTGGTGAACGTGGAGTGAAGCGATGAAACAGTCTGTTTTGTTCCAGGCGCTGGCGCTGGCCGGCGTCCTGTCCCTGGCCGCCTGCGGCGGCGGGGGCGGCGGTTCCACGCCGGTGGTATCGGCGCCGGTCACCCCGGCCACGCCGACCACGCCGACCACGCCGACCGATCCGGGCACGCCCGCCATTCCGTCGCAGGCCGCGCTGGCGTTCGCCAACGTATCGGTGCACGATCCATCGGTCATCAACGCCAACGGCACGTTCTATGTGTTCGGTTCGCACCTGGCCGCGGCCAAGACCGCGGACTGGATGAACTGGACCAAGGTAGCCGACGGCGCCAACGCCGCCAATCCGTTGTTCAACGACGTGACGAAGGAGCTGGCGGAAACCTTCGCGTGGGCGCAAACCACCACCTTGTGGGCGCCGGACGTGGTGCAGCTGGCCGACGGCAAGTTCTACATGTACTACAACGCCTGCAAGGGCGATTCGCCGCGCTCCGCGCTGGGCGTGGCGGTGGCGGACAAGATCGAGGGCCCATACGTCAACAAGGGCATCCTGCTCAAGTCCGGCATGTGGGGCGACATCAGCGAGGATGGCAAGACCGTCTACGATGCGACGAAGCATCCGAACGTGGTGGACCCGAACGTCTTCAAGGACAAGAACGGCAAGCTGTGGATGATCTACGGCTCGTATTCGGGCGGCATCTTCATCCTGGAAATGGATGAAGCCACCGGCAAGCAAAAGCCGGGGCAGGGCTACGGCAAGCACCTGTTGGGCGGCAACCATGCGCGCATCGAAGGCGCCTACGTGCTGTACCATCCGGGCACCGACTACTACTACATGTTCACGTCGTGGGGCGGACTGGACGCCAATGGCGCCTACAACATCCGCGTCTCGCGTTCGCGCAACCCGGATGGGCCGTACGTGGACGCCAAGGGCGTCGACATGGACACGGTCAAGGCCAATCCGGCCAAGCCGCTGTTCGACGATGCGTCGATCGCCCCGTTTGGCCAGAAGCTGATGGGCAACCACCGCTTCGAACTGGCGGCGGGGGAAACCGGGACGCCGCTGGGCTACGTGTCGCCAGGCCACAATTCGGCGTATTACGACAAGGCTACCAAGCAGTCGTTCCTGATCTTCCATACCCGCTTCCCGGGACTGGGCGAGGCGCACGAAGTGCGCGTGCATGAGCTGTTCTTCAACGAGGATGGCTGGCCGGTGGCGTCGCCGTTCCGCTACGCGCCGCTGTCGAAGTCGTTGCCGCTGCAGGCGGCGGCGGTGACGGCGGCCGATGCGGCGGGCAGCTACAAGATCATCAACCATGGCAAGGATATTTCCACGGCAATCAAGACGTCGCAGAATATCAAGCTCAATGCCGATGGCACGGTGAGCGGCGCGGTGACGGGCAAGTGGGCCCACAAGGGCAACAACCATGTCGCCATCACGCTGGACGCGGGAGGACTGTTCAGCGGCGTGCTGTCGCGCCAGTGGAACACCAACGCCAGCGCGTTCGTGGTGACGTTCACGGCGCAATCGGCCGACGGCGTGTCGCTGTGGGGCGCCCGCACGGGCAATTGACGGAAAATGGCGGTGGTTCATCGAAGACGCATTAAACAAGGATCAGGCATGAAATACCTCACACTCCTCGCCGCGGCGCTGGCGATGGCGATGGCGCCCGTCCACGCCACCCAGGTCGACGTGCACGACCCCGTGATGGCCAAGGAGGGCAGCAAGTACTACGTGTTCAGCACGGGGCCCGGCATCACGTTCTACAGTTCCAGCAACATGAAGGACTGGACGCCGGAAGGCCGCGTGTTCGCCGGCCAGCCGGCGTGGGCCAAGGCGGTGGCGCCGTCGTTCGACGGGCATATCTGGGCGCCCGATATCGTGCGCCACAACGGCAAGTACTACCTGTATTACTCGGTATCGGCGTTCGGGAAGAACACGTCGGGTATCGGCGTCACGGTCAACAAGACGCTGGACCCGAAGTCGCCCGACTACAAGTGGGAAGACCAGGGACTGGTGCTGCAATCGGTTCCCGACCGCGACCAGTGGAACGCGATCGACCCCAGCATCGTGATCGACGACAACGGCACGGCGTGGATGAGCTTTGGTTCGTTCTGGTCCGGCCTCAAGCTCGTCAAGCTCGATGCGAGCCTGACGAAGCTGGCGCAGCCGCAGGAATGGAAAGCCATCGCCGCCCGGCCGCATGCGGCGCAGCCTCCGGCCGGTTCAGGCGGTTCGGCCGGCCCGGAGGAAATCGAAGCGCCGTTCCTCTTCAGGAAGAACGGCTATTACTACCTGTTCGCGTCGTGGGGCCTGTGCTGCCAAAAGGAGAAAAGCACTTATCACGTGGTGGTCGGGCGGGCGCGCAGCGTCAACGGTCCCTACCTGGACAAGGATGGCAAGGACATGGCGCAGGGCGGCGGGTCGCTGGTGATTGCCGGCGACAAGGACTGGAAAGGCGTGGGACACAACAGCGCCTATACCTTCGACGGCAAGGATTACCTGGTGTTGCATGCCTATGAAACAGCCGACCGCTACCTGCAAAAACTCAAGGTGCTGGACATGAAGTGGGACAAGGATGGCTGGCCGGTGGTCGACCCGTCGGAATTGAACCGCTACCAGAGCAACTTGGTACGGCAGTGACATGCAAGGGCGGATTTTCATCCGCCCTTGCGCACATACACACAGATTTCCGCAACCACGGCGGTTCCGATGCCGCCCTCGAACGATGAAACTCAAATCCCTCGCCCTGGCCGCGGCCCTGCTGGCCAATACCGTGCACGCCGCCACCCTGTTCCCTTTGAACCAGGTCCGCCTGCTTCCCGGCCCCTTCCTTGAAGCCCAGCAGACCGACCTGCAATACCTGCTCGCGCTCGACGGCGACAAGCTGCTTGCGCCGTACCTGCGCGAAGCGGGCCTGCAGCCGGCCAAGGACAGTTACGGCAACTGGGAATCGTCGGGGCTCGATGGGCACATCGGCGGGCATTACCTGTCGGCGCTGGCGCTGATGTATGCGTCCACCGGTGACGCGGAAGTGTTGCGGCGGCTGAATTATTTCGTCGGGCAGTTGAAGCAGGCGCAGGACCGCAACGCCGACGGCTACCTGGGCGGCATTCCAGGCGGCCACGCCGCGATGGAACAGATTGCCCAGGGCAAGCTGCAGGCCGACAATTTTTCCGTCAACGGCAAATGGGTGCCGTGGTATAACCTGCACAAGACCTATGCCGGCCTGTATGACGCCTGGCGCCTGGCGGGCAACGCCGATGCGCGCGCCATGCTGGTGAAGTTGGCCGACTGGGCGCTGGCGCTGTCGGCGCACCTGTCGCCGGAACAGATGGAAACCATGCTGCGCAGCGAACATGGCGGCATGAATGAAGTGCTGGCGCAAGTAGCGCAGATGACGGGCGAGCAGAAATACCTGGACCTGGCCCGGCGTTTTTCGCACCAGGCCATCTTGAAGCCGCTGGAACAGGGCCGCGATGCGCTGACCGGTCTGCACGCCAACACGCAGATCCCGAAAGTCATCGGGTTCCACCGCATCGGCACGTTGTCGGGCGATGCGCAGTGGAAGAGCGCGGCGCAATTCTTCTGGCAAACCGTGGTGGACCACCGCACCGTGGCCATAGGCGGCAACAGCGTCCGCGAGCACTTCCACGACGACAAGAACTTCAAGCCCATGGTGGAGGAAGTCGAAGGCCCGGAAACCTGCAACACGTACAACATGCTGAAGTTGACGGAACTGCTGTACGAAGACGACCAAGACGGCAAGTACACCGACTATTACGAGCGGGCGCTGTACAACCATATCCTGGCGTCGCAGCGCCCCGATACCGGCGGCTTCGTGTACTTCACGCCGATGCGGCCCAACCATTACCGCGTGTATTCGCAGGTCGACAAGGGCATGTGGTGCTGCGTCGGTTCGGGCATCGAAAGCCACGCCAAGTATGGCGAGTTCATTTACGCGAAGGACGAGGCGAACGGCGGCAAGGCGCTGCTGGTCAACCTGTATATCCCGTCGACCCTGGACTGGAAAGAGCAGGGCGTGCGCCTGCGCCAGGAAACCCTCTTTCCGGATGAGGACCGTTCGACCATCACGGTGGAGCAGGGCGGCGCCTTCACGCTCAAGCTGCGCTATCCTGGCTGGGTGGCAAAAGGCGCGCTGGCGGTACGCGTCAATGGCAAGCCGGTCAAGGTCGACGCGCTTCCGGGCGGCTATGTCTCGCTGCGGCGCACGTGGGCGGCTGGCGACAAGGTGGTGGTCCGGATGCCGATGACGACGCGCCTCGAACAGATGCCTGACCGGTCGAACTATTATGCGGTGCTGCACGGGCCGATCGTGCTGGCCGCGAAAACCCAACCGTTCGCCAATGAAAAGCTGAATTTCCTGGCCGATGACTCGCGCATGGGCCACATTGCCAGCGGCCAGCAATGTCCGCTGGAAGCGGCGCCGTTGTTCGTCAGCGACAGCAAGGCTTTCATGCACAAGTTCAAGCCCGTCAAGGGCCAGCCGCTGACCTTTACCGCGCCGGGACTGGTGCAGGGCAATGGCGCGGCCTCGATCCGCTTCATCCCCTTTTTCCGCCTGCACGATTCGCGCTACATGCTGTACTGGCAGCAAACCACGCCGGCCAACATGGCGCTGATGCGCGAAGCCACGGCCAGGGCTGAAGCGGACCGCCTGGCGCTGGACTCGCGCACCGTCGACCAGGTGGCGCCGGGTGAGCAGCAGCCGGAATCCGACCATTTCTTCAAGGGCGAGGGCGCCGACGCCGGCATTGCCAATGGCCGCCACTGGCGCCACGCGACCGGTTGGTTCAGCTACGAGTTGAACGACCGCGAACAGCAGGCCAGGGTGTTGCGGCTGGCCTTTTCGCCGGGCGACGCGGGCCGCAAATTCGATATATTCGTCAACGGCCAGTTGCTGCAAAGCGTGGAGCTCGGGCGCGAACCGGGTGACGGTATTTACACCCGCGACTTCGCGCTGCCGGCTGGGCTGGGAACGAAGATCAGCGTGAAGTTCGTTGCGAAGCCGGGGTCGATTGCGGGCGGGCTGTATGGCTTGCGGTTGCTGAAAGAATGACCGCAGGGGCGGTATTGTCGCCCCTTGAGTCGCCCCTTGAGCCGGACGGCGCCGCCATGCCCGGGCGGCGCGACACCGCTAGCGTTTTATCTTGTGCGGTTTATGGTGCTTGCCGGTCTTGCGATGACGCCGACTGTTCTTCAATCGGGAGACGTGTACGCCAGGCTCCGCTTGTGTCATCCCGTGCGCATTTGACGGGATGGTTCCAGGGCCGGTTGTCCCTGCAGGTGCGTAGTCATGCGGATCGGTTTCCTTGGCGGCTTTTGCATTGGCTACTGCCCCGGTGGGGATATCGTCCGGTTTGTTGGCCTGTTCGAGGGACGGTAACACTGGCTGTATAGTGGCCAGGGCATCCGCTGCCGCGCCGCCAGTCACGTCCGCGTTGGCGTGAACCCTGGCATTGGCCCCTTTATTGGCTCCTGTATCGGCCAGTGCATCCGGCTGGGGCTCGCTCGGCGGTTCGGCCGTCCCGCATTGCTCTAGCTCTTCGCTTGCATCGGCCGTTTGTACGGCTTCCAGTTGTTGGCTGGAAGCCCTGGACGGCGGCGGGAACTGTTGCAACAGTTCGTACATGGGAATGGTAAATGCGCCCGATGGCTTGGTCTCCGCGTAATGCTGCTGGTAGGGGCCTGCCGCGGGCACGCGCTTTGCCGCCGGCTTGTCCGGCTCGTCCGGCGGACCGGGATCGAACATCCGCGCCGTCGCCGTCTGCCGCAAGGCGCGGCATTCATCGGCGCGCACCCAATCCTTGAATCCCGGGAAGCGCAGCCAGACCGCCTTCCACGCATTGCGGTTGCCGCAGCCTTGCAGGTTGGCGAAGGCCGAGGGCGAGAGGCTGAATTCGCCGTACATGACCCGCGAACCTTCGACCACGGCATAGTAGGGCTCGCGCCCAAAGCTGGCGCGCAGCACGGTCCCTTCCGGCAGGAAGACCTGCTTCCACTGGTAGCCGTTGGCCGTATCGACCGGTGGCGCCGGCGCGTGTGCGGGCTGCGGCTTCATGGCGGCCGCCATGGCGTCGCAGATCGCGCCTTCGATTTCAATGCTGCTCCAGAACAGCCCTGTATGGTCGCTGAACGCTTTCAGCAATTCCCAGGGCATGTAGATCGTGCGGTGTAGATGGGACATGGGGGCCTCCCTGCCAAAAATCCGGTTTTACGATCGGTTGCTAACGGATACGAACCAGTACGAACTTGCTATAGCTCGTACTAAAACTTGGACCCCTGCCGTGCGGATAAGTTCCGCGGTTAGTGCAGATTCAGTGCAGATTCGGATAGGGAGGGAAAGCGGGGGATCGTAGTGGGTAGGGCGTTTTAGTAAATCCGGAAAATTTGGCCAATACCTCCGACGCCGGGTGCGGCGCTTACAAGTTTCCTTGTTCCACTTTCTATGTGGAGCACTTATTGTAAAAAATATCAGTCTATGTGGCGTTGTTCTATGGTTTCAATTTGAGATAAGAGAATCTAATGCTTAACAAGCATGACCTTCGCAAGGTTTTTCCAGTTTAGGTATTCTGCCTAAATCAGGTCGCCGAACGCACTGCGTGCAATGACATTATATGTACCCCTACTTGCAGTATTGTCGGTAAGCTAAACATCCAATACTGAACAAGCTCTTTTCGCATGGGCTTATTCGAAGAAGCAGGTAGGCCGAATTCATCAAAGAAATATTTGCGGCATCGGCCTATTCATTCAGGAAGAACAGTTACGGCAAAAAAATTCGTTAGTTAACATGTTGCGTTTTGTCATTTTTACCTAATCAGTGCTGACTTTCGTTCGTATACTACAAACGACTGCTGACATCAATATGCATGAATTCAATGTCGGCAAGCTGGGAAAGTAAATGCAAGTGCTCAATCATTTTTACCTTTACTAAATTCTCCAGCTTGGGCAAGCCACCAATACATAAGGCGGGTTCAAACGCGTACATTTCATCCGCACTAAGTGGGCCAAGTTTTTTTAGAGCACGTTGAAACATCGGTTTCTCTTTAAAATCGTCAAAATCGTAGTCTTTATTATCCCTGGTGACGAAAAAGCTTCCTATGTCCAAATTCCTGTCGGCCTCTGATTCAAATTTTTCTGGTTCAGAAGTCACGACGGTAGAGGATAAAGGGTGGATGGTAATGCAATTGCCGCTGTTGTTTCCCCAGAGATAAAGGTTTCCAAATGCGTCTCTGGCGAATACGTGGTACTCATCTAATACGAACTGTTTTAATCCAGATAGCCATGCTTGGGATGCTAAAATGAAATCCCTTGGATCTGTGATCCAGAGTAGTCCGTTCTGGTAACATCCCCATCCTGTCTCTTTTAGAAATTCAATGTAGGCGCTAGGGAATAACTTTTGATATTTCTCAATGAAGTCGTCAGGAACCTTACTTGATCGCTGGAGTGGCCCCATTTGTTCGTAAAAATATTCGAATTCTTCGTTCATTTTTCCTCCTATTTACATTGTGGAAGGTTCACATTCATTGTTGTTGACGCCCTTTCTTCTAATGGGATCGATTTGGCGGCTTCGTCAAGGCTTCCTACTCTAGACCGCCATTGTGATCCAATTGATGAATTAACGCTTTTGTCTCCCATTTCGGTGACAATGTCTTTGCCGCCAGCGATCATATCCGGCTCATGGAGCGCAGCGAGTGACTTCATGGTCGTCGTTGCCTCATCCTTAGCAGCTTTGACTGCCTCGGCTTGGGACAGGCCTTGCTTGCGGTATTTCTTCAATAATTGCTGTATTAATTTTTTTGAGTAGTCTTCGCGGGCTGCCTTCTGAGCTGCGCCAGTGCCAGTTCTCTTGTTTGCTGAAAAATATGCACGCGCGTCCATGTATTGCTTCACGGTGAGCTTGTTTAGCGCGTCTTCTTGCCGGTTTAATTGTCTAGAGAATTCTTTTGATTTAGCTGCACCAAGATTTTTGGCGGAAAAACAAGGGGTTGAGGCTTTTGGCATGGTTTTGACGGTTTTTTTGCGCGCCAACTCACAATTCTCACAATCCTTCCCCTTCTTCGCCGTCGCCTTCCCCTGTTGCTCAGCCGCCTCCTTGGCCGCATCGGCCTCCTTGGCAATTTTAGCTTCCTTGGCTGTCGCCTCAGCGGCTTCCGCCTGCTTTTTCGCTTTTTTCAAATCGTTGACGGTTTTCGTCAGCGTCGCAACCTTCTTCTCCAAAGCTGCAATGGACTTGGTTGCACGTGCGGCCTTGATGGGCTTTGCCGCCGCATCGCCGACATACGGAACGACACTGGCGGCGCTAAGGCCGGCGCCCAAGAAGTCGCCTTTACGCAGCGACAGCCCGGCGCCGACCAGATCGGAAACCGGCGTCGGATCGACCAGTCCCGCCGCGTCGGCCACGGCGCCCGCCAGTTCCCATTTGAGTTCCGCGTCAGCCTGCGCCAACGCCTTGGTTGCCGCGCTCAGGCGGTTACCGATATCCTGCAAGCCCGGCGTCATGACCAGTCACCTGCGACGCAGGGTGCCGGCGCGTGTTCGAACAGCGCCTCCATGCGCTTGCGCTGCACGAGCTGGTCCCACACATGACCTGGCAGCTTGTCTATCATGCCGCTGAGACGACGTTCCGGCGCGACCGCCGTATCCTCGAGGTACGCACGTACAGCGGGATGCTCGTCAAACGATGGCGATACCGTCATCATCAGGCCGGCAAACAAATGCTGCGCGCTGGCGTCGTGTATGCCATAACTGCCGCAACGCGATACCGCGGCGATGGCAATTTCGCGCAGCATTGGCGCGGACAGTCCATCGATATCGTCGGGGCAGGTTTCTTCCCAATGCGCGACGATGCTGTCGTACAAGTTTTCCCTGTCAAAGTACATCAGCCGGTCGCGCTGAGCCAAGGTCAGACTGATCGGCGCATGGGCAAACCGCGCGATGTCCTCGGCGGTCGCCGGCTCGGGCTCGATGCCATAGTACGCCGCGCGGCGTGGTTCCCATGCGGTCCAACTGGTCACGGGAGCAAAGAAGTAGCGCTTTTGTTCCGCGGTCAGCGCGGAAGGGAGGCCGAGCAGGATGCGTGGATCGTAAAAGCGCAGCACGACTTCCTGGCCGTCGTCGATTTCACACGCGAGCCGGCGCGTCAGCATGGGCGCCAGCGTCTCCAACCCGTAAGGACTGTCGATCCAGCTCACACTGGGCGCGAGGCGTTCCAGTCCCACCAGCCAGGCCACGAGTTCCCGGTCATCCTGCGTACAGGCGATCAGCAGTGGCGCGGCAGAGTACAAGTCCTGTTCCGGCGTCCCTTCGAACAATGATTTCCATTTGGCGCGGGGATACTGCGATGTCAGTTCCCGCCATGCCATTTCATGTGCCGAGCAATCCAGCAAGGCATAGGTAATACGTGGTTGTTCCATATTGACTGTTCGTTAGCGGACCAGGAAGCTGCTGCCCCTGGCCGCCGCGTTTTTCAGGCATTCGACGCAGATCGCGCTGCCGGTCGGCAGCGCCGGCAGCGCGGCGGCTGCATTGCCGCCCCCATCAAACACATGCTGCCCCCCCTTCACCGTAAAGTTCCCCGGGCACGCAAACGTGATATCGCCGCCTTCCAGCGTCACCGACGATTGCCCGGCCTGCAGCACGATTTTCTTGCTGGCCATGATGTCGATGCTGTCTTTGGCGGAAAGGACGACGACTTCCTGGTCGGCCAGGATTTCCAGCTGGTCCGTGTGGGCCTGCAGCGAGACCGGGCCATTGCCGGCAAAGGCCTGGATGCCGCCGTTCAGCGTGAACAGCCCGGCCGCCTTGCCCGCCACCGTGGACACGGTGTGCGCCGCGGCCGTGTGCCAGTCGCTTTGCGCGGTCCAGTGCACGTGCTGGCCCGCGAACAGCACCGTCGACGCCGGCGAGGCCCAGTTGACCGACGATGGCGCGTCCAGCATGACCAGCGGAGCGCCGAAGCGCTCCACCGGTTGCGCGCTGTCCGGTTCGCGCGATCCGGCCGCGGCTTTCAGCGCCGCCTGGCTATTGACCGCCCCGTCGAATTTGCCTTTCTTCGCAGGATCGATCTGCGCCATCAAGGCTTCCTGCGCGGCGGCGGCGTCCTTGCTCGACAGCGCCTGCTGCGCGGTCGCGGCGTCGGCCAGCTGCTTGCCGGCCGTGCGGGCGGCAAGCAGCCGGCGCAGCGCGTCGCCCGCGTCCATCTGCGTCGACGTGACGCCGCTGCCCTGCGCGCCGCGCGCGCAGGCGGTCAGCAGCACGCCGTCGCCGCCGCGCACCACGGCCCACGCATCGGTGCGCAATTCAAAGCCGGTTCCCCGGTAATTGCCGCGCTGCGCGGAACCCGGTTGCTGCGCCACCAGGTAGCCGAGGTTCAGTTGCGTGGCCGCGCAACTGGTGGCCAGGCGCATGCGCAGCTGGCCCTGTGTATCGTCGAGCTGCCACTGGTTGTAGCCGCCGCCATCGAAATTGCGGCTGTGGATGCCGGACAGGGCGCCCGCGTGGTTGGCGCCGGAATCCACGCCGGCGGAAAAGGGCGGCATGTCGGCGCCGTTGTACAGCTGCGCCACCACCACCGGCCGGTCGATGTCGCCTTCGATGAAATCGACCAGCACTTCGGTGCCGATGCGCGGCGCGAACTGGCTGCCCCAGTTCGGTCCTGCCAGCGCTTCCGAAACCCGGACCCAGGTGCCGCTGCGTTCATCGCCGGGCGCGCAGCCTTGCGGATCGGCGTCGTGCGGCATGCCGCCGGCGTTGGCGCCAGCTCCCCGTTGCCACGCGAACTGCACGCGCACCTGGTGGTCGCGGTCCGTGGTCGAGATGGCGCCGGCCAGGCCCACCACCAGCGCGGTCTGCGGCCCCGGCGCGGTGGCCGGATGGGGCAGGGCGGCGGCGTCGGGAACGATGGCGACAGTGTCGCGCACGCAGCCGAAGCGGTTGCGGTAGGCGCCCGGCTCGACCTCGAAGGCGGGACCGCCGGCAATGGCGGACTGGATATTGTTGCGGGCCGCATGTTCGACCCACAGCACCGTGAAACGGTTGCCGCCGTCGCCATGGCGCCCGTGCTGTGCCAGCTCGAACGCATGGCCCGCGGCCAGGCGGCGCACGGCGCCGGCCCCATCGAAGTGCTTGTTGCGTAATTCCAGCGCCTGCAGCATCACCAGGCTGTGGCCGTCCGCGTCGCCATCGCTGTTGTCCGCGCCGCTTTTGATGCGCTCGCCGCTGCCGTCATACACGGCCATCACCGGCACTTCGCCGGCATCGAGCGCGGACGCGTTTTCCGCCGACGGCGCCAGCAACTGGCGCGGATCCCAGCTGGCGATCGACACCGCGTTGGCTTGCGCGGTGCGCCGCGCGGCGAAGGCGTCGATGGCGTCATCGCGCTCCGTGGCGCGCACGCCGTGGAAGCGCAGCACGTCGCCGCCAGGCATGGCCGGCGCCTGCGCGCCGCCGTCGAAGATCACCAGCTGGTGGCGCGCCTGGCCATCCTGCGCCTGGCTGTCCGGCGGATCATGTTCGAACCGCCAGCTCAGGCCCTCGGACGCCAGCACGCGGCGGAAGAAATCGAAATCGCTTTCGCGGTACTGGGTGCAGATGGGGCGCGGCGCCAGCTCGCGCGTCAGGTCGAATGAAAAGCGCAATTGCGGATAGTCGGACAGCAGTTCCGTGATGATGTCGCGCGCGTCGCGGTCCTGGAAAATATAACTGTCGCGCCGCAGTTTCAGCAGCGCCAGCGCGGGCTCCAGCCGCAGGCAATAGCGCGCCACGCCGCCATCGGCGCCCAGCCATCGGGCCTGCGTGCACAACCCGTGCCAGGCGCGCCGTCCGCCGTCCGGCTGCAGCAGGGTGATTGTCAATTCCTCGCCGATGAACTGGTCGAGGTCCAGGCTGGTGGAGGTGCTCAGCGCATGCACGTCGAACGCGAACAGTTCATTGACCGCTTCGCGGCCCGACACGTATTCCGCCATCAGCGCTTCCGGCAGCGCGCCATCCTGCGCGCTGGCCAGCGTGACAAGGCGGGCGTGCTGGCTCAGGCCCGTTCCAAACAATGCCGACAGGCCGGACCCGATGGCCGCCTGCGATAACGATGCCGCCGCCGACATCAGGGCAGCGTGATGGTCAGGTTGGCCGTGCGCGGCGCCATTTTCACCACGTCGTGGTAAGCCTGCAGGCGCTGGTCCGTGTGGCGGGCCAGCGAGGTGCGCAGGCCCGCGTAACCGAGCACGCACACCAGCGCGAACACCGACGCCAGCACCCATGGCGGCAAGTCGCTGCGCAGCTTGTGCGCGATATTGTCGGGCCGCTCCGCGTGCGGCGCGAAGCCGCCGCGGCGGCCCTTCATCTGGGCGATTTCCTCGCCCAGGCGGCCGGTCAGGTAGGCGAGTTTTTCCGAGCCTTCCAGCAGGTAGCGGCCCTGGAAGCCCAGCAGCAGGCACATATGGAACACTTCCAGCGATTGCAGGTGGGCCGCGCCGCGCTGGCGCAGCGCATCGAGCCGCACGAAGAAGTTTTCGCCGGCCAGCTGGTCGCCGAACAGTTGCAGCTGCAGCGGGCGCACTTCCCAGGCGTCGCGGATCGCATAGGGCGAGCGCAGGATGATTTCATCGACGGTGGCGCAGAACGCGTATTTCGCGGCGTCGATGTCGTCGCTGGACGCGCCCTGCTTGCGGGCGTTGCGGCCGAATTCATCGAGGAACTGCGTCATGCGCGCGGCGAACGCCGCGTCGTCCTGCGGGCTGCAGCCGTTTTTCAGCATGAACAGCGCGTAGAAGCCGTCATACATCAGGTCTTGCAGCGTTTGCGGGCGGGTCGGGCCCGGCGCGGGCGCCGGACCGGCCATCAGCGAGGGGGCGGAAGCGGGCCCCAGCGAAGGGGCCAATGCGGGAGTAGCCATGTCGTTCATGGGATGGTTCTCTGTCTAGTCAATCACGCCGGCAAGACCGCTCAGGCGGCGATGGCCAGCAATTCCAGCTTCAGGCCGCGCAGGCCGGAAGGAGCATAGATGCAGGCCGACTGCGCCTGCAGCATGCGTTCATACATTTGTCCTTTGCCTTCAACCAGGAAATAGGTCGCGTCCGGCCGCACCGGGATGGCGGCCGGCACCTGCGGCGCGTGCTGCAGGCGCACGCCGGGCATGGCCGACAGCACGAATTTTTCCACGTCGTCCGGCGCGCCCACCTTCAGGCGCAGCGGCACCACGTCCACCAGTTCCACCGCCGGCATGTCGGCGGTAACGGCCAGGTAAAACACGGTCTTGTCGTCGATCTTGCCCGAGTCGAGCATGCCATGGTGGTACGACGGCTTGACTTCGCGCAGCGCGATCGCGAAGTACTTCGACGAGATCACGGTGTCGAGCAGCTCGCGGATGATCTGGTGCAGCTTCGCGAACGCGGGCCCCGGGTCGCCATGCTGGTAGGCCGGCAGGTCGGCCAGCGTCCAGCTGGTGGAAAACGTCATCAGGCCGCCGGCCAGCGACAGCAATTGCTCGTACAGCCGCTCCGGATGCAGCGCCGGGTGGTGGAAGTAATGTGTCAGGGTGGCCAGGGCCGTGTTGGCGGTGTGCAGCAGCCAGAACGACGACATGTCGCCGGAACGGAATTCAATCACGTGCCGGCTGGGTTCGCGGTGGTGCCCCTGCAGCGCCGCGACCTTCGCCTGCAGCGCATCGATCAGACGGCGCAGTTGCAGGAACAGGTCGGGCGCGCTGCGCACCGACACGCATGGCGGCATGAAGGCCGGATCGGTCTCGAAACCGCCGCTGGCCGCGCGCCGCAGCCGCAGCAGCGGGAAATGCGTGGTCGAGTCGCGCGCGTCGTGTTCGGCCACCAGCCGCACGGCTTTTTTCAGGTATGTCAGGCGCGCCTGCGCGGCCTGCGTGTACAGGTCGGGCGTGTCGCTGTCGTCCTGCATGTAGCGCACGCCGCTGGCGGGCTGGCCCGGCATGGCGAAATTGCCGCCGAACGGCTTGAACGCCGGCAGCGCCGCGTAATACGTGATGGTTTGCTGGCTGTGCGGCAACTGGCCCAGGTCGACCGTGTCCGGCAGCGCATCCTGCGCGGGCGCGTCGACCAGTTCGCCGTCCGGGAAGCGCAGCGCCAGGTCCAGGACGCGCAGCGTATTGTTGGCCAGCGCTTCCTGGTCGATTCCGAGGCGCACCACGCCCCACGCGTAGGGATGCAGCGTTTTCACGCTCTCGTGCAAGCGGTATTCGTGGTACCGGTCCTGCTGCTGGAAATGCTGGGGACGCAGGAACAGTCCTTCTCCCCACAATACTTTGCTGGCCATCTTATCAAAAGAGAAATTTTCAAACGGCCGAACACTAACATTTCCCCAGGAAATTTGTCGCAGCCGTGGATTTCAATCGTGCGGCCTGCATTGCAACACGAAAGTTGCCAGGGGTAATTCAATTGAACGCACCAAAAAATAAATTTCTGCTAACGTTGCGTCTCGTTCAGTGTTATCAATAAAGCATTGGTAATTATGCATTGTGTAGAAGCAATGCCAACAACATGTCGTCAATGAGCAAGTTCGAGGGAGTAATGAACCGTATCCGCCAATTCGGCCGCCTGGCCGCCGCCGCCACCGTCACCGCCGTGCTCAGCGCGTGCAGCACACCGCCCAAGGTCGTGGAAATCCCGAAACCGTCGATGAGCGACCTGATGGCGCAAGCCACGCAGGCCGCGTCGTCGGGCCAGAAGGAGCAGGCCATCACGCTGTGGAAACAGACTGCCGCCGCATTCCCCGCCGAGAAAACCCCGTGGGTCAGCATCGCGCAGGCCCGCTATGACGCGGGCCAGTACGGCGAAGCCATCGTCAACGCGCAGGAGGCGCTGGTGCGCGATCCGAACGACCAGGTGGCCAACAGCATCATCGCGGTGGCCGGCTTGCGCCTGTCGACCCGCGCGCTGTCCGACCTGAGCCGCCAGAACAACCTGACCGGCCCGCTGCGTACGGAATCGCAGGACCTGGCGAAGTTGCTGCGCGAAAGCCTGGGCGAGACCGTCCTGGTGCCGCCGCAGCCGGTGCAGGCCGCCACGCCGCCGCGTCCCCCGGCCCGCACCGCCAAGAAAGCGCCGGCCAAGCGTGAAACGTCCAGTGCTGATCCGTTCAGCGCCCTGAAGTAATCCAACCAGCAGAGGAATGCCATGTCCAGGAATGAAAGCGTCCAGAAACGCCTGCAAAAGGTGCGCGCGCCGCGCGTGCAGATGAGCTATGACGTCGAAATCGGCGACGCCATTGAAAGCAAGGAATTGCCGTTCGTGATGGGAGTGGTCGGCGACTTTGCCGGCGCTTCGCAAGTCGAACAAAAGAAACTCAAGGAACGCAAGTTCGTCGGCATCGACAGCGACAGCTTCGATGACGTGATGAAGGGCATCGCCCCGCGCGCCGCCTACCGCGTGGCCAACGAACTGACGCCGGAAGGCGGCGAATTCGCCGTCGACCTGACGTTCCGCTCGATGAACGACTTCCGTCCCGAAGCCGTGGTGGAACAGGTCGAGCCGCTGCGCAAGCTGCTGGAAGCCCGCACCCGCCTGGCCGACCTGCGCAACAAGCTGGCCGGCAACGACAAACTCGAAGACATCCTCAGCGATGTGTTGACCAATACGGAAAAACTGGCGGAACTGAGCCGCGCCAGCCAGGCTCCGTCCCCGACCGACAAGGAGTAACCATGTCCGCCGTACTGACCCCGGAAGCCCAAGCCACCACCCTGGAAACCGCCAGCGAATCCGCGCTGCTGGACCAGATCGTCGAAGAAAGCCGCGTGGCGCGCTCCAGCACCGAACACGCGCGCGCCAAGGACCTGATTGCCGAACTGGTGCGTGAAGTCATGGATGGCACCGTTGTCGTCTCCGACAACCTGGGCGCCACCATCGACGCCCGCGTGGCGGAACTGGACCGCCTGATTTCCAGCCAGCTGTCGGCCATCATGCACGCGCCGGAATTCCAGAAACTGGAAAGCAGCTGGACCGGCCTGCATTACCTGGTCAAGAACAGCGCGTCCGGCCAGCACCTGAAGATCAAGATGCTCAACGCCACCAAGCGCGAACTGGTCAAGGATTTCCAGGGCGCGCTGGAATTCGACCAGAGCACCATGTTCCGCAAGGTGTACGAAGAGGAATTCGGCACCTTCGGCGGCGCGCCGTTCGGCGCGCTGCTGGGCGACTTCGACATCACACGCCAGCCGGAAGACATGTACTTCATCGAACAGATGTCGCACGTGGCCGCCGCCGCGCATGCGCCGTTCATCAGTGCCGCGTCGCCGGAACTGTTTGGCCTGGAAAGCTACAGTGAACTGGGCAAGCCGCGCGACCTGGCCAAGG
>CBIHOX010000101.1:0-22566 GCA_966211685.1 uncultured Pseudoduganella sp.
ATTAACGAACCAGGAGCCCGCACCATGCTGCGCATGAAAAACCTGAGCAAGATCTACCGCACCCACATGATAGAAACCCACGCGCTGCGCGGCTTTGAAATCAATGTCGAACAGGGCGAATTCGTCACCGTCACCGGGCCGTCCGGCTCCGGCAAGACCAGTTTCCTCAATATTGCCGGCCTGCTGGAGGAATTCACCGACGGCGAATACATCCTGGACGGCACCAACGTCAAGGGCCTGGACGACAATGCCCGCTCGCGCCTGCGCAATGAAAAGCTGGGCTTCATTTTCCAGGGCTTCAACCTGATTCCCGACTTGTCGCTGTTCGATAACGTCGACGTGCCGCTGCGCTACCGCGGCTTCAACGCGGCCGAGCGCAAGGAGCGCATCGAAGACGCGCTGGCCAAGGTGGGCCTGGCGTCGCGCATGCGGCACTTTCCGGCAGAACTGTCGGGCGGCCAGCAGCAGCGCGTGGCGATTGCGCGCGCGCTGGCCGGCTCGCCCAAGCTGTTGCTGGCCGACGAACCGACCGGTAACCTCGATTCGCAAATGGCGCGCGGCGTGATGGAATTGCTGGAAGAGATCAATGCGCAAGGCACCACCATTTTGATGGTCACGCACGACCCGGAACTGGCGCAGCGCTCGCAGCGCAATGTGCACATCATCGACGGCCAGGTGTCGGACCTGGTGCGCAAGACCCCGACGCTGGTGCAGGCGTAAAGGAACCCACCGATGTTTGCCTACTACTTCAAGCTCGGCGTCAAAAGCCTGCGCCGCAATCCCGCGCTGACCGCGTTGATGGTGCTGACCCTGGCCATCGGCGTGGCCGCCAGCATCGCCACGCTGACCATCCTGCATGTGATGTCGGGCGACCCGATTCCCGGCAAGAGCAGCCGCCTGTTCGTGCCGCTGGTCGACAATGGCCCGATCCAGGGCTATACGCCGGGCGACAAGCCGAACGACCGCCAACTGTCTTACATCGACGCGGCGAACATGCTGGCCAGCAAACAGGGCGACCGCCGCACCGTGATGTACGGCGTGGCCGGCCCGGTGGAGCCGGCGCGCAAGGATTTGAACGTGTTCATGGCGTCCGGCATGGCGCCCACCGGCGACTTCTTCGCCATGTTCGACGTGCCTTTCCTGCATGGCCAGGGCTGGACCGAAGCGCAGGACGCGGCGGGCGCCGACGTCGTGGTGCTGAGCCGCAAGTTGTCGGAAAAACTGTATGGCGACACCAGCCCGGTGGGCCAGCGCATCACGCTGATGGGCTATGAGTACCAAGTCACCGGCGTGATCGACCGCTGGAATCCGGTGCCGCGCTTCCACCGCATCATCGGCAGCAATGGCGGCGCCTTCGGCAGCGAAGATGAATTCTTCATCCCGTTCGCCACCGCGATCCGCCACCAGTACACGCACAATGGCAGCATGAATTGCACGGCCGACCGCGATCCCGGTTTCGACGCGCTGCTGAAATCCGAATGCACGTGGATCCAGGCCTGGTTTGAATTGCATGCGGCCGGCGACCGCGCCGCCCTGCACAGCTGGCTCAACGCCTATGCTGCCGAGCAAAACAAGCTGGGCCGCATGAAACGCAATGCGCCGACGCAGCTGTACAACCTGATGGAGTGGCTGGAATTCCTGAAAGTCGTCGGCAACGACAACAAACTGTCGGCCTGGCTTGCGTTTGGTTTCCTGCTGCTGTGCCTGGTCAACACCATCGGCCTGCTGCTGGCGAAATTCTCGGTCCGGGCGCCGGAAATCGGCGTGCGCCGCGCGCTGGGCGCCTCGCGCAAGGAAATCTTCACGCAATTCTTGATTGAAACCACGGTGGTCGGCCTGGCCGGCGGCTTGCTGGGGTTGTTGCTGGCCTTTGGCGCGCTGGGGCTGATCGCCATGCAGTCGAAACAATTGACCGTGGTGGCGCACATGGACTGGTTCATGCTCCTGATGACCTTTGTCATGGCGGTACTGTCGGCCGTGCTGGCCGGCTTGTTGCCGACCTGGCGTGCCTGCCAGGTGACGCCGGCGCTGCAATTGAAATCCCAATAACGGAGAGAGATGATGGAATTCCGTCCCATTTTGTCGGCGCTGTTGCGCAACAAGACCGGCCCCGTGCTGGTCGCCATCCAGGTGGCGCTGAGCCTGGCAATTCTCGCCAATGCCCTGCACATCGTCAACCTGCGCCAGGCCGTGGCGGCGCGCCCGACCGGCGTCGAGCAGGAACACGATATCTTCCATATCCAGGTTAGCCCGCTGCGCGAACTGGCGCACGAAGAACAGCTGGAACGCATCAAGTCCGATACCGCCGCGCTGCGCGCCGTGCCGGGCGTGGTGTCGGTGGCCAATACCAGCCAGACGCCGCTGTCGCGCTCGGGCAATTACAACAGCGTGTCGGCCGACCTGAAACAGGACAAGGAATCGGGCGTCGCCGCGTTTTACGTGACGGCCGATTCGCTGGTGAAAACCTGGGGCTTGAAACTTGTCGAAGGGCGCGACTTCACGGAAGCCGACGTGGTGGAAATCGACCAGAAGACCAGCAAGGACTTCCCCAAAGTCATCCAGATCACCAAGGCCATGGGGGAAAAGGTATGGCCCGGCGCCCCTTCGTTCCTGGGCAAGACGCTGTACATGGGCGTGGGACCGGACGCGCGCCCGGTGCGCGTGATCGGCGTCATCGATACGCTGCAATCGCCCGGCGCACAGGTGGGCGTCGATGGCGAAACCAGCACCATCGTGGCGGTGCGGCTGACGGGCGACCGCAATGCGCAATACACGGTCCGCGCCGAACCGGGACAGCGCGACCGCGTGATGAAGGAAGCCGAAGAAGCGCTGCGCCGCGCGGCCAACAACCAGGTGGTGTTGAAAACCAAGACCCTCGATGACGACCGCAAGGAACGCTACCGCGCGGACATCGGCCTGTCGTGGATGCTGGTGACGGTCAGCGCCTTGCTGTTGCTGGTGACGGCCAGCGGCATCGTCGGCATGGCCAGCCTGTGGGTCACGCAACGCCGCAAGCAGATCGGCGTACGCCGCGCCCTGGGCGCGCGCCGCCTCGACATCTTGCGCTACTTCATCACGGAGAACATCATGATCACCAGCATCGGCGTGTTCATGGGCGTGCTGCTGGCGCTGGGACTGAACCAGTTGCTGGTCAGCGCGCTGGAAATGGCGCGGCTGCCGGCGGCGTACATGGTGGGGGGGGCGGCGATCTTCTGGGCGCTAGGCATTGCAGCCGTCTACGGCCCGGCATGGCGCGCGGCGTCGATTTCGCCGGCGATGGCCACACGCAGCGCCTGAAGCCCCCGGGATTCCGGACAATTGCAGCCGTCTACGGCCCGGCATGGCGCGCGGCATCGATTTCGCCGGCGATGGCCACACGCAGCGCCTGAAGCCCCCGGGATTCCGGACAATTGCAGCCGTCTACGGCCCGGCATGGCGCGCGGCATCGATTTCGCCGGCGATGGCCACACGCAGCGCCTGAAGCCTCCGGGATTCCGGACAATTGCAGCCGTCTACGGCCCGGCATGGCGCGCGGCGTCGATTTCGCCGGCGATGGCCACACGCAGCGCCTGACCCTGATGTGGCATCCCGACCATATAACCGGCCCCTGTTTTCGGTTATGCTGGCGGGATGCCTACTGTATTGATCATCGACGACAATGCCGCCATCGCGGTTGCCCTGGACGTCCTGTTTTCCCTGCACGATATCGCCACCCTGAGCGCCGCCTCGCCGCAAGAGGGCCTGGCGCTGCTGGCGCGCGAAGGCGCCGCCATCGACCTGGTGATCCAGGACATGAATTTCACCAAAGACACCACGTCCGGCGAGGAAGGCGTCGCGCTGTTCCGCGAAATCCGCCAGCGCTATCCCGACTTGCCGGTCATCCTGCTGACAGCGTGGACGCACCTCGACGCGGCCGTCAACCTCGTCAAGGCCGGCGCCGCCGATTACCTGGCCAAGCCATGGGACGACCAGCGCCTGCTGGCCAGCGTCACGAATTTGATCGAGCTGGGCCAGGCCAACCGCGCGCTGGCGCAGCGCATGCAAAGCGACATGCGGCAGCGGCGCGACCTGGAACGCCATGACTTGCGCGGCATGGTCTGGCAAGACCCGGCCACGGAACGCGTGATCCACCTGGCGTGCCAGGTGGCCAAGTCCGATGTACCCGTCTTGATCACGGGCCCGAACGGTTCCGGCAAGGAGCGCATCGCGGAAATCATCCAGGCCAATTCCTCGGTGCGCGAAGGCCCGTTCGTGGTCCTCAATTGCGGCGCGCTGCCGTCGGAACTGATCGAGGCGGAATTGTTCGGCGCCGACGCGGGGGCCTATACCGGCGCCTCGAAAGCGCGCGAAGGCAAGTTCGAGGCGGCCGATGGCGGCACCCTGTTCCTCGATGAAATCGGCAACCTGCCGCTGGCCGGGCAAATGAAGTTGTTGCGGGTGCTGGAAACCGGCCGCTTCGAGCGGCTGGGCTCCAACCGCGAGCGGCAGGTGCGCGTGCGCGTCATCAGCGCCACCAACGCCGACTTGCAAGCCATGATCCGCACCGGCACCTTCCGCGAAGACTTGTTTTACCGCCTGAACGTGATCGAGCTGGCGCTGCCGCCGCTGGCCGGCCGTCCCGCCGACATCTTGCCGCTGGCGCACCATTTCCTCGATGGCCGTAAAACCCTGGATGCGGGCGCGCAAGCCACCTTGCTGGCCCATGGCTGGCCCGGCAACGTGCGGGAACTGAAAAACGTGATGGCGCGCGCCTGCCTGCTGGCGTCGGGCGACGTCATCAAGGCGACCGACCTGGGCTTGCCGGTGGCCGCCGCCCCGGCCGCAGCCCCCGCCGATGCCGAACCGGACCGCGAAGCCATCACGCAAGCGCTGCAGCGCGCGCATGGCGTGGTAGCGCAGGCCGCGGCGGAACTGGGCTTGTCGCGCCAGGCGCTGTACCGGCGTATGGACCGGCTGGGGATCGCCCGTGCCTGAGCTGCGGCAGCGGCCATCCGTGCGCCATGGCGGCCCTGACGTGCGGTTGCCGGAGGCTTATCTGCCGCAGCGCAAGGTCATGCGCCATGCCGGCTTTGATGGGTGCCCACTGCTAGCTGAACTGTGGCAGCGAAATTCTATATGCCATACCGCCCTAGACGGGCAGGTTCCTTTGACTGACCGGGCGCAGCGCAAAGCCATGCACCGTCCCGGCCTAGCCATAGGGTCGCCACTGGCCGGCCTGGCGCGGCATTGATGGCACGGCGCGGCATTCGCCTGTCGCTGTTGACGCGCTGGTCGGCCTTGCTGGCCACGCTGCTGACATTGGGCATCCTGATTGCCCTGGCCCTGACGCGGCTGTTGCCGAACCAGCCCGTCCTGGTGGCGGCGATTTGCCTGGTCACCGTCATTCCGCTGGCGGTGATCACGATCCGCGCGCAGCTGGAACAAATCCTGTCACTGTTCCGCGCCCTGACCGGCACCGTCACCAGTTACAAGGATGGCGACTTTTCGTTCAGCCTGCACTGGGCGCAAAACGATGAATTGAGCGACCTGGTGGGGGCCCACAATGAACTGGGCCGCGTATTGCGCGAGCAGCGGCTGGGCCTGGTGCAGCGCGAACTGCTGCTCGACACCATGGTGCAAAACACGCCGGTCGCCATGTTGCTGGTCAGCGAAGGCGGGCATATCGTCTATGCCAACATCGCGGCGCGCCAGTTGCTGAACCAGGGCCGCAAGCTGGAGGGCAACCGGCTCGACGCCTTGCTCGACCAGGCCGCCCCCGCGCTGCGCGAAGCACTGGCGCGCGGCGGCGACGGCTTGTTTACGGTCGACAGCAGCAACACGGCCGAGGGCGAAGGCGAAGACGTGTACCACCTGGCGCGCAGCAGTTTCAATTTGAATGGCCGCAAGCACGAATTGCTGTTGCTGCGCCAGTTGACGCAGGAATTGCGCCGGCAGGAAGTGCAGACGTGGAAAAAAGTCATCCGCGTCATCAGCCATGAACTGAACAATTCGCTGGCGCCGCTGACGTCGCTGGCGCATTCCGGCGCGGAACTCGTGCGGCGCGGCCAGACCGGGCGCCTGCCGCAAATCCTGGCCACCATCGAGGAACGCACGCGCCACCTGGAAACTTTCATCCTTGGTTATGCGCGCTTTGCCAAGCTGCCGTCGCCACGGCTGGAACAGCACGACTGGCACGCCTTCGTGGCGCGGCTGGCGGACCAGGTAGCCTTTACGTTGACGGGTGAATTGCCGGCCGAGCCAGCCTGCTTCGATGGCGCGCAAATGGAGCAAGCGCTGCTAAACCTGCTGAAGAACGCCCATGAGTCCGGCTCGCCGGCCGACGGGGTGTCGCTGGAGGTGCAGCGGGTGCACGGCATGGTCCGCATTGCCGTCCAAGACCGCGGCCCCGGCATGAGCGACACGGTGCTGGCCAACGCGCTGGTGCCGTTTTATTCGACCAAGCGCAGCGGCACCGGCCTGGGCCTGGCGCTGGCCCGCGAAATCGCCGAAGCCCACGGCGGTCGTATCTTGCTGGCCAACCGCGATGGCGGCGGCCTGGCCGTTACGATCATCTTGCCGCTTGCCACCACCTGCTAAGCTCGTTTGACTCCGGTTTGGTGCCTGGCCCCTTTCGCACTATCGTTCGCCCTTAGCACGATAGTGCGAAAGGGGCCAGGCACCGAAATGTCGACTACATCGGGGGGCTGGTAAACTGGCGGCATGAAACCTACCCGCTTTGACCTCCCCGGCCACCCTCCCGCCACCATCACTGAATTCGAAGGCGTCCGCTCACTGCACCTGGGCACATCCTGGGTCCAGGGCGCCATGCGGCTTGCCAAGCCCGACGCGATCGAGCTCGAATATGTACAAATGATGATGATGTGGATGCTGTTCCTGGAAAAACCGCGTCACATCGTCCAGCTGGGCCTGGGCAGCGCGGCGCTGACCAAGTTCTGCTACCAGCGCTTCCCGGAAGCGAAAGTCACCGCGGTCGATTTGAACCCAAACGTGATCGCGATCTGCCAGGCGCTGTTCGGCCTGCCGCCGAACGACCACCGCCTCAACGTGGTGGAAATGAATGCGCTCGATTTCGTCATGAACCCGGCCAACCACGGCAAGATCGATGTGCTGCAAGTGGACTTGTATGACGAGGAAGCGCGCGGTCCGGTGCTCGATACGCCGGAGTTTTACCAGGCTTGCGCCGATTGCCTGACGCCGGGCGGCATCATGACCGTCAACGTGTTTGGCGACTACATGAATTACGACAAGAATTTCCAGCACATGGAACTGGCGTTCGACGCGGTCGTGTGGCTGCCCGAAGTGCACGACGCCAACATCATCGCGGTGGCCTTCAAGGAAGCGCCGGCAATTGATTTTTCAACATTGTATGAACGCGCCGCTGTGATCAAGAAGCAAATGAACCTGCGGGCAAAGGGCTGGGTCGATGGTTTGAAGTCGTGGATGCACGACCATGCTTAAAAGATTGCTTTTCGGATATTATTTGGCATCGAACCTGCAAGAATACGATATCTCACCACAGAAATCACTAGTGATTCACAAATAAAGTATCGTTTATTCAGCGAAAGTACTTTATTACAACACTAGCCACCTTGAAGGAACGATAAGTCTTTGATGGGCCTGCCGAGCGGGGTAGTATTTTCGCGCCAATGTTTACCCAACGTCATTGCGCGCCAAAAAATACATGTAGAGAAACGGAATTCCCATGCAAAGAGCAACCAAGCCAGGCACCCCACCCCTTTTCCAACGCACCCTGATCGCCAGCGCCATCCTGCTGGCCGCTTCGCAGGCCTATGCACAAACCGCCCCCGCCACGACGGGTGAAGAACAGACCGTGGTCGTGCTGGGTTCGCGTTCGACTGCAAAAACCGCCCTCGACACGTCCGCGCCGGTCGGCCTGATCAACCTGAAGGACATGCAGACCGCCGGTCCGCTGGAACTGGGCAAGCTGCTGCAAACGCTGGACCCGTCGTTTAACTTCTCGAGCACCTTCATCAGTGACGGCACCGACATCATCCGTCCCGCCACCCTGCGCTCGCTGGGCCCGGACCAGCTGCTGGTGCTGGTCAACGGCAAGCGCCGCCACCAGCAGGCCCTGGTCAACGTGCAGCAGACCGTCGGCCGCGGCTCGGCGGGTACCGACATCAATGCGATTCCGATGTCGGCCATCCACCATATCGAAGTGCTGCGCGATGGCGCCGCCGCGCAATATGGTTCCGATGCCATTGCCGGCGTGATCAACATTGTCTTGAAGAGCAACGTCAATGAAACCGCGTTCAGCGGCACCCTCGGCACCACGTCCAAGGGCGATGGCGACCTGTACTCGGCCAGCGTGAACCGCGGCTTCGCACTGGGTGAAAACGGCGGCTTCATCAACCTGACCGCGGAAGCCCGCGTGCGCGGTGAAACCAACCGCGCCGGCCCCGACCTGCTGCGCGTGAATCCGCCGCGCGTCACGCAGCGCATCGGCGACTCCGACGCCAAGGATGCCTACCTGTGGTGGAACGGCTCGCTGCCTATCGATAACAACAGCGAGTTCTACGCCTTTGGCGGCGTGTCGAAGCGCACCGGCGATTCGTCCGGCTTCTACCGCTCGCCGGGCGACGGCCGCACCGTGCCGGCCGTTTACCCGAACGGCTTCCTGCCGAACATCCGTACCACCGTGAAAGACTTGTCGTACGCATTCGGCTACCGCCGCGACCTGGCCAACGACTGGAAGTTCGACCTGTCGATCAACCATGGCGCCAGCGAGCTGGACTTCCACGAAAAGCAGACCATCAACGTCTCGTACTGGTACGAACCGAAACCGGGCGGCGGCATTTATGCCGAATCGCCGCTGGAAGCCGATACCGGCAAGCTGAAATTCAACCAGACCACGATCAACGCCGATATCAAGGGCCCGGTCAAACTGGGCGGAGCGGAAATCTTCCTGGCGTCGGGCTTCGAATGGCGCCGCGACAACTATGAAATCGTGGCCGGCGATCCGGTGTCGTACCAGTATGGCCGCACCAACAATCCGAAGATCGTCATCAAGGACCAGACCGGCGGCGTGGCGGCATCCGGCACCCAGGGCTTCCCTGGCTATACCCCTGCCACCGCGGTCGATTCCGGCCGCCACAACATCGCGCTGTACCTGGACGCGGAACACCATCCCGTGAAGGAATTGCTGCTGGCAGGCGCGATCCGCTACGAAGACTATTCGGACTTCGGCAGCACCGTGACCGGCAAGATCAGCGCCCGTTGGGACCCGTCCAAGCAATTCGGCCTGCGCGCGTCCGCGTCGACCGGCTTCCGCGCACCAGGCGTGCAGCAAGAGTTCTACAGCTCCGTATCGACCAACCTGAACGCGGCCGGCCAGCTGACTGAAACGCTGACCGCGCGCCAGGGCAGCACCGTTACCAAGGCGCTGGGCATCGCACCGCTGAAGGAAGAAACGTCGCGCAACGCCAGCTTCGGCATGGTGCTGCGCCCGGCGTCGAACATGTCGCTGACGGCGGACGTGTACCAGATCAAGATCAAGGACCGCATCGTCTTCTCCAGCAACATCGCGCCGGAAGAAAAAGGCGGCCCGATCGCCAACGTGCTGACTCCGCTGGGCGTGGGCCAGGCGCAATTCTTCACCAATGCGGTCGACACCAAGACCCGCGGCCTGGACATCGTTGCCGACCACACCACCAAGTGGCCAGGCTCTACCCTGGTGCTGTCCGGCCAGTTGGGCTTCAACAAGACCGAAGTCACCAAGCGCCACTCGACTTCGAGCATCCTGACCGGCGAACAATTGTTCGACCAGGCGCAGGTGACGCTGATCGAACATGGCCAGCCGCGCAAGCACCACGTGGTGGCTGCCGATTACACGACCGGTCCATGGAACGTGAATGCGCGCGCCAACTACTACGGCGAAGTATCGGGCGAAGGTTTCGCACCGCTGCAGACCTGGTCCGGCAAATGGCTGCTGGACTTGACCGGCCGCTACAGCTTCAGCAAGAAGACCAGCGTGACGGTCGGCGTCAACAACGTGTTCGACACCTACCCGGACAAGTGGGACACCGTGAAGGGCGCGCCATTCCCGCAACTGGGCTTCACCCATTGCTGGGAAACCTGCCCGTTCGGCATCAACGGCCGCTCGATGTTCGTCCGCTTCGACACCGCGTTCTAACCGCTTCCTGAACGGTTAAGCAGGCAAAGCCGCAAGGCGCCTCGTGCGCCCTGCGGCTTTTTTTCACGCTCGCCGATTGGCTCCTGCGGTCATGGCATTTCAGCGATGCCGATGGTTAAATTGGCCTTCAACCAATTCAGGAGCAATCATGTACCGACTTGCGGCAGGATCCGTCCTGCTGACGGCCCTTGCCGCCTGTGGCGGCGGCAGTGGCGGCAGCGACAGCGGCCAGGGCATCCCCACCCAGGTGGCGGGCGCGCTGCAAAAATACGAAGGCGTGTGGATCCGCCCATGCGCCGCGCACAACCGCGACACCATGACCCTGGTAGCCAGCAACGCCGGCGCCACCTTGTCATTCACGCTGAAAACCGAATACTTCGCGAATGCCGACTGCAGCGGCGCCGTGGTGGCGACAGGCACCTATGGCCAGGCCGCCACTGTGCTGCAATACACGGGCACCGTGAAGGACGCCAACGTGCACATGCCGAACGGCGAAGTCGTCACCGTCAACGTGGACCAGGGCAACGCCACCGCCACCACCACGCCGATCACGTTTACCGGCAGCGGCGTCACGTCGTCCGTGGTCAATGGCAAGACCGTGTGGCACATCCAGTTCGGCCAGGGCTCCACCGACGTGCAGACCAACCTCGGTACCGGCGTTACCAAGGCGTCGCTGGCGCTGCGCAATGGCGAATTGCTGGTGCTGTCGGTGTCGGGCAACAGCGGCAATACGTTCAATGTGGAGAACCGGCTGATGCATTGAGCGCGGCCACAACCTGCCGCGCCAACCCCTCCATCCTCTCCACCGGCACCTGCGCATACCCCAGCATCAGCCCCCGGCAGCGCGGCGCGCCCTCCACCGCGTGCACCGACAGCGTCGGCGCCATGATGCCTTGCTCGGCCAGGCGCGCCGCCACGGCCTGGTCATCGATCGTCGGGTCGGTAAAGCGCAGCGCCAGGTGCATGCCCGCCGAGGCGCCCTCCACCACGGCCTGCCCCCGCAGGCCGCGTTCCAGCGCCGCCTGCAGCGCGTCGCGCCGCTGCCGGTACAGCCGGCGCATGCGCCGCAAGTGCAGCGCGAACTGGCCGCTGCGCACGAATTCCGACAATGCCAGCTGTTCGGCCACGCGGCCGCGCGCGGCCGATTGCGCGCGCATCTCCGCCAGCGGCGCGGCCAGCCAGGACGGCACCACGACAAAACCCATGCGCAGCGCCGGGAACATGGTCTTGCTGAACGTGCCCAGGTACAGTACCGGCGCGTCCGGCGCCAGTCCCTGCATCGCCGGCAAGGGCGGGCCGTCATGGCGGAACTCGCTGTCGTAATCGTCCTCGATGATCAACGCGCCGGCCGCCCGCGCATCGGCGATCAGCGCCAGCCGCCGCTGCAGCGACATCACGGTCCCCACCGGATACTGGTGCGACGGCGTCGTGTAGATCAGTCGCGGCGGCGCGTCGCGCCAGTGCGCGGCCTGCGGCGCGATGCCGTCGGCGTCGAGCGGAATGCCGCGTACGTCGAGGCCCGCGCCGCGGAAGGCCGCCAGCGCGCCGGCATAGCCGGGGTCTTCGATCCACACGGTGTCGCCTTCATCGGCGCACGCGCGCGCACACAAGTCCAGCGAACTTTGCGTGCCATCGGTGATCACCACCTGCGAAGCGTCGCACAGCACGCCGCGCGCGGCGCGCAGGTAATCGGCAATGGCCGTGCGCAGCGCGGGTTCGCCGCAAGGGTCGCTGTAATTGAGCTGGCGCGGCGTCATGGCGCGCCATGCGCGCTCCAGCATGCGCCGCCACAACGCCAGCGGAAACGCGTCAAGCGCCGGCACGCCCGGCACGAAGGCGCCCATCATGTCGGCGGCCCCCAGCACCGGGCGCAGGTTGCGCGCGCGCCGCGCCAGCTGCGGTGGCGGATTGGCCGCCGGCGCCGCCGCCCCGGCCGCGGCCTGGCCGGCAATGGCCGCCACCACGGTGCCGCGCCGGTCGCCCAGCACATAGCCCTCGCACGCTAGCTGTTCATACGCGTACAGCACGGAGTTGCGCGCCACCGCCAATTCCGCCGCCAGCATGCGCGACGACGCCAGGCGCGTGCCGGCGGCCAGCGTGCCGTCGCGGATGGCGCTGCGCAGGCATTCATGCAGCAAGCGCTGGCGCGACCAGCCCTGGGCCGCGTGGCCCTCGGCAAAAGCATTGAACAACAAGGCGTAATCCATGACGCGTCCTATCTCGTGGCCCTAAAAAATTTTATATGACTGGACCTTATGGAAGGGCCAGAAGGTGATTATAGTTGCCGCTCAACCAACCTCTGAGAGGAGTTCATGAACACGCCACCCAGCAACCGCACCCGCGTACGCCGCGGCGCTGAAAAGGCCGGCTACGACAGCGCGACCTTGCACGCCATCATCGACGACGCGTATATCTGCCACGTCGCATTCCAGGATGACCATGGGACCCACTGCATTCCCACCGCATGCTGGCGCGAAGGCGATCACCTGTACATCCATGGTTCGAACGGCAGCCGCATGCTGAAACGCCTGATGGAACAGGATGCGTGCGTGACCATCACCCACGTGGATGGACTGGTGCTGGCGCGGTCCGCGTTCAGCCATTCGATGAATTACCGCTCCGCGATGATCTACGGCCGCTTTGAAAAAGTCGCCGACGAAGACAAGGCTGCCACCTTGGAAACGTTCATGCATTCGCTGGTGCGCGGCCGCCAGGCCGACGTCCGTCCCGGCAACGCCAATGAACTGGCCGCCACCACGGTGCTGCGCATTGCGCTCGGCGAAGCCGCGTGCAAGGTGCGCAAGGGCGGTCCCGTCGAGGAAGCCGACGACGTGGAGTACCCGGCATGGTCCGGCGTGCTGCCGCTGACGCGCACGCGCGGCGCCCCGGTCACGGCGGACGGCAACGCCTTGCCGGTGCCGGACTATGTCCGCGCCTGGGCCGAAGGCCGGTAAATTCAAGCGGGAGGGATACCGATCCCGGTATCGCTTCCTGTCCATTATTCATCGCGAAGAATCTGCGCCAACCGTATCATCCTGCCAATAAAAAAATTTTATTGGAGACGACGATGGTACGTATTTCAGCGGCGCTTGCCGTGGCCGCGCTATTTTCCGGCGCTGCGGCGACGGCACAGGACATTCCTGTCACGATCGTGGTGGAGGCTTCGCGCCCCGCCGGCGAATTGAAACCGATCTGGCGCTTCTTTGGCGCCGATGAACCGAATTACGCGACCATGAAGGATGGCCGCAAGCTGATCGGCCAGCTCGGTGAATTGAAGCATGGCGAAGTGTTTTTCCGCGCCCACAACCTGCTCAGCACCGGCGACGGCACGCCGGCCTTCAAATGGGGCAGCACCAACGCCTACACGGAAACCGCGGACGGCAAGCCGGTCTACGACTGGAGCGTCACCGACCGCATCATCGATACGTACCTGGCGCGTGGCGTACGGCCCTACCTGCAACTGAGCTTCATGCCGGAAGCCATGTCCAGCGCCAAGCCAGGCACGCCGTACCAGCACAGCTGGCGCCCCGGCTTTGCCTACGACCTGATCGCGACCGGTTGGACCGCTCCACCCAAGGATTATGCAAAATGGGGCGAGCTGGCGTACCAGTGGACCAAGCACAATATCGAGCGCTATGGCCGCGAGGAAGTCAGGAAGTGGTACATCGAAGTATGGAATGAACCGAATTCCCGCTTTTACTGGAGCGGCACCTTGGAAGAATTCAACAAGATGCACGACTACGCCATTGCCGGCATCCGCCGCGCGTTGCCGGATGCGTTCGTCGGCGGACCGGAAGTGGCGGGACCGGGCGGCGATTTCATGGACGGTTTCCTGAAGCACGTGGTGTCCGGCACCAATTACGCCACCGGCGCGACCGGCACGCCGACCGACTTCCTGTCGTTCCACGCGAAAGGCGCGCCGCGCTTCGTCGATGGCCACGTGCGCATGGGTATCCGCGAACACTTGCGCGAAGTCGATGGCGGTTTCGCCAAGATCGCCGCGGTGCCGCAATTGAAGAGCAAGCCGATCGTGATTGGCGAAAGCGACCCGGAAGGCTGCGCCGCCTGTCCCGGCCCGCAAAACGCCTACCGCAACGGCACCATGTATTCAAGCTATACGGCCGCCAGCTTCGCGCGCATCTGGGAACTGGCGTCGCGCCGCGGCGTGAACCTCGACGGCGCGCTGACCTGGGCCTTCACGTTCGAAGACCAGCCCTGGTTCGCCGGCTACCGCCAGCTGGCCACCAACGGCGTCGACCTGCCGGTGCTGAACGTGTTCCGCCTGTTCTCCAGGCTGGGCCAGGAGCGCGTGGCAGCCACCAGCAGCGCCATGCTGCCGCTGGACGACATGCTGGCCAAGGGCGTGCAGGGTAATCCGGACGTCGGCGTGATCGCCACCCGCACCAGGTCGGGCCAGTTGGCGATCCTGAGCTGGCACTACCACGATGACGACGTGGCAGGGCCGGATGCGGCGGTCAAGCTGGAATTGAAGGGCTTGGGCAAGGAAGGCGCGCGCAAGGTCACGCAGTGGCGCGTCGACAAGGCCAACTCGAACGCCTTCACCGCATGGCAGGCGCTGGGATCGCCGCAGTCGCCGGACGCGAAGCAATACCAGGTGCTGGAAAACGCCGCGAAAATGACCCCGGCGGCGTTGGCGCCGCTGGCGGTGAAAAACGGCGCGGCCAGCCTCAATTACGTGCTGCCGCGCCAGGGCGTATCGCTGCTGGTGGTGGAATAAGCGCGGGCGGCGCCTCAGCACCCCGGCCCGATCGCCACGGTCAACTCGCCCGAAGTCGGATACGTGCAGCACGCCAGCGCGTAGCCATTGCCGACATCCTTGTCGTCCAGGCAGAAGTCCGCGTCGCGCCGGCAATCGCCGGACACGATCCTGACGCGGCAACTGCCGCAAATGCCGGAGCGGCATTGGCTGCGGATCGGCACGTTGTTGCGCTCCAGGTTTTCCAGCAGGCTGAGCGCCGGGTCGGCCGCCACGCGGGCTTCCTGCCCCGCGATGGCGATCACGGCGCGCGCGGGCGATTCCGCGGCGGCGGCCTGTCCGCCAGCCGGCGCGGGCGCGGGCGCCTCCGCCTTCGGCGCACTGAAGGACTCGATCAACAGTTCCGCGTGCGGATACAGTTCACGCACGCGGCTGCGCGTTTCCGCGGCAAACTGGTGGCCGCCGCACAGCAGCACCGCGCCCGGCGTGGGCAACGCGCGCAGCATGTCGTCGGACGGACGGCCGGCGCGGAAGTGGCGCGACGCCGAATCGATCGGCTGACGCGTGATGAACACCTGCATGTCGAACCACGCGCACGTCAAATCCATTTCCAGCAATTCGTGCAGGAACGGCACATCCTGCACGCGCGGACAGCACAGGTACAGCGTCACGCGCGGTACCGGCCAGCCCTCCGTGGCCAGCTGCGCCAGTTCGCGCAGCAGCGCGATCGGCAAGGTCACGCCGATGCCGCCGGCCCACATCAAGACCTGGCGGTGCGCCAGCACCGCGTCGACCGTGATGTCGCCGCCGGTATAGAGCAGGGTCACCGCGGCGCCCTGCTCCAGGCTCGCATGCAGGCGGTCCGCCACGCCATGGGTGCCGGTGCGGCGCACGGCGATCTCGAACACGTCCGGCGCCGGCTTGCGCGTCACCGAATACATGCGCTGCTGCACGCCGCCCGACATGTCGGCGTATTCCAGCGCCACGTAACGGCCCGGATCGATCGCATGGCGCCGGCCATGTTCCGCCGACGGCAGGCGCAGCGCGAAGATTTTCACGTTACCGGCTTCCTGCGCCGTACTGTCGCAGCGCACACTGACTCGGCCATTCATCACACCACCTCCAGCAATTCCGGTTGCATTTGCAGCGCCGGCGCATCGAGGCCGATGCGGGCGATCAGCGCCTGCACGGAATCGGTATAGACGCTGATTTCATTGTCTCGCCCCACGTCGGCCAGGATGTCGTCCGCGTGCGGGAAGCGCAGCATGGAAAACACCTTGCTCCACGCTCCCATTTCATTGTTGGCGAACATTTCCACGGTTTTCATGATCACCGCCCGCAGGTAGGCGCGTTCGCGCTGGCTGAGGCCCTGTACCAGGTCGGTGGCGACGAAGCTGAACACGCTGGAATGGCTCCATTCATCCATCGCATGGGTCCTGGTGGTGCGGTGGCACACGGCCTGGATGCCGCTGTCTTCCGCCATGGTTTTAAGGTAGTCGGTGATCAGGGTTTCACTGGCGCACGCCATCGCAAAGCGCGTCAGGCGCCGTTCCCATTCGGCGTTGCAGCCGGCCAGCACGGCGCGCCGCCATGCGACCAGGTTGAATTCCGTGAATTCCAGCGGCGCCAGCCCGCGCCGCGCATAAATGTAGTTCGACGCCAGCAGCGACATGCGTGTATGCAGCGCTTCATCGAGCAGCGCTTCGGACATCACGTCCTGAATCACGTCGCGGTTGCGGCTGTTGGGTGGAGCCACCTTGATCAAGTCTTCGCACGCCGGCGTGACGACGTCGCATTCGATATAAATGGTTTTCAGGTTGTAGATGCCCCACGCGTAGGACAGGCAGCGCGATTTCAATTCCTCGGGCACCGAGCGCCACGCGTCGTGGCCGCGGAACGGCAGCAGCGATTCGCAGAAATCGTGGCGGGCGGGGTCGAATTCCAGGTCGGCGTACTGCACCGGGCCCTGGTTGACGGCGGCGCGCTGCTGCCACAGCGCGGACAGTTTTTTCAGCATGAGGGCGACGTTATCGACGTTATCGACGGTATCGTCATTGTGGATCTGGGTAGTTTGCATTTGGGTTCACCTCTGTTTTTACATGCGGTATTCCGCATGGTCTCTTCAGTTTCTTGTTTCAGTTGCCTGCTTCAGTTGCCTGCTTCAGTTGCCTGCTTCAGTTGCTTGCATCGATGCCCGCGTCAGGCCGGCACCGCTTGCGCCAGCCAGGCGCCGAAGAAGCGGCGCGCCTGTTCTTCCAGCGCTGCGCCGTGGCGCTGTGCGCCGCGCCGCAGCGCTTCCACATCCACGCCGGCGCCGGCGATTTCGCAGGCATGGCCCACCAGCCAGTGCTCGATCTGGTCACCCTGCGCTTCCAGGTGGAATTGCAGTCCCAGCGCATGGGCGCCCCAGGCAAACGCCTGGTTAAGGCACACCGGCGTGGAGGCCAGGTGCACCGCGCCGGGCGGCAGGGTGAACGTATCGCCATGCCAGTGCAGCACGTCGGCCAGCTCGCCGGACAGGAAGCGCAGCGGCGAATCGCGCCCCGCTTCGGTCAGGGTCAATGGCGACCAGCCGATCTCCTTGGCGCCGGACGCATACACTTCCCCGCCCAGCGCGGCCGCCATCAGTTGCGCGCCCAGGCAAATGCCCAGTGTCGGCAGGCCGGCGGCCAGGCGCTGCTTCAACAGCGCCTTTTCCACACGCAGGAACGGGTACAAGTGGTCTTCGTAGACCCCGATCGGCCCGCCCAGCACCACCAGCAAATCGGGCGAGAGTTGCTGGACCTGCGCGGCCAGGCCGGCGCTCCATGCCGGCAGGTAGTGCACGGCGTAGCCTTGTTCCCGCAGCACCGCTTCCAGCGATCCCAGGTGCTCGAACGCGACGTGCTGTATTGCGACGACGTTTTTCATCGTGTTGCTCCTTAGCGGTTGCGGCCTGCGGCATATTCGCCGTGGAACATCATCAAGCCCTCATCCATGCCATACACCTTGGTGACGGTATCGGTGGCGGTATCGATCTTGACCAGGTGGTCCGAAATGAAGCTCGAGACGTAGACCGCGTCGCCATCGAGCGTGGCGCTGGCCGTGTGCGCGTTGCGGAAGCCGGCCGGCAAGCCCTGTCCCGGCGCCAGGCGCTTGATGAATTTCGGCGCGGCCGGGTTGGACACGTCCCAGATCGAGATATAGCCGTCGCGGCCATAATCGGAGGCCGGGGCGTTCGGCTTGCGGCCCCATGAATCTTCTTCCGCCACATACAGCTTGCCGTGCGCCAGCGCCACGTCGGACGGGGAGCGCAGCAAGCCAACCTGCTGGTTGTTCTGCGTGCCGATCACGCGGGTCGCCTTCATGTCCTGCACGTCGATCAGCCACACGCTTGGTTCGATCACCACGTGGCCGGGCTTGGTGAGCGACGTCGGGCCCTGCTGCATGGTGCCGACGTAGGCGTAGCGGTCGGTCAGCCATACCGCGTAGTGGGCCATGGCGCCATACATGTTGCCGGCGCCGAGCTTGATTTCGCCCATCACCTTGACTTCACCCGTCAGCGTATTGGGCTTGTAGACCCGCACCGTGCCCATGTCATAGTCGTAGCCCACGCCCAGGCCCACCGTGCCGGAATTGTTGAAGTTCACGCCGTGCGTCTGGCGCGTCAGGTCGCCGTCCGAATAGACGGGAATCGGGTGCAGCTTGCCGCTGCCGGTGACCTTGAAGCCGCGCACGCGGTTGTCGGTGTAATGCGTGACGTAGAAGTATTTCGAATTCGGCAGGAACGTCGGGCCGTGGGTTTGCGTATAGGCGGGACGCGTCCACGGCATGATCGGCTGCTGCGGCGACACTTGCGTGACGTTCTTGAATTGCGACGGCGAGCCGGGCTGCGCCAGCGGCAACGTCTGCAGCACTTTCGCCTCGATGGTGCCGGCGTCCCAGTCGATGCGTTTCAGGTGCACCGTCACCACCGACGCCGTGTACGGCGGCACCGAATCGGTCAGCATGTACACGGTGCGCTCGTCTGCGCTGATGGCGGTGTGCTGGCAGGCCGCCGCCTGCCAGCCGGAGACGGTCGGCATGGCGACTTTCGCCATCTGGTCCGTCTCCGAATTGATCAGCACCAGCTCACACCCTTTCATGTTCACGCCGGACAGGATGTGCCCCGCCAGCGCGCTGCCGGGCAGCGCCGCCATCCCCATTGCCGCCGCCAGTACGCCGGATACCGCCAGGTTCATTTTTTTCATGCTCTTCATGATGCATAGCCCTCGAGTTTTGGTTGATTACGTTCTTATCGGCATCAATTCATTATTAAAAATGCCATGCACAGTATGGAGTCCTAACGAAAGTGTGTCAGTCAGCCGCGCGACAATGTGACAATTAGCCTACTGAGCCGTTTCGGCTAACAATTGGCCGATCATGGCGCCCAGCGCCAGGTCATCCACCTGTCCCAGTTGCTGGAAGCGCAGCGCGCCCTGGCGGTCGATCAAGACCAGTGTCGGCGTGCCGCGCATGCCGTAGCGGCGCATGGTCAGCGGCGCGCCGTGGTCGCCGTCCGGCTGGTCGACCGCGACGGGAAACGCCAGCCGGTTTTCATGGATGAAGACTTCCAGCGCGGCCGGCCCCATCACATCGTGGTGTTCGAAGACGGTGTGCAAGCCGATGACTTCCACGTCGTCGCGGTCGAATTGCGCATGGACGCGCTGCATTTGCGGTATGCCGTGCTGCACGCAGCCGGGACACAGCATCTGGAATGCATGCAGCACGACCACCTTGCCGCGCAAGCCGCCCAGTGTCGGCGCTTGCGCCGTGTTGAACCATTGCGCCACTTCCAGCGCGGGTGCCTCGATCATGATGACCTCCTGAAAAAGTAAAAACCGCGCGAACGGCTTGCTGGCCGGACGCGCGGTCGGTTGAACTGCGTGACTTCCGTGTGGTTTAACCCCTGACGTCAGCCATCGACGCGCCGTAATTGATGTGGAAGACGCCGCCGTCCAGCACCAGCGCCGGCACGGATTTCACGCCCAGCTTTTCCGCTTCATCGATGCGGTTGCGGGCATTGCCGAAGTGGACGATCTCGAGGTCGTATTTGCTGGTATCGATGGCGGCGGCGACGGCTTGTTCGGCCGAGACGCAGACAGGGCAACCAGCGTGGTAGAAGATGGCTTTGCTTTTCATGATGGACTCCTTGGGACAGGTTGGATGAAAAAATCCGCTTGCGCGGGGTTACTCGGCTTTGCCCGGCAAACTCAAGTCGCCGGACGCCACATCGAATACATTCACGACACACAGCAATGGCTGGTGCGGGCTGGCGCCAACGCGCAAGCCTGCCGTCACGCCATCGAAGGCGACGCCCTTGAAATTGCTGACGTCATCGAAGGGCACGCGCACCGTCACCGTGCTGGTGGCGAAACGCGGCGCGTAGCCGGGGCTGTCGATCAGCAGCGGCACGCCGGGCCACGTTTTCGGCAGCCGGGGCTTGGTCCCGGCCGGGATATCCTTGACCTTCAGCGCGCCTTTGCCGCATGCCTCGTCCGGCGCCAGCACCACCCAGTGGCTGTGCCAGTCCGCGCCGGTGGTGTTGAACAGCGGCGTATCGTCAAAGTCGGGATGGATCGTCACCGCCAGCGCCAGGATGCCGGCGCCCTTGTCGAAGCCCACTTCGGCCGGGTCGATCCTGGTGGGCCAGACATATGAAAACACGTCGCTGCCCTCGAACTTGCCGGTCTTTTTCGGCTTGACCGCGCCCGCCGTGCCGGCCACCGACATGGCGAACACCAGCTGGTTTTTCGCGGCATCCACGCTGATTTCCGCCGTCACGATATCGAAGCTGGCATCCTTGGTATTACCCTTCTTGGCGCTGAGCGCATGGGCGCCGGACGGCTGGGACGCCAGCGCCAGCAGGCAGGCCAGCGCGGCGGGAATGAGACGAGATCGACGAAGCATAATTTAGGACTCCTAATTATATAGATCAAAAAAAATGGCGTTGCCGCCGGGCCGACGCCAGCCTCCTGCCGTTGCGTCACCCTACCTTCCGGATCGGCACTACCTTGGGTACCCCCGACAACCCCGCATCATGTTCGGGGCAATCCAGCCGCAAATGCCGGTCGGCGAACGGCGCCTTGACCAGGTTGCAGTAATGCGGGAATTGCGCATCCCCATGCGGCTGGTAATAACTGCACGTCACGCACATGCGGGCCGTGGAAATCTCGCCGCGCTCCTGCATGTTGCGGATGATCTTCACGATCAGCGCCAGCAACGTGGATTTCTCGTCCGCCGTCAATGCATGCAAACTCATTGCCAGCAATCCGCCACTGTCGCCACCCGCCGCCGCCAACGCCTTTCCCTTCAACGACAGCGACAGCGCCACCGCGCGGCGGTCGTCCGACGCCCGTCCTTTATCCACCAGCCCCTTGGCGACCAGCGTGCTGACGGCTTCGCTGGCGGTGGCTGCCGTGATGGCCAGCTGCTCGGCAATCACGGACAGCCGCAATGGCTCTTGCCGCGTGCTGAGCAGGGTCAGGATGTCCGACTGGGTCGGCGTGATCCCTTCGGCAAATGCCTTGGCCCAGGCCTGGCTGCGCATCACGGTGGCAATCCGCGCAAGTCCGGTGGCGATGGTCTGCTCGATTGGCGCACTGATGGTATCGAATGGGTTCATGCAAGGAAATTAGTTAGTTGTACTAACTATATGCCGATGCGGCGGGCATGTCAAACACTTTTGTGCATGCGAACGTGTTCCCGAGCGCGCCGACATACCGGCGCCGGCGATCCTGCGCGGACGGCAAGCGGCCGCGGCGCAGGTCAGCGCGCGCCGGCCACGCCATCCGCATTCATCGGGTCCCGTTCGCGCTCGCGGTACCAGAGCGCCAGCAGCGCCACGGCCATGGCCAGCGCAAAGGGCCAGGCCGGCACTGGTGCATAGGGCTGGCCGGCCGCCGGCGCCAGCGTGGGGACAGGGGTGCGCGCCATGTAGGCGCGCGTCGCCTGTTGCCGCAAGCCCTGCCGCCACCGCGGCCAGTCGCGCGGGTCATGCACATACAGCGCGTGACGCGCCTCGCCACTGGACAGCGCATGCCATCCGGCGCGCTGCGGAATGAAGGCCGCGCAGACGCCTTCCGCCCGGTCCGCCCGCACCTGCCATGTCACATCCGGAACCTCCGCGACATGCAGCGGCGCACCTGCAGCCGCACCCTGCGCGCACACCTGCGTGCGCATGCCCACGGCCGGCATCGGATCGGGCTGTTCCCACACCACGGCTTGCGCGGCCCCGTTGACGGTGGCGTCGAACAGGGTTTGCCACCACGTCCCCAGCGCGGCGGGCGAGGTGATGGCGTGGCGGTGCCAGCCAGCCACGCCCACCCAGGCAATGCCACCCTGCTTCCATGCGCGCCGCCACAGCCATGGCTTGCCACGGGTGTCCGCCGCCAGCACGCGCCATGCCGTGGCGCCGGCGGCCGGATTGAAGCTTGCCGGCGGCAGCGCCAGTTGCCGCGCGCCTGCGCCAAAGAGCCGGGTATCGTCCTTTTCCGTGGTGGGCGACTGCGGCGCCAGCGGCAAGCCCAGTTCACGCTGCCAGATGGACGGCTGCATCGCATTACCGCCCAACACCACCAGCGGCACGCCCTGCGCCACCTGGGCCAGCAACGCGGCCCGCGCGGCCGGCGCGGCCGCGGCGAACCCCGCCGCGGCGCTGAAATGCGCATGGGGTTGG
>CBIHOX010000102.1:0-22173 GCA_966211685.1 uncultured Pseudoduganella sp.
ATCATCTGGTCGCGCGGCAGGCGCGCTTCGATCTTGCCCGATTCGACGATGGCGTCGCCGCGCTCCATGCGCTTGATGGTGCCCGTCACCAGCGAATCGCCGCGCTCGAGGAAGTCGGCCAGGATCTGTTCGCGCTCGGCGTCGCGCACACGCTGCAGCACCACCTGCTTGGTGTCCTGCGCGAAGCGGCGGCCGAATTCCACGGATTCGATCGGTTCTTCAATGTATTCGTCGACTTCGATGTCGGGGATCTGTTCCTTGGCTTCGAACAGCAGCACTTCCTGGTCAGGCAGTTGCAGGCCCGCCTCGTCCGGCACCACGTGCCAGCGGCGGAAGGATTCGAATTCACCGGTATCGCGATCGATCGAAACGCGAATGTCGACTTCGCCCTCGTAGCGCTTCTTCGTGGCTTGCGCCAGCGCGAATTCCAGCGCGCCAAAGACCACGTCTTTATCGACGTTCTTTTCACGCGCAAGCGCGTCAACCAATAACAAAACTTCGCGACTCATGCTTTGCGACTCCTAAAATCCACCTGCGGCACCAAGCGTGCCTTATCCATATCGGCCAGCGTAAATTCCAATAACGCCGGCCCTTCTTTACCTTCAAATTCCAACGCCAGCGTTTCGCCGTTCGGCTCGTGCAGGATGCCCTGGTACGATTTCCGGTTGGCGGTGCCCGGCAGCGCAACTTTCAATTTCACGATGGCTTCGCTTCCGGCGAAGCGCGCGAAATCGGCCAGTTTGCGCAGCGGCCGGTCCAGCCCCGGCGACGAAATTTCAAGCCGTTCATAGTTGACGTTTTCCACCGTCAGCACGTGGCTCAGCTGGTGGCTGACCTTCGCGCAATCTTCCACGGTGATCGGACCTTTTTCCGCTGCATCTTCCGCCGTGAAATCGATATATACGCGCAGCAATCCACGCTCGGCCCGTTCGAAATCAACCAGCTCATAGCCCAGACCTGTGACGGTCGTTTCAATTAACTCCGGCAGTTGCAAAGAAATTCTCCAGATCGCGGCCCGTTCCGACTGTGCGTTGGGCCGCTAAAAACGTTCACCAAAAAAAAAATGGGCTATTGCCCATCTTTTGTATTTCCTACCCAGATGAAAGCAGTCTCGGCAACCGCACAGTTACTGCACATTCCGCGAATAACTTTTCCATTGGGTGACCATTATAACCGCAACTTGATTTCGCTGCAATGCCGCATGCCGGAATGGCGCGGCTTACAACACTATCAAGACGGCCATAATGGCCGGAAACACGGGCGTCCCGCCGGGCGTTTTTCAACGCGCCGGGGCGTCCTCTCAGCCTTTACGGCGGCGCGGCATGCCATGGTCCATGGCGCCGCCGCGCGGCTGGCCGCCACGGCGCTGTTGCGCGCCGGCGCCGGCAAAGCCGAACGTGGTTTGCAGCGGGTCCGGCTGGCGCGGACGGCTGCCGCCCTTGCCCTTGCCTTGGCCGCCCTGTCCGCCCTGGCCGCCTTGCGGACGCCCGCTGGGGCGGCCGAACTCCGGCAAGCCGCCGCTGCCGGCGCCGAAATACGCACCCTGCTGGCCGCCACGGCGCTGGCCGCGCGGCTGCTGCGGGAATGGATCGGCATTCTTGTTGCTGACGTCCATGCGGTTGCCGTTCGGCTCGCGCTCGCGGCGCTGGCGGCCCTGGCCTTGGCCTTGTTGCTGGCCACCTTGACCACCCTGGGCGCCCTGGCGTTTTTGCTGGCCGTCGCCGCCGCCTTTTTTCTCGACGCCGTATACCGCCATCAAGTCGCGCACCTGGTTTTCTTCCAGCTCTTCCCAGCGGCCGCGCTTCAAGTCGCTCGGCAGGGTCATCGCGCCGTAGCGGGTACGGATCAGGCGCGACACCGTCAGGCCGATGGCTTCGAACATGCGGCGCACCTCGCGGTTGCGGCCTTCGCCGATCACCACGCGGTACCACTTGTTGATGCCCTCACCGCCGCCATCGGCGATTTTCGAGAATTGCGCCATGCCATCTTCCAGCTCCACGCCGGACAGCAACTTCTGGCGCATGCCTTCTTCCAGCGTGCCCAGCGTGCGCACCGCGTACTCGCGGTCGATGCCGTAACGCGGGTGCATCAGGCGGTTGGCCAGGTCGCCGGACGTGGTAAACAACAGCAAGCCTTCGGTATTGAAGTCGAGGCGGCCGATTGCCAGCCATTTGCCGGCCTTCATGGTCGGCAGGCGGTCGAATACCGATGGGCGGCCGTCCGGGTCGTCGTGGCTGACGATCTCGCCGGCCGGCTTGTGGTACACCAGCACGCGCGGCGGCTTCTTGCTGACTTTACGCTGGATCAGCTTGCCGTTGATGCGCACCGCATCGGTCGGCAGGATGCGCTGGCCGATGTGGGCCGGCTCGCCATTGACCGACACGCGGCCGGCAATGATCAATTCTTCCATGTCGCGGCGCGAACCCAGGCCCGCCTCGGCCAGGACCTTGTGCAGCTTGGGCGCGTCGTCGTCGGCGGTCAGGTCGCGGCGCACGCTCTTCTGCGGCTGACGGCCCTTGCCGGCTTCATCGCTGTCGAACGCATCGGACGTCACGTACGAGAACACGGCGTCGGCGTCGTTCGCCTTTTTCTTCATCTTGTTGCCAAACGCGCCCGGCGTGCCTTGCGGCTTGCCGGCGTTGCTGACGTTGGCGCCCTTGCCTTTGCCCTTGCCTCGCTTGTTGTTGCGCTGGCCTTGCGGACGTTCCTGGCCTTCCACGGCTTCACCTTCCGGCGGCAGGCTGGTGGCGCCTTCGGCCACGGCGGCGGCGGCCACGGCGATCGGTTTCGGATGCAGCGCATCGCGGCTGGCGCGCTGTTCGCGCATCTGGCGCGGACCACGGGGACGGCGCTGGCCGTCGCGGGCCGGCTTGCCATCGGCGCCGGCTTCCGCGGCCGGGGCGGCCGGTGCGGCAGGCGCATCGGCGCCGGACGGCGCTGCTGGGGCGGCCTCGGCGGCCGGCGCGGCGCCGCCAGCGGGAGCGGCGTCAGCGGCCGGCTTGGCCTTGCGGGTGCGCGGCGCCTTGGGCGCCGGAGCCGATTCCGCTGCCTGGGCAGCCGCTGCCGGCGCGGCGTCCTGCGCCTGCGCCATGGCCGGCGCGTCTTCGGCGGCGGTCTTCTTCACTGCCCGGGCGCGCGGCTTTTTCGCCGGCGCGGCATCGGCTGGATCTGCCGCGGCTGGCGGCGCGGCTGGCGCGGCGGCGTCCGCGGCGGCAGCCTTGCTCTTGCGCTTGGGTTTCGGCTGCTCGCCGGCGGCCAGCGCGGCAGCGTTGTCGGCTTCGATCTGCGCCTTGGTGCGGCGCTTGGGCTTGGCGGGCGCGTCGGCGGCAGGAGCGCCGGCGACAGTCTCTTGGGTATCAGTGTTGTTCATTATTCATTTCTTGGTTGGGCTCAGCGTCAACCGGTGCTTCCAGCATTGCGGCGCGAGCCGGCGCCTCATCGAGGCGAACAACCTGGCTGTCATCCGGGGCTGCCGGTGTTTCCACCGTCTCGTCAGCCATGGCGCCGCCAGTACCAGCATGGGAAGCGGCCTGCGCCGCCTTCTCAAAATTCTGTTGCAGGGCTGCTTCCAGCGCCGCCATATCCGGCGGCCCGCCCTGCGGTTCACTTATTTGCTGCAACGGAGGCAGCTGGGACAGCGAGTTCAATCCCAGGTCGTCGAGGAACTGCTTCGTCGTACCCAGCAGCGCCGGGCGCCCCACCACGTCGCGGTGGCCGACCACATCGATCCAGCCCCGGTCTTCCAGCATCTTGATCGTCTGCGAATTCACGGTCACGCCGCGGATTTCCTCGATGTCGCCGCGGGTGACGGGTTGCCGGTACGCGATGATCGCCAGGGTCTCCAGCGTGGCGCGCGAATACTTCGGCGGTTTTTCAGGATTCAGACGATCCAGGTATTGCTTCATTTCCGGGCGGCTCTGGAACCGCCACCCGCTCGACAGGCTCACCAGCTCCACGCCGCGCCCTGCCCACTCCTGCTGCAACTCCGCCAGCATGCCCTTGATGCGATCGGCGCCGACGCCGGCGCCGTCTTCCTGCGCCTGCGCCTGCGTGTCGGATTCGACAAAGAGCTTCTTCAGGCTATGCAGCGACAATGGCTCTTGCGCGCATAGCAAAGCGGTTTCGAGGACTTTCTTCGCCTCAACTATTTCCATATTGGTTGCAAACAAATGCAAGAAGAAAGCCCGCGACCTTGCGCGCTGGGCTGGGGCACTACAGGTGGAGATGTTTTGTTTTCGGGCGAAAACCGGCAGGACATACCGCGACTGATAGAACGTGTCTGGTGAAGCCGTTTCATCCAACAACCAGCATTGTACCTGATAAAACGGCGGACGGGCGACACTCCCGTGACGAATTTACTTTACAGCAAGTTTTTCAGCCAAGATGGCCGCCACGCCCACGAACGCCGGATATTCAGCCGTGATCACATAGGTCGGGATGCGCGCCAGGTAGGCGGAAAAACGGCCTTTTTGTTCGAAGCGCGCGCGGAAGCCGGAGCGGTCGAAATAGTCGCCCAGGCGCGGCACGATGCCGCCGCCTATATATATACCGCCCAGCGCACCCAGGGTAACGCCGAGGTTGCCGGCCACCGTGCCCAGCATGCGGCAAAACGCTTCCACGGTTTCCACGCACAGCGCGCACTCTTCCGCCAGCGCGCGGCTGACGATGACCGGCACGGCGATGGCTTCCGGCTGCACGCCGCGGTAGCTGCACAGGCCACGGTAAATCAGTTCGATGCCGACGCCGGACATGAAGCGCTCGGCCGACACATGGTCGAACTCCGTCCATGCATGTTCGAGGATCGCGACTTCCTGCTTGTTGACCGGGGAAAAGCTGACGTGGCCGCCCTCGCTCAGCAATGCGGTCCAGCGCCCATCCTTGCCTGGGATCAGGCCCGACACCCCCAGCCCGGTGCCGGCGCCAATCAGGCCCAGCGGCGCGCCCGGCTGCGCTTCGCCGCCGCCGACCTGCCGCTTTTGCGTGTCCGACAGGAAGGGCAGCGAGCTGGCCAGCGCCGTGAAGTCGTTGACCACTTCGAGCACCTCGAAGCCGCATTCAGTGCGCAGCGCTTCGATGGAAAACTGCCAGTGGTGGTTGGTCATGCGCACCAGGTCGCCATTGACCGGATTGGCAATGGCAATCGCGCCGTGGCGGATGCCCGTTCCCGCCGCCGACACCGCAGCGGCGACATCCGGCAACGCCAGGTACGCGCGCAATGCATCGGCCAGCGTGGGATACGCCGCGCACGCCAACACGTTGATCTGGCCGATCTGGCCGGGCGCGCTTTCCAGCGCAAACCGCGCATTCGTACCGCCGACATCCGCCAGCAGGCGCGGACCGCCCGGGAATGGAACATGCGAGGAGGAAGTAGGCTGGAAAGTCATGATCGTACTGGAAAAAGGTGAGCCACAAGCTTACGTTTTTCTTACCTCACGCGCAAGTATTCTTTGTAGTTTTAGTACAAATTAACAAAGCATTGGGAAAAAATGTTACGTTTTGCAATATTCAATCCGTAGTATGACTACTGGTTTTGGGGGTGATTGGTATAGACAACATGGGCCGCCAGGACGTGGTAGTCACGCCCCGGCGGAAACGGGAACGGGAGTCAGCCGTGCGGGATGGCGGCAGGGGAACGGGCGGCGGCGTCACCGTCGCGCGGGCGGCGCAATTCGTGGGCAAACGCGGTGTTCCACGCGTCGAGGCCGCCGTGCAGCGGCTTGGCGTGGGCATAGCCTTGTGCAAACATTTGCTTGGCCACGTGGGCCGCCGTCACGTCGTTCGGACAGCTGCAATACACAACGATGTGGCGGTCTTTCGGCAATGCGTGGAGCACTTGCGACAGGTCGCCATTGACCAGCACCGCGCCGGGCACGGCCGGCTCCAGCGATTGCGCGGTCGCGCTGCGGGCGTCGACCAGGATCGGTTCGTGCCCGTCCTGCAATAACTGCCGCAATTCGTCGACCGTGATGCGCTCCATTTGCACGGCTTGCTGGAAACGCTTGCGCTCCACGTATTTGTACAACACAAACAGCGCCAGCAGCGTGGCCAGCACGCCGAGCGCCGTGCTGCCCATGGTGGACAGTGTATCGAGCACCTGGTCGATGCTGGCGCTGAAGTACGCGCCGATGGCTATGCCGCTGCCGCTCCACAGCAAGCCGCCCGGCACGGAAAAGCCGAGGAAACGCGCATAGCTGGTGCCCATGGCGCCCGACATCGGCGGCGCGATGGTATTGAAGCCGGGTATGAACTTCGCCACCAGCAGCGATTTCGGGCCCCAGCGGCGGAAATTGTCCTCGGTCTGGCTGACGCAATAATCGGGCGACAGCGAAATGCGGCACAACAGTTTGAGGATGCGCTTGCCATACCGGCGGCCGGCGCGGAACCAGAAGAAATCGCTGACCGAACAGGCCAGCAGCGCGGCGGCCAGCACGGCCGCCCAATGCATTTCGCCGCCGGCGGCCAGCGCGCCGGCAACGATCAGCAGTGGAAACGCGGGAATCGGCAAACCCATCTGTTCGACCAGGACAACGGCGAACACGATCAATACGCCATATTCCCGCAACAGTGTCAGTAAGCTCGCCATGATTCCCACATGTTATATGAAATCCCGACATCAGGCAGCGCATGTCACTCCCCGGGGTCAGGCACCAGGGGGTGACAAGTTTGCGTCACGTCAAAGATGTCACTGCCTGGGGTCAGGCACCGGGGTGTGACATCCTTGATGCAGGGCGTATCTCAGGGGCGACCGGGGACGGCGGCCAGCAACGCTTGCGTGTAGGGGTGGCGCGGATCGGCGAACAGGGCATCGGTTTCACCCTGCTCCACCACTTCGCCGGCGCGCATCACCAGCACCTGGTCGGCCATGTAGCGCACCACGGACAAGTCGTGCGAAATAAAGAGATAGGACAGCCCGTATTCCTGCTGCAAGTCGAGCAGCAGGTTCAGCACCTGGGCCTGTACCGACACGTCCAGCGCCGCCACCGATTCGTCGCACACCAGCACTTCCGGACGCAATGCCAGGCAGCGGGCGATTGCGATGCGCTGCCGCTGGCCGCCGGAAAATTCGTGCGGCCAGCGCCGCAGCGCCGTTTGCGGCAAGCCCACCTTGTCGAGCAAGTCCGCCGCCAGGCGCGTGCGCTGCGCATCGTCGGCGCCGATGCCGTGCAGGCGCATCGGTTCCAGCAGGATCTGCAGCACCGTGAAGCGTGGATTGAGCGATGCATACGGGTTCTGGAAGACGATTTGCAGCCGCCGCCGGTAAGGCTGGAATTCGCGCGGCGGCAGGCGCAGCAGGTCGCGCCCGTCGAACAGCACGCGGCCGGCGCTGGCTTCATGCAGGCGCAGCAAGGTGAGTCCCAGCGTGCTCTTGCCGCTGCCGGATTCGCCCACCACACCCAGCGTGGCGCCGCGGGCCAGCGTGAACGAGACGTTGCGCAGCGCATGGAACGGGCGCGTGCGCAACCAGCCGTCGCGCACGTCGAACTGCTTGCCGAGGCCCTCGGCCGCCAGCACCACGGGGCCGCCGGTGCGGCAAGGCCGATGCCCAGGCGGCTGGCCGGCCTGCGCCGCCAGCCATGCCGCCGCCATCGGGCCAGCCTGCGCGCCCGGCGCCAAGCCGCCCGGTCCCGGCCGCGCCGCCACGGCGCAGGCCACGCCTGTGCACGCGCCGCCGCCCTGGCCTGCCGGCGTATCCTCGATCGGCGCACTCCCTGCGCCGAACGCAGGGCCGGATGCCGGGTTGTCCGCAGCCCCAGCCATCACGTCAGCTATCACCGGCAGGCGCAACGGGCGCCCCTGTCGTGGCGGGCGGCATTGCAGCAGCGCCCGCGTATAAGGGTCACGCGGCTGCGTCAGCACCGTGCCGGCCGGGCCGGCTTCACGCACCTGGCCGTGGCGCATGACCACCACCTCGTCGGCGATGTCGGCCACCAGCGCCAGGTCATGGGTAATGAACAGCACCGCCATGCCATGGTTTTTTTGCAGCCGCGCGAGCAATTCCATGATCTGCTTCTGCACCGTCACGTCGAGCGCGGTGGTGGGTTCGTCGGCAATCAGCAGGCGCGGCGCGCAAGCGAGCGCCATGGCGATCATCACGCGCTGCTGCTGGCCGCCGGACAGCTGGTGCGGGTAGGCATCGATGCGGCGCGCCGGTTCGGGAATGCCGACTTCGTCCAGCAGCGCCAGCACGCGCTCGCGCCCGGCCCTGCCCCGCAGGCCCAGGTGCCGCGCCAGCACTTCGCCGATCTGGCGTCCGACCGTCAGCACCGGGTTCAGCGACGACATCGGTTCCTGGAAAATCATCGCGATGTCCCTGCCGCACAGCGCGCGCCGCGCGCCGGCGTCCAGCGCCAGCAAATCCTCGCCGTCAAACATGATGCGGCTGGCCGGATCGATGCGCGCGGCGCCGGGCGGCAGCAGGCCCATGACCGCCAGCGCCGTCACGGACTTGCCGCTGCCGGACTCGCCCACCAGCGCCACCGTGCGGTTGCGCGGCACGCAAAACGAAACGTCCCGCACCGCCGCGCCCGCAGCATTGGCAGCATTGGCAGCATTGGCAGCATTGGCAGCATTGGCGGCATTGGCAGCATTGGCAGCCTTGGCGCCATTGGAGGCATTGCCGGCATCGGCGGTATTGATGGCATAGGCGGGAGCGGCCGCAACGCCAGCGCGCCCGCCTTCGTCTACGGCGCGGAACGCCACCGTCAGGCCGCACACCTGCAGCAACGGCGCGCCGCTCATGCCGTGCCCGCTTTCGGGTCGAGCGCATCGCGCACCGCATCGGTCAGCAGCGACAGCGCCGTCACCAGCGCCGCCATCGCGGTACTGGCGGCCAGCAGTTGCCACCATTTGCCCAGCAACAGTTCCTGCTGCGCCTCGTTGAGCATCGAGCCCCAGCTGACCGCACCGACCGGCACGCCAAAGCCAAGGAACGACAGGATCACTTCCGCCTTGATGAATCCGACCGCCATGATGGCCAGCTGCACCAGCGCCACATGGCTGACGTTGGGGAAGATGTGCACGAACATGCGGCGCCAGCCGGAAGCGCCGATCGCTTGCGCGGCCAGCACGTAGTCACGCACGCGGTGCTTCATGTATTCGGCGCGCATGAGCCTGAACGGCCCGGTCCATCCGGTCAGGCCCAGGATCAGCACGATGGTGGCCACGCCTTTTTGCTGCAGCACGGCGGCCACGGCCAGGATCATCAGGATCGCGGGAATCGCGGTAAACACCGTATAGATCCACTCGAACACGGCGTCGACCCAGCCGCCATAAAAACCGGCCAGGGCGCCGCACAGCGACCCCAGCGCCACCGCCAGCACCGCCGACATCAGCCCCACCACCACCGACGTCTGCGCGCCCTTGACGGTTTTCTTCACGATATCGTGGCCCCACTTGTCGGCGCCGAACAGCGGCGCCGCGCCGCGCACCCGTTCGTGGCCGGCCACCGCGGCAGCCGACAGTTCGGCCATCTCCCGCGCCAGCGGATCGAATTCATTGGGCGGCGCCGCCGCCGCGGCGCGCCCCGGGGCCGCGGCCGGTGCGGGCGCGGCCATGAAGCGCGGTGGCGCGTAGCTGTCCGCCACTTCCTCTTCCCAGTCGGCCGCCACCAGGCCGGCCGCGGCCAGCGCCACCAGCAGCAGGAACCCGGCCACCACGGCCAGCGCCGCCATGGCCACCCGGTCGGCGCGCAGGCGTTGCCACGCCGGCATCCAGGACGTGTTCATGCGACCGCCTGCAACCGCACGCGCGGATCGAGTACCTGGTACAGCAGGTCGGCCAGCAGGTTGAACACCATGGTGGCGGCAGCCATGGTCACGGTCACCGCCTTGATGACGGGGAAGTCGCTGCGTTCGACCGCCAGGATCACTTCGCGGCCAATGCCGGGAATGCCGAAGAACCGTTCCAGCAAGAATGCGCCGATCAGCAGCGCCGGCAGGCCCGCCATCACGTGGGTGGCGATGGGAATGGCGGCGTTGCGCAATACGTGGCCCCACAGCACGCGCCGCTCGGGCAAGCCCTTGGCGCGCGCCGTGCGCACGTAATCGTGGCGCACTTCGTCGAGCAGGAAACTGCGGTACAGGCGCACGGTGGGCGCCAGCGAGACGGCCAGGCCGATCAGTACCGGCAGCGCCGCATAGCGCAGGTTGGCGGCCAGCGTGTCGCCCCAGCCCTGCACGGGGAACAGGCCGAGGCGGTACGCCAGCCCATACTGGAACAGCATGATGTAGACCAGGATACTGACCGACATGGCCACCGTGCACGCCGCCATCACGGCGCGGTCGGTCAGGCTGCCGCGCACGTACACCAGTCCCAGCGCCAGCACGATACCGAGCCCGGTTTCCAGCGCGGTCAGCGGCAACAGCACGGCCAGCGACGGCCCCAGCCGCGATACGATGAGCGCCGACACGGCTTCGCCCGTGGCCCAGCTGTTGCCAAAGTCGAAGGTCGCCACTTGGCGGATAAAAATGCCCAGCTGCACATAATACGGCTGGTCGACGCCAAGCTGGCGGCGGATGTTGGCGATGGCTTCGGCGTCGGCCATCTTGCCGGCCAGCAGGTAGGCGGGATCGCCGCCCACCCAGTTAAACAGGATAAACACCAGCAATACCACGCCCAACATGGCCGGCACCATCTGCCACAGGCGCCGCATGATATAGACCGCCATCCCCGCTCCCGCTTTTACAGTGCCGCCATCATGCCTGCCGCACGGGACCGGGGCAAGGGATACAGCGGTCGGGTAACCGCCACTTCACTGGGGGTACTGTGGCCAAAAAGTAACGCCTCTACACATTGTTACACATTGCCCATGACAGAAATATCGTGAAAATAGCGAACAATTGATACAAGTTTCGTGGAGATCTGAGTTTACTTGGCTAAAAAACGGTCACTTGCACCGTGGCGTACGGGTAACGCGAACATTGACACCAATCCGCGTGGCGGGGCCTACTGCAATCCTTGAGCAAACAACAAGGTTGCTCTGAACTATTGATTCCCACCCCAGTTGGAGGTTTTTTAGCATGATGATGGAAACTGTTATGTCCCGCTCGGTGCGCCTCGTCTTCGCAGGCAGCGCGGTAGCGGCAAGTATGCTGGCCATGCCGGCCATGGCGCAGGACACGTCGATGCAGCGCGTTGAAATTACCGGCTCGAGCATCAAGCGCGCGTCGGCCGAGACGGCCTCGCCAGTACAGGTGATCAGCCGCGAAGACCTGGCGAAATCGGGCAAGGGCACGGTTTCCGAATATCTGCAAACCCTGACGTCGGACGGCGCCGGCTCGCTGCCGACCGGCTTCGGCAACGGCTTTGCCGCCGGCTCCACCGCGATTTCGCTGCGCGGTCTCGGCGCCACCTCCACGCTGGTGCTGTTGAACGGCCGCCGCATGGCGCCGTTCGCCCGCGCCGACGACGGCACCAAGACCTTCACCGACCTGTCGACCATCCCGATGGAAGCGGTGGAACGCATCGAAGTGCTGAAGGATGGCGCTTCGTCGACCTACGGCGCGGACGCCGTGGCCGGCGTGGTCAACGTCATCCTGCGCAAGGACCTGGTGGGCGGCATCGCCAAGATCACCGGTGGCGAATCGAAGTATTCCGACAACGAGCAGGGCAAGGCCTCGCTGACCTGGGGCTCCGGTTCGCTGGACTCGGACCGCTACAACATCCTGCTGAACGCCGAAGTCTATAAAAACAATGGGCTGCTGAACAAGGACCGCAACAACCGCAAATGGATCGGCGTGTCCGACCTGCGTCCTTACGGCTATTCGCTGACCGGCTCGCAATTCCTGGCCGGTGACATCCGCGGCGGCGTGGCCGGCGCCAACCCGGTGGGCGCGATCCGCGATCCGAAAACGCTGGCCTACACGTACCTGCCGGGCTGCGAAACGCTGACCCCGTCGGTGCAAACGGCCAACAATGGCTGCGTATGGGGCCAGGACCAGTTCCGCTCGATGCAGCCCAACATCAAGGGCCACAACCTGTATGCGCGCGGCACGTTCAACGTGAACGACAACCACCAGGTCTATGCCGAAGCCGGCTGGTCCAAGCGCGACACGAACTTCACCATGACGCCGCCATCGGTCACCCCGACCGTGGTGTCGCCTACCACCGTGACGTCGTGGGGCACGTTGATGACGATCGGCGCGACCCACCCGCAAAACCCGTTCGGCGCCGCTGCCCGTATCCGCTATTCCGCGTTTGACGTGGGCGCGCATACCCGCTACGCCAACAACGAGTTCAAGCGCTTCGTGCTGGGCGCCAAGGGCAACATTGCTGGCTGGGATTACGACACCGGCATCACGTATTCGGATTCGGCGTTGGATTTGATCTACACCAACATGCTGAACATGAAGAATCTGCAGCAGGCGCTGAACAACCCAGCCAGCCCGCTGTTCCCGTACTACATCGGCGCGCAGGCCTCGAAGAACAAGGCCAGCGTCTACGACGCGATCCGCTACACGGCGCGTTCGCACTCGACCACGTCGCTGGCCACCATCGACTTCAAGGCCTCGCGTGAACTGTTCGACTTGCCAGGCGGCAAACTGGGCCTGGCGTGGGGCGTGGAACACCGCCACGAGAAGGTCAGCAACCCGTCGCTGTCCGGCACCGAAGACGGCACCATCAACGCATCGTACGTGGCAACGTTCGGCGACACCAAGGTGGACGCGATCTTCGCCGAGATCGCCGCGCCGGTGATCAAGAACGTGGAACTCAATGCCGCGGTCCGGTACGACAAATACGACAACTTCAACTCGACCACCCCGAAACTGGGCGTGAAGTGGACCCCGACCAAGACGTTCGCACTGCGCGGCACGTATTCGGAAGGCTTCCGCGCGCCAGGCCCTGCTGAAAACAACCCGCTGTCGCAATCGGCCGGTTCGGCGCCGGTTTCCGACCCGATCCGCTGCCCGGGCGGCAAGCCGGCCGCCGGCGGCGCGACCCAGGGCGACTGCTCGATCACCGTCGCGGGCGTGAAAGTGGGCGACCAGAACCTGCAACCGGAAAAGTCGAAAGGCTACACCCTGGGCATGGTGTGGGATCCGTTCAACGGCACGTCGCTGACCGTGGACGCCTTCAAGCTCAAGCGCAGCAACGAGATCAACCAGGTGGCCTTCTCGGAAGCGGCGGCCCTGCCAGGCGCGCTGCGTTCGGATAACAACCTGGTCGTGAACGGCGTGGTGGTGCCGAACTCCGGCACCCTGCTGGTGATCAAGGCGCCATACCGCAACGCCAACTACACGGAAATCAAGGGTGTGGACCTGGACGTGAAGCAGCGCTTCAACCTGGGCGACATGGGCCGCGCCACCGTGGGCCTGACCTGGACCCACATCAATTCGTGGCTGCGCGTCGATTCGACCCGCTCGTTCCAGTACGCCGGCACGCACGGCAACTGCGACACGTCGAACTGCGCCGGTACGCCGAAAGACAAGGTCAACATGACCGCGTCGTGGGACAAGGATGACTGGAACGTCACCGGTACGCTGAACTACCGCTCCCACATGAAGAACGTGGGTGAAGCGTCCGACACGGTCTGCGCCAGCACCTTCGCGGACGGCACCCCGGCGCCGCTGGGCTGCCGCCTGGCGTCGTTCACCACGCTGGACCTGTCGGCACGCTACAACATCAACAAGGCGCTGCAACTGTCCGGTTCGATCGCCAACGTGTTCGACAAGGTTGCGCCGCTGGATCCGCTGACCTATGGCGGCATGAGCTACAACCCGATGGACGCATCCGGCGCCATTGGCCGTTACTTCAAGGCCAGCCTGACCTACAAGTTCTGATCACGTAATCCGCCCCCCTGAAGGCCGGTCAGCCATGCTGACCGGCCTTTTTTTTGTGTATTTCCCGGCGCTTAGCGGCTCATTGTTGCCAATAAACCACAGGCTTTTCGTACCGTCATATACGTTTTATTCGTGTATTTTTTACAAACACGTAAGGGTTCCAGTTACAAAGGTGAACGATCGTTCCCATACGAAAGCCGCATTTTGATACGGAAATCCCGTATTTTAACCATTAGTTACAACATATACCAATTATGGTCACATGTGGTGACATACCGATCAAACGTTGCGCAAATGGCAAGCAACATCCACTTTGCTATTGACAGCTCCAGTGAAGTCAAGCAGCAATTCACATTGTGAAATATCAGAACTTAATTTTAAAAACACGTTCGTTTCCGATATAAATTTCTTCATTCGCCGATATCTTCGACTATTTACCTTGTTTAGTAGCTATTGTGTTGTAATGCTGCACCCCTGCGTTGACTTCATTTCATTGCCTATGTTTCCATAGCGCCTTCCCAGACGCGGTTACAAAATAACCGCTGGGGAGAGCAGCAAGCCGTGGTGCACCGCGCCATGCACTTGCTCCACGGGAGGTGAATAGATGGCCGGTCAGGTTCTGTTCAAATGGTGGAAGTAATTAACCAGAAATAAAGCAAGGAATAACGATAATGATGAAAGAAACCGTTTTATCGCGTGCAGTGCGCCTGAGCTTCTCGGGCACGCTGGTGGCTGCCGGTTTGCTGGCGACCCCGGCAATGGCACAGAACGCGGGTGAAGCGATCCAGCGCGTGGAAATCACGGGCTCGTCGATCAAGCGTCTCGCTTCCGAGACCGTACTGCCTGTCACCGTGATGCGCCAGGAAGACATCATCCGTACCGGCGCAACCAGCGCACAGGACCTGGTGAACCTGATCCCTGGTAACTTCGGCGGCACCGTTGCAGCAAGCAACGTGGGCGCTACCGGTGTTGCCTCCACCGCCAACCTGCGCGCGCTGGGTTCGAAATACACGCTGGTGCTGCTGAACGGCCGCCGCGTGGCGAACTACGCCGTGGGTAACCAGCCAGTCGACCTGAATTCGATTCCGCTGTCGGCCATCGAACGTATCGAAGTGCTGCGCGACGGCGCATCCGCCGTGTACGGCGCCGACGCCGTTGCCGGCGTGATCAACTTCATCCTGAAAAAGGATTACAAGGGCCTGGAAGCCACTGTGTACGCCACCAAGGTGGACCAGGGCGGCGGCCAGGTCAAGAGCTACAACATCACCGGTGGCTTCGGTGACTTGAACAAGGAACGCTTCAACGTCCTGTTCAGCTACAACCACGAAGAGGACGATGCGCTGCACGCCAAGGACCGTTCGTTCGCGAATACCGCGAACCGTCCTGACCTGGGCATCAACAAGGCATCGCCACGTAACGGCGTGCCGAACCTGAACTTCACCGATACCTTGGGCAACAAGTACGTCGGCGTGAACCCGTACCGCTACGTCAATTGCAAGAACGATGAATTCGCGCTGGTCGTCAACGGCCCGACGAGCTGCGGCACCGACTACGTCAAGTTCATCGACTTGATCCCTGAAGCCAAGCACGACAACTTCGTCAGCCGCGCTGTCTTCAACATCAACGACAACCACCAACTGTACGCGGAAGCCGCCTACACCAAGGACCACTCGCTGTCGGCCTACTCGCCAGCGCCGTACACCAAGAGCATGGTGTACCCGTCGACCGGCCGCTTCTATCCAAAGACCATCACGCTGCCGAAGGGCATGACCCTGCCTAAGGGCTACAAGATGCCTAACGGCACCGTGCTGGGCGACGATACCGTGCTGACGTCCGACCTGGCTGTCACCCCGACCGGCAACATCAGCGGCACCTGGCGTACCGTGGCTGGCGGCCCACGTACCGACCTGACCGATACCAAGAACACCCGCTTCGTGATTGGCGCCAAGGGCGAGATCGCTGGCTGGGATTACGACACTGCCATCACCCATGGCAAGAACAAGGTGGAAATCTCGTTCGGCCCGGGCAAATTCTCGTACGCCAAGCTGACTCCGCTGGTCGCCACCGGTGAAATCAACGTGTTCGGTTCGCAAGACGCCACCTCGCTGGCCAAGCTGCTGGGCGCGCAGATCACCGGCTTCGAAAACGGCGGCACCTCGACGTCGACCGAATTCGACTTCAAGGCATCGAAGGAAATCTTCCAGCTGCCAGCCGGCGGCGTGGGCTTCTCGGCCGGCCTGTCGTACCGCAAGGAAAAGCTGGACCAAGTCTCGTCCCCTACCCTGTCGTCCGGTGACGAAGTTGGCGGCGCAGGCGAAATCAAGGGCGTGACCGGCGACCGCAAGGTTACCGGCCTGTTCTCGGAATTGGCCATCCCTGTCGTGAAAGGCGTGGAAGCCAGCCTGGCAGCCCGTTACGACAAGTATGAAAACGGTTTCGGCACCAGCTTCCACAACCTGAGCCCGAAAGCCGGCATCACCTGGCGTCCGGACGCGACCACCATGGTCCGCGCCTCGACCGCCCGCGGCTTCCGTGCCCCGACCCTGTATGACAACCTGCTGCCATACGCCATCAACAATACGTCGGCGAACTTCAGCGACCCGATCCGTTGCCCGAACGGCGTGCCGATCAAGAATGCGGCCAACCCGGTCGGCGAATACCAGGATGAGTGCGCGGTTCAGCTGAACACCCGTAACGGCGGCAACAAGAACCTGGAACCGGAAAAGTCCAAGCAATTCTCGCTGGGTATCGTATTCCAGCCTACCGCCAGCTTCAGCGGCTCGGTTGACTACTGGAACGTGAAGATCGACAAGGCCATCCAGCCGATGTCGGAAATCACCGTGATGGGCGACCCGGTACGCTATGCGGCGAACTACTACCGCTTCGACCCGCGCACCGATCCGGACGCAAAGAACCCGGTCATCAGCGCAAGTCCTGACCTGCCACTGGCGTTCATCGACCTGCCACGCGTGAATTCCGGTAAGTTCTACGCATCGGGCTTCGACTTCAACCTGAACTTCCGCAAGAAGTCGGATTGGGGCACCTGGGGCGCGAACCTGGATTCGACCTTGTACGCTACCCACGGCTACCAGTACCAGGGTGTGGAACAGGTCAGCGACCTGGGCAAGTACAAGGACTTCGGCCCGGTTCCACGCTACCGTCATGCTCTGACCCTGACCTGGGCAATGGGCGCATGGAATGCTTCCGTGACGCACAACTACTCGGACAGCTATGAAGACTACACCGACGAAGCCAAGGTAGGCAGCGCCAACTACCCTGCGCTGCGTAAAGTGGCCGCATACAAGACCATCGACATGACCCTGGGCTGGAAAGCGCCTGTGGAATGGATGTATGCGAAGAACCTGAGCGCGACCTTCGGTATCAAGAACATCCTGGACCAGGATCCGCCGTCGTCCCGTACCGAAGCGAACTTCCAGACCGGTTACGACGCAACGTTCACGAACCCGCTGGGCCGTACCTTCTACTTCCGCGTAAATTACAAGTTCATGTAATGACGATGTTTCCGGGGCGCGAGCTCCGGAAAATTCAAAGCCTTTCAGGGGTGACCCTGAAAGGCTTTTTTTATTGCCGAGCGCGCTGTGTCATACCCGGGGCCCGTCCCGGGGTACGACATGGTCAGTCGTCGTTTTTCAGGCGGCGCTGGCGCACCGCGTCAGCCAGCTGTTCCAGCACTTTCACGCTGGTGTCCCAGTCGATGCAGCCGTCGGTGATCGACTGGCCATAGGTCAGTTCCTTGCCCTGCACCAGGTCCTGGCGCCCCGCCACCAGGTGCGATTCCACCATCACGCCCACGATGCGCTGGTCGCCGCCGGCGATCTGGCCCGCGATGTCGGCGCACACCGGCACCTGGTTTTCCGGTTTTTTCGAGCTGTTCGCATGCGATGCATCGATCATCAGGCGCGCCGCCAGGCCGTAGCCGCCGATGGCCTTGCAGGCTTCATCGACGCTGGCCGCGTCATAGTTCGGCGCCTTGCCGCCGCGCAGGATGATGTGGCAATCCTCATTGCCGGCGGTCGACACGATGGCCGAGTGGCCGCCTTTGGTAACGGACAGGAAATGGTGCGGCTGCGACGCCGCCTTGATGGCTTCCACGGCAATCTTCACGTTGCCGTCGGTGCCATTCTTGAAGCCCACCGGGCACGACAGGCCGGACGCCAGTTCGCGGTGCACCTGCGATTCCGTGGTGCGGGCGCCGATCGCGCCCCAGCTGATCAGGTCGGCAATGTATTGCGGGCTGATCACGTCGAGGTATTCGGTGCCGGCCGGCAAACCCAGTTCATTGATGTCGCGCAGCAGTTCGCGCGCCATGCGCAAGCCGTCATTGATACGGAAACTGTTGTCCATGTAAGGGTCGTTGATCATGCCCTTCCAGCCCACCGTGGTGCGCGGCTTTTCGAAATACACGCGCATCACGACTTCCAGCTCGCCCTTGAGCTTTTCACGCAGCGGCGCCAGGCGGCGTGCGTATTCCATGGCGGCTTTCGGATCGTGGATCGAGCATGGGCCGATCACCACCATCAGGCGGTCATCCTGGCCGTGCAGGATACGGTGCAGGGCAATGCGCGCGTCGGCAACGGTCTGGCTGGCTGCATCAGTGCACGCGAACTCGCGGATCAGATGGGATGGTGGAACCAGTTCCTTCATTTCGCGGATGCGCAAGTCGTCGGTGCGTTGCATGTCTTTCTCCTTGGTTATAAATTCCGGGGTAAAAAAAAACCGCCATCGCTGGCGGTTTTTTTGGGATTTGCTGGGATCTCGTTTCTACGTGAACCGGCCGCTACTCCACCGCCTTTGGGTTGGAATTGCTAAAGTAAAAAAAGCCGGTAAAGAAGAAATGGGTCATTGCTAAATCCTAAATGTCAAACGACTATAACAATAAGCCATGAAGTTTGGCAAGGAATTTATCAGCATATGCATATAACCGGAGATCCCTTCTCCCCGCTTAGAAGCGGTACTGGCCCGTCACGTAGAACGTGCGGCCCAGCGGATCGGTGTAGCGGCCATCGTAGCCAACCTGGTTGCCGCCACCGGTGTTGCGGATCGACAGCGGTGGATCCTTGTCCAGCAGGTTGCGGATACCGGCGGTCAGCGACATGGCCTTGGTGAAGTTGTACTTGGCCTGGTAGTCCAGGGTGATATATTGCTTCACGTTACGGACCACGGTCGCATAAGCGCCGATCGAGCCATCGGCATTGACTTCGCGTACCTGGGCATCATCCGCGGTCAGCTTCTTGTCCGCATAGCCGGAACGGGCGCTCATGGTCAGCGACTGGTTCAGCTGCTCAGACGATTTCAGCGACAGCGTCACGCGGTTGATCCAGCGGAAGGTCACGTTGTCATAGGCATCGAAGCGTCCCACGCTGCTTTCCGTGGCAACGCCCGGCACATCCTGCTCCGCCTTCATCATGTACGTCGCGGTCCAGTTGGCGGACATGCGGCCGATCGGGGTGTTGGTGCGGACAGTCGCGTCGATGTCCAGGCCACGGTAGTGGGCGCTGGCCAGGTTGACCGGCGACTGGGTTGCCACCAGCACTTTTGCTTTCTGGATCGGATCGAAGTAGATCGAAATGTATTTGTCAGCCAGTTCCGGCTTCTTGAAAATCAAGTCTTGCGACAGCGTATCGATCTTGTTCTTCAGCTTCACGTCCCAGAAGTCCGCACCGAACGACAGCGCGCTGAACGGTTCCAGGCGGAAGCCCAGCGTGAACTGTTTCGACGTTTCCGGTTTCAGCGCATCGGCGCCCGTGCTCGGGTTGCCGCTCTTCAGCAAACCGTATTCGGATTCGCCGCGGCAGTACGGGAAGCGCGGGTCGGTCGGCTTGGTGATCGGGCAGGCAAAGAAGTTCGACGAACCATTGTTCTTCAGCGGATCGGCGATGTTGTTCAGGGTCGGCGCGCGGAAGCCGGTGCCGTACGAACCACGCAGCATCAATTCCTTGGTCGGCTGCCATTTTGCCGACAGCTTGTAGGTCGCGCGGGACATATCGGTGCCCAGCTTGCCCGGTTTCATCGGGTTGCCGGCTACGTCGTAGCTGACGTTACGCTTGTCAACGGCATCGTAGCTGTCATAACGCACGGCGGCGGTCAGTTCCAGGCCTTTCGCGGCAGGCATCTGCACCTCGGCGAAGGCACCCCAGTTCTTGCGGGTTGCGTCCAGCGCCTGGGAGCCGGTGCCGCCACCGATGTTGGTGTCGGTGAAGCCGGGATTGCCCGGGCCTGGGCCCATGGCGATCGGGCTCGGCTGGTCACTGTACGCCTGGCGCGTAAAGTCCAGGCCGGTACCCAGGGCCGCGGTGCCGCCAGCCATCGGGAACAGTTCGCGCGATGCGCGGGCTTGCGCCACGTCGATCTTCGACTTGGTGGTCGACAGGGTTTCGTGCAGCACGGCCGGCGCCAGCACGGAGGCGGCATTCGGATTCATGATGTACGGGTTGTAGGCGCCCGACTGCACCAGCTGGTCGAAACGGTTGGCGCTCATGTAGCCGGCCACCGCATCGTCTTTCTGCGTGTTTTCCGAGTGCGTGTACGTGGCAGTCATTTCCCAGCCGGCATAGCGGTGGTCGATACCCAGCGCCAGGTGGCGCGCATCGGTTTTCCAGTCATCGGTACGGCCGCCGGCGTCATACGCGCGGAAATAGAAGAAGGCATCGGTGACCTTGTTCGGATCGATGCCTTGCGCGGCCAGCAGCGGCAGCACGGATTTGTTGTAGGCGCCAATATAGGCCGGGTTCACGGTGCGTACGCCCGATACCGGATCGGTGGTGATGGTGGTCAGCGGCTGGGCCGGCGCGGCGTAGGTGGCGCGGCTGGTGAAGCGGGAAGCCACGAATTCGCCGTACGCGGTGGTGTCTTCACTGATTTTCCAGTTGCCGTTGACAAATACGCTGTCGCGCTTCAGTTGCGGGATCAGCTGCACGGTGGCCGCATAGTCGTAACGGCAAACGCCGCCGCGTGCGAACGTGTTCGGGCCCGAGCACTTGCCATTGTTGACCAGGTCTGGCGAGAAGGTGGCGTTGTTGCCGTCCGAATCATAGACGTCGGCATTGGCCGGAATCGAGTTGATCGAGTTTTGCCAGGTGACGTATTTCTTGCCGCCATTTTCAAACGCGCGCACGCCCGACTTGCCAAAATCACGCTGACTGGCCCACAGCGCCTTGTTGTCATCGTGGCTGTACGACACCATGACATTGAAACCGTCCTTGTCCAGCGAACCGAAGCCCTTCGTGATGGCCACGTTGGCGCTCTGGCCACCCTTTTCCTGGGGGCGGTTGTAGGTCGCGTCGATCGACAGGTCGTTCTGGTTTTTCTTCAGGATGAAGTTGATGACACCGGCAATCGCGTCCGAACCGTACAAGGTCGATGCGCCGTCGGTCAGGATTTCGACTTTTTCCACTGCCGACAGGGGAATGCTGGCCAGGTTGACTGCCGAGCCGGTGCCGTAAGGCGCAATGCGGCGGCCATTCAACAGCACCAGGGTGTAATCGGTGCCCAGTGCGTGGATCGACGCGGATTGTACACCGCCGCCGCTGCCATTCACGGAAGCCGAGGCCGTGATCATGCCCTGCATCGACGGCATGGCAGCCACCAGGTCGGCCACGTTTTGCAGGCCGGTCTGGTCAATGTCTTTACGGGTCAGGGTTTGCACCGGCAGCGCGCCTTCGGCCTGGATGCGCTTGATCGACGAACCGGTGATTTCAACGCGCTGCATCGGCGCATCGGCCGACGTTTGCGCCATGGCAGGCAGCAATACTCCCATTGCCAACCCGCCAGTGAAAATCATGCGTACTGACTGAGCCAGGATTGTTTCCTTAATCATTATCATTCCTTGTACTAAATTATTATCATGCATGACGAGCGCTTGCTTTATTTTGTTAGGCTGGGTAAGCCGCAAGCGATTGCCATAAAATCATTTATGTCTAGACAAGGTCAACCGAAAATTAAACAAGTTGTTACATTACAACATTGAGCGTTACACCATCCGCCAAATGTGTTGTATATCGAACCAACTTATCAAAATATATTGACAATCAAGGAAGACCTGCAGGAGCAGGCGGTGCGGCGCCGGCTGGCGCAAAAGCCGCGTCAACCATGCGGAAACAAGCACAAAGGGCGGCCGCGGCCGCCCTTTGCAAGGATGGAGGAAAAACCGGGAAAGTTACGCGGTGCCGCCCACCGTCACGCCATCGAGCCGCAAGGTCGGCTGGCCGACGCCGACCGGCACGCTCTGGCCTTCCTTGCCGCACACGCCCACGCCGGAATCGAGCTTCATGTCATTGCCGATCATGGACACGCGGTTCAGCACATCGGGGCCATTGCCGATCAGGGTGGCGCCTTTCACCGGGTAGGTGATCTTGCCGTCTTCGATCATGTACGC
>CBIHOX010000103.1:0-22160 GCA_966211685.1 uncultured Pseudoduganella sp.
GCATGCCCAGGTCGGTGCCGCAGTGCGGCTCGGTCAGGCACATGGTGCCGGTCCATTCGCCGGACACCAGTTTCGGCAGGTACAGGCGCTTTTGCTCGTCGGTGCCGTGTTCCTTCAGGCACTCGTAGGCGCCGTGCGACAGGCCCGGGTACATGGTCCAGGCCTGGTTGGCCGAGTTCAGCATTTCGTAGAACGAATTGTTCAGCACCAGCGGCAAGCCCTGGCCGCCGAACTCCGGATCGCAGGCCAGTGCGGCCCAGCCGCCTTCCACGTACTGCTTGTAGGCTTCCTTGAAACCTTTCGGAGTGGTCACGGTCTTGGTCTCGGCGTTGTGCGTGCAGCCTTCACGGTCGCCCGAGTGGTTCAGCGGGAACAGCACTTCGGACGTGAACTTGCCGCCTTCTTCCAATACCTGGTTGATGATGTCGGCATCGGTTTCCGCGTGCGCAGGCAATTCCTTCAGTTGCTCTTCAACCTTCAAGAACTCGTGCAGCACGAATTGCATATCCCGGATTGGTGCGACGTATTGACCCATGATTTTCTCCTGACGGCTAAATAACAATGTAAGTGAGAGCTGCTGCGGTTGGCCCACAGCCGCCGTGCAGCCGCCTGTCCATTCCTGGTGCCTGATCCCGGAGGTGTCAGGTGCCACGAATCTGCCGGCGGCTACGGATTCCGGTAATTCTCGATCAAACGCTCAAACCCCACCTTGGCGCGCTCCACCGCGCCGGGCGTACGCAACAGCCGCGCATCGTGATGGACCGCCAGGATCAGGCCGTACATCTCGTACACCAGCTGGTGCGGATCGGTGTCCTGTTTCAGGTCACCGGTCTCCACTGCCTGCTTCACGCAACGCAGCAGCGCACCCTGCCAGGCCGACACCATCGCCACCAGCTCTTCCCGGATCGGTCCGGGGCGGTCGTCATATTCGACGGCGCCGCTGATGTAGATGCAGCCCGATGCGATCTCTTCGCTGACGCGGGAGATCCAGCGTGCAAACATCGCACGCAAGCGGGGCAAGCCGCGCGCTTCCTTGATGCTGGGGAAAAACACTTCCTGCTCGAAACGGTGGTGATACAGTTTCAAGACTTCCAGCTGCAAGTCTTCACGCGAACCGAAGTGCGCAAACACGCCCGACTTGCTCATGTTCATCTTGTCCGCGAGCAAGCCAATCGTGAGGCCTTCCAAACCATCCCGGCTGGCCAGTTCCAGCGCCGTGTCCAGGATGGCTGCGCGAGTCAATTCACCCTTGCGCATAAATTTGATCGAAGTATTAATAGTTGCCACTCAAAGTTTTCACCAAGTCAGAAAAATCTTATTTTCCATCACTTGGATTTCCTTCGTGTGAAAAGAATTGCGAACGCTCGTACTATTATCCACCGGGTGATAAAAGTCAAAGGGGATTGTTAGAGATCGCGCTCTATTGGTGCGTCGCAACAGCCCTGGTGCGCAGTGTGGGACGCCGGCGGCACGGGCCGCCCGGCGGAAGGAAGGGAATTACTTGTATATACCGCAGGCGACGAGGATATCGTCGACCTTTTCAATATAGGCAGTCTTTTGTTGCAGGGCGCCGGTCAACGGGTGCGGCCAGACGAAATCCACCCAGCCCTGCCCCTTGGTATTGGCCACTTCCAGGTAGCTTTTCACGGTGGGTTTGCCATTGACATCCTTCACGTCGAGCATGTTGCGCCCCACGATCTTCGGATTGGGGCTGGCCAGGTTCACCCCCTTCATGTCATAGGCAAAAATGTACAGTTCGCCGTCGACGAACTTGCCTTTCGGGTTGTTGTATTCCGCGATGGCTTTTTCACGCCCGACTTCCTTGTAGTACGCGACAGCTTTCTTCACCATCGCCACCGCTTCCTCCGGTGTGCGTTTTTCCTGCGCCTGCGCCGGCGCCTGCAGCACCAGCATGGCAAAACACATCAAGACCGCCTTCAGCCATTGCTTCATCGTCGTCTCCCCGGGTGTTGATTGTCAGCGCCGTCCTGCTGGAGCGGCGATTTCATACTAGCACTTCGGAAGTGTTACGAAACAGCTGTTGCGCAGCTGACACACGGCTCAATCGTCGAACAGGCTGCCCCGCACCCGGCGGTCGCGCTTGGTCGGCCGGCCCTTGTAATCGGCGCCCGGTTCATGGAACAGCTTGCGGCGTTCCTGCTCGGCAGCGCGGCGCGCCATGCTTTCCTCGGTTTCCTCATACAGCATGCGCGCAATCGGCGCGCCCTGGCGCACGTCGGAAATGCCGAGCACCAGCACATCCCACTTGTCGGAACCGTTATCGATCGACAACTTGTCGCCGAGGTGCACGATGCGGGCAGGTTTCACACGCTCGCCGCCGACTTTCACGCGGCCGCTCTCGATGGCGTCGAGCGCCAGCGAGCGGGTCTTGAAGAACCGGGCGGCCCAGAGCCATTTATCAATCCGGACGTTTTCTTTAAGCATATTTCTCTGCAGCAAAAATTCGCATCAGCAGCGCGTACACAAAGAACGCGATTTCGTAGCCAATGCGGCGGAAGCGGCCCACGTGCGCATATTCGTGCTCGTGGATGACGACGCCGTCGGCAATGGCCGCCTCGATGTGGCGGCGCAGGCTTTGTGAAAAAGCCGCGTCCTTGATGACGACGTTGGCTTCCTGGTTCAAAAACAGGCTCAGGCCATCGACATTGCTGGACCCGACCGTGGCCCAGTCATCGTCGATGACGGCGACTTTCGCATGCAGCTGGGTCTTGTGGTACTCCACCACCTTGACGCCGGCCGCCAGCAATTTCGGATAAAACGAATGCGCCACGGCATCCTGCAGCCAGATTTCCCCCACCCCGATCAGCAATACCACTTCCACCCCGCGCTGCGCCGCGGTGGCCAGCGCGCGCCGGAACTTGCGCCCCGGGGCAAAGTACGGGTTGGCGATCAGCACACTCTTGCGGGCCCGTCCCAGCGCTTGCAGGTACGCTTTCTGGATGGTGGCACGATTGCGCCAGTTGTCGCGCACGACAAAGCCGGCCTGTACCGAACTTTCGCGCGCAGTCTTGTTCACCTTGCGCATTTCATTGAGCAGGCCGATGCGCTTCATGATGCTCATGCGGCCCAGCCGGCGCCACTGCGTCTGCGCTTCCTTGTGGATGGACGCCACCAGCGGGCCGCGCACGGCCACCGCGAAATCCCAGCGCGGCGCGGACAGGCCGATGTTGTGGTCGTAGTCGCAAAACATGTCGTCGTTGATGTTGATGCCGCCGACAAAGGCGATTTCCCGGTCCACGACGCAAATCTTGCGGTGCGTGCGGGTAAAGCCGCGCTTGAACCACGGATTGAAGATGCGGTGCTCGACCCCGGCTTCACGCAACTGCACGTCCATGCGCGACACGCGGCCGTGGCCGGTGCCATACCAGTCGGTAATGACACGCACCACCACGCCGCGCGCAGCGGCGTTTTTCAACGCGGCCAGCACTGACTGCCCGGTGTCATCGTCCGCAAAGATATAGGTTTCGAAATACACCTCGTACTGCGCGGCATCGATGGCTTCCCGCAGGGCGGGGAAGTAATCGGTACCACAGTGCAAGAGTCTGACTTCGTTATCCGCAATAAAGTTGACCGACCGCATGGTCCTTCAATCGAGTTGGAGAGTCGCCACGATAGGCGAATGGTCCGACAGTTTAGCCCATGTGGCGCCATGCAAGACTTGCGCGCTCTCCACACGGAATCCTCGGACATAGATGCGGTCCAACCGGAAGAATGGCAAGGCCGCCGGGAACGTCCGGGCCGGACGCACCGCCGCCTTGCGGCGCGCCAGCGTGCGCACCAGGTCGCCCATGGTCGAATGGGACTCGATTTCATCGAACACTTCCACTACGCCCAACGTCTGGCGCAGGGTGTCGCTGAGGGTATTGCGCCAATCGTTGAAATCACCGGCAATGATCACGGGTTCGTTATTCGGCGCGGTTTCACGCACGGCGTCGATCAGCGACTGGGTCTGGCGCGTGCGGCTGCCTTCGAACAGGCCCAAGTGCACCACATAGCAATGCACCGGCTGTTCCGGCGTTTCAATCACGCAGTGCAGGATGCCGCGCGATTCGTATTTGTGGTCGGAGATATCGGTGTTGCTCCAGTGGGCAATCGGGAAATTGCTGAGCAAGGCATTGCCGTGGTGGCCATGGTCATACACCGCGTTCATGCCATAGACCGCATGGCGGTCTTCCGCGAAAAACTCGTGCTGCGCGGTGGCCGGCCACTGGCGGTGGCCATTGGCTTCGTTGCCGAATTTTTCAGCAATGCGGTCATGCTTGCCCTGCACTTCCTGCAAGAACACGACATCGGCCTCGAACTGGCCGATGGCTTGTTTGAGCGCATGCACCCGCGGATGGCTGCGGTACGACATGCCCTTGTGGATGTTGTAGGTAGCGACACGGATCTTCATGGGCCGATTCTAACCCCAACAGCTCGCTTCCTGCGTGGATATTGTGCGGTTGCGCACTCGGTGCGGCAGGCAACAGACAACACTGTCGCGTCAACAAGGTCGCGCCTGGACGTCCTTCAACGGTCGGCCGCTGCCGCGCCGCGCAGGAAAAACCCCAGCATCTGCTCGAAGCGCGGCCACAATGGCGTATCCGGCGCGGCCAGCCAATCCATCAGGACGCCCAGCCGCAAAAAAGCAAAGTGGTGGGTGAGCTGTCGTGCGGACGACGTGTCGGTCAGGCCGCCCTGCCGCGCTTCCCGCTCCAGCAGTTGCAACACCAGCGCATACATCATGTCGCCCTCGCCAATGGCGGCGCTGCTCGACTGGCCTTGCAGCCGATAGGCAAGAAACTGTCCCAGGTAATGCCGCATGCGCTCGGCGTACCCCGCCTCCAGGCGCAGCACGAAACGCATGGCGCCGGCCAGCGTCGGCTCGGCCAGCGCGCCAGCCACCACGGCGTCCTTGTGCTGTTGCTGGTCCTGTTCGAAACGCCATGCGATCAGCGCCTCCTTGACCGGGAAATGGCGGTACAAGGTTGCCCGCGCCACGTCGGCGGTGGTGGCGATCGCCTCCATCGTCACGTTGGCGTAGCCGTCCCGCTCAAACAGGCGCCAGGCGCTGGCGCCGATGTGGTCGATACTTTGTTTCAGCTTGCGGGCACGGCGTGGTTGCAACAGCACTGCCTCGGAATGGGGGCTAACAGTCGACATATTTTATTCGAGACGCCTTTTCACAGATCAACGCATCCATCGAACGACTTGGCCGTCTCATCAAAATCGGTACTTTAATCCATTCCGGCAAGGCTTGGGCAATCTCCGGGCCGTTATTGCTGGCCGAGAAATTCGTTGATGAGCAGCGCAACCTGCCGCGGTTGCTCGACCATCGGCACATGGCCGGTATGGTCGAGGACGACCTTGCGGCTGCCGGCTATGCTTTGCTGCAGCAGATCGGCGTCGTCGACATGCACCACGCGGTCTTCCCGCCCCCACACGATCAGGGTCGGCGCCCGGATGCCCGACAAGATGTCGCGTTGGTCCAGGCTGGACGTGATATCGGCAAGGACTTTGCGATCGACTTCGGCATGGCGGATTTTCTCCTCGACCAGGATGCGCAGGGCAAACGCAGGCAGATAGACGGGCTTGACCATCCCGACGGCCAGCATGCGGCGGTAGCCTGCGATGCTGTCCACGCCAGCCATGACGTTGACACCCGTGTGCGCCATTTGCTGCACCAGCCAGCTGGGGCGGCTTTGCGCGCCGGCCGATCCGATCAGCACCAGCGCGGCCACCGACTGCGGATAACGGTGGGCCAACCGCAGGGCAATGGCGCCGCCCATCGAACTGCCCACACAGCAGGCCGGCGCCAGCCCCAGCGCGGCAAGCAATTGCAGGATCCGTTCGGCCTGGGCGGGAACGCCATAGTCGAGCGTCAAGTCGAGCGTGCTTTCGCCATGCCCGGGCAAATCCAGCACCAGCACGCGTTGCCGCCTGCCCAACGCCTGCACACAGCGCAGCCAGGTGGTCTTGTCGGCGCCGGCGCCATGCAAGAACACCAGGGGCATGCCGCCGGCATGCACGCCGTTGTCCAGATAGACCTGGCGTCCATACGGCATCTGCCGTTCGTGCCGGACCAGTCCGGCCTTCTTGACTTCGGCGGCCATGAGCGCCTTGAACAGCCGGTGCTGCGCACCGCGCCAGGCGGCGCGCAGCGATGGGACCAGGCCACGCGCCGGCGGCCGGTCTGCAGAGTCGAATGATCGCATAGTCAACCTTGAAAGTAATGGCCCATGCCCTATCGCCAAGCCAGTTAAAACATTGTATATTTTGAGACATTGTCTCACAATTTTTTTTCCACTACTTGTGCGGCACAAGCGCAACGCCGATGGCAACGCTCTCCCAGGCGCCAGACACATCGTAAAATCGCTTGACCCTGACGCAACGTCAGGCTCCACGATGGTCCCACGTTCGAAGACAAGGAAAACCGATGGCATTGAAAATTGGCGAGCTGGCCCGCCGTACCGGCCTCACCGTGCGCGCGCTGCACCACTACGATGCGATTGGTTTGCTGACCCCTTCGGCGCGTTCCGAGGCCGGCTACCGGCTGTACAGCGATGCGGACGTGGCGCGTCTGCACCAGATCCAGGCGCTGCGCAGCTTCGGCCTGCCGCTGGCCGACATCGGAACCACGCTTTCCAGGCCGGGCCTGTCGCTGCAATCGGTGGTGGCGCAGCAAATCACGATGCTGACCCGCGAAATCGAGCAGGCCGGCGCCTTGCGCCACCGCCTGCAGCGGCTGCACGACGCGCTGTCGTGCGGACAGGAACCCGGCCTGGCCGACTGGCTGACCACACTGGAGCACATGAGCATGTACGACAAATACTTCACCCCGGAAGAATTGCGGCAATTGCCGCTGTATACGGACGCCGCCGTGGCGGTGCCTGAATGGAAGGCGCTGGTGGCGTCGGTGCGCGCGCTGATGGAGCGCGGCGCCACGCCGCAAGACCCGCAGGCGCAAGTCCTGGCGCGGCAATGGATGGCCAAGAGCGTGCACGACACCGGCGCCAATCCGGTGCTGTTCGCGCGCTTGAATACACTGCACGAACACAATCCTGCCTTGCAGGAACAGACCGGCATCACGCCGGACGTGATGCGCTTCGTCATCGACGCCTCGCATGAAAGCAAGCTGGCGATTTACCGCCGCTATCTCGATGACGAGGAATTTGCGTTCGTGCGCGCCAACATCGGCAAGCGCGCCCACGAATGGCCGCCACTGATTGCACGCATCCGCGTGGCCATCGATGACGGGCATGCGCCCGATTCACCGCAAGGCCAGGAACTGGCGCGCCTGTGGTTCGACCTGTTCCGCTCGTTCGCGGGCGACCATCCCGCCACCCAGGCCAAGATCCGCGAAGCCTTGACCAGGGAACCGGGGCTGACCGATCCGGGCTGGATCGATGCGACAATGCTGCAATGGGTGCGCGCCGCCATGATGGCGCTGCAGTGGCGCACGGCATAACGGCGCGGCCTTGCAACCGCCTGCTGCGCTGTTGCGGCGCTATTGCGACGTCGTTGCGGCGTCGTTGCGGCGTCGTTGCGGCGCCGCGCGCGCCCGTGCGTGCCCGGCGCCGCCGCCAGGGGACGCCTGTGACAATGTGCGCATTTTCAGGCCGGCGGTTTCTTTAGAATGCCGGCCATGAAAACTTTCCTCTTCCTTGCGGCGCTGGCCGCCACTCCCTGCCTGGCTGCCACCACGGCGCTGCCTCACACGCCGGCGCAATGGCGCCAGGCCGCCATCGATGACATCGAAGCGGGCTACCGCATCACGCAGGACAACCATCCCGGCCCGCACGATCGCGCCAATCCCGGCTTTGCCGGCAACCTGGAGCAAGCGCGCAAGCTGGCGCTCGGCTATGCCGCCAGGGTGCGCGATGCGCGCGGCTATGAAGCCGCCATCGCGGCGTTCAATGCGCGCATCAGGGATGGCCACGCCGGCATGTTCGCCAGCCTGCCGGACGGCGACACCGACCAGTGGCGCTGGCCCGGCTTCGTGGCGGCCTGGCGCGGCGATGCGCTGTACGTCTACCGCGCCGCCGGCAACGCGCCGGCCCGGGGTGCGCGCGTGGTGTCATGCGACGGCGTGCCGGCCCGCGACCTGGTGAAGTCGAACGTATTTGCTTTCCTGGGACGGGAAGAAGTCGAAGGCCGCTGGTGGACCCAGGCCCGCAAGGTTTTCAAGGATGCGGGCAATCCTTTCGTCCAGCCGCCGCGGCGCTGCCGCTTCGAGATGGACGGCAAGACCAGCGAGCTCGCGCTGCGCTGGGCGCCAGTCAGCAAGGAAGGGCGCGCATGGTTCGACGCCAGCTATAACGGCGACCAGCTCCCCGTCGGGCTGTCCGAACGGCGGCCAGGGTTGCTGTGGGCCGCCATGCCGACCTTCCAGCCGGAACAGCGGGACCGGGAAGCCTACCAGGCCATGTTCGACGACATGAAAGCCGACCGCACACGCCTGCTGGCGGCGCGCGCCGTGGTGGTGGACTTGCGGCACAACCAGGGTGGATCGTCGCACTGGAGCTACCTGTTCAGCGGCGCGCTGTGGGGTGAAGCGCGCCTGCAGCGCCGCACGGCGGCGTATTTTGCCGGGATGGAGACGTGGTACCGCGCTTCGCCGGACAATGTCGCGCATTTCGTGGCGCTGTCGGACCAGTTCCGGCGCGAGGGCCAGGCCGATCCGGAACAATGGTTAAGTGGCATATTGGCGCAACTGCAGCCCGCGCTGCAGCGCGGCGACACCTGGGCTGTCATCAAGCATGACGCCGCGGCGCCCGGCGATACCGACGCCGATGGGGCGGACGATCCGCCGCCGTTCACACGTCCCTTGTACGTGATCGTGCCGGGCCAGTGCGCCAGCGCCTGCCTCGATGCGCTCGACTATTTCACGCGCTTCCCGAATACCCGCCTGATCGGCGCCCCGAGTTCCGCCGATTCCACCTACATGGAAGTGCGCATGCAGCCGGTGGCGTCGGGACGCGCCACGGTGATCGTGCCGACCAAGGTCTACGTCAACCGGCCGCGCGCCAACGGGCAATTCTACCGGCCCGCCATCACGGTCAACGCGCTGGAGTGGAGTACGTCCAACCTGGCCGACGTGATCGAGGCGGATTTGGCCAAGCCTTAAGCGCTGGGTTCCAGGGCGCGGCTGGACAGGCCGCGCTCCGGCACATCGGCGAGCCTGCTTTCAGCCGGCGGCTTGCCCTCCCCCAGGCGCTGCCGGGCAACCGGATGCAACTCCACGTTGTCCAGCGCTTCACATATCTGCGCCCATGCTTCGGGCGAAATCATGTAGGCGACGGGTTTGTTATGGTTCAGCACCGCGACCGGCATCCCTTTCGCGCGTTCCAGCACGGCGGTCGGATTGACCTTCAATGTGCTGATGCTGACTGACAGCGGAGCAAGTATGGCGTACATCAAGATTCCCTTCTTTAGCAAGCTTGGGTACCCGGCGTGGCCTTCGGAACACCCCTGAAAACAATTCTTCAAACACAGCAACCGCAAACAATCGCGCCACGGCAAATCGCGGTAGCATGCACGCATTCCCCATCACCATTTGATATGGAGCCTCCATGCATCCTTTCGCCGAATCAGTCGACCTTGAAGCCGCCTTCGCCACCATTACCGACCACTGGTCGCCGAAAGTCGTGGCGCAAGTGAATGACCAGTACGTCAAACTCGCCAAGGTCCAGGGCGAGATCGCGTGGCACAGCCATGAACACGAAGACGAATTGTTTTTCATCGTCCGCGGCAGCCTGGCCATGCACTATGAAGGCGGCAAGGTCGTGCCGTTGAAAGAAGGCGCGCTGCACGTGGTGCCGCGCGCCACGCAGCATAAACCCGTGGCGGAACAGGAATGCTGGATCATGCTGGTCGAAACCGTCACCACCAGGCACACGGGCGACGTCGACACGCCATATACGAAAACCCTGGAACAGCAGCTGGCCTGACACGGCCGGCAATCCGCCGCCCCGGTTTCCCGCTCAATGGATGATCTTGGACAGGAAATCGGCCGCGCGCGGCGAGCGCGTGGTGCCGAAGAAATCGTCCTTGCTGCAATCCTCGATCACCATACCCTTGTCCATGAAGACGATGCGGTTGGCCACGCGTCGGGCAAAGCCCATTTCGTGCGTGACCACCATCATGGTCATGCCTTCCTGCGCCAGCCCGACCATCACGTCCAGCACTTCATTGATCATTTCCGGGTCAAGCGCCGACGTCGGCTCGTCGAACAGCATGGCGATCGGATCCATCGACAGCGCGCGCGCGATCGCCACGCGCTGCTGCTGGCCGCCCGACAGCTGGCCGGGGAACTTGTCCTGGTGCGCCAGCAGGCCGACCCGATCCAGGTACTTCAAGCCCTTGGCGTTGGCTTCGTCCAGGCCACGCTTCAATACCTTCACCTGCGCGATCGTGAGGTTTTCACGGATGGTCAGGTGCGGGAACAGTTCGAAATTCTGGAACACCATGCCGATGCGCGCACGCAGCCGCGACAGGTCGGTCTTCGGGTCCGTGACTTCCACGCCGTCGACCAGGATGCTGCCGTCCTGCACCGGTTCGAGCCCGTTGACGGTCTTGATCAGCGTCGACTTGCCCGACCCGGACGGTCCGCAAATCACCATCACGTCGCCCTTGCGGACATGCGTGCTGCAATCGGTCAGCACCTGGAAATGGCCGTACCATTTGTTGATGTTTTCAATCTTGATCATTTTTTTTCTCCGGTCAGGCGATTAACGGATGATGGCGACGCGCTGGTGCAGGCGGCGCACCAGGAACGACAGCCCGTAGCACAGGGCGAAATACACGACGGCGACGAAGGTGTACATTTCCACCAGGCGGCCGTCGCGCTGCGCCACCTTGCCGGCGGCGCCGACGAAATCCGGGATCGACAGCACGTACACCAGCGACACGTCCTGGAACAGCACGATGGTTTGCGTCAGCAGCACGGGAATCATGTTGCGGAACGCTTGCGGCAACACCACGTTGGCCATGGTCTGGCGGTAATTCATGCCCAGCGCGCGCCCGGCCCAGACCTGGCCGCGCGGGATCGACTGGATGCCGCTGCGCATGATCTCGCAGTAATACGCGGCTTCGAACATGATGAAGGTGATCAGCGCCGATGAAAACGCCCCTACCTGCACCGGGGTCGGCGAACCGATGATCCAGGCCGCGATATACGGCACCAGGAAATAGAACCAGAAGATCACCAGCACCAGCGGCACTGCCCGCACCAGGTTGACGTAGCCGGTGGCGAACAGCGACACGGCGCGGTTGCCCGACAGCCGCATCAGCGCCAGCAGGGTGCCGACCACGATGCCGCCCGCCATGGCCAGCACCGTCAGCTTCAGCGTGAACAGCATGCCGGTCTGGAACAGGTAGCCCCAGGAACGGCCGATCACTTCGAAATCGAAATTGCCCAGCATGTCAGTGTCCTCCCGACGCGGCGCCCGCCACGATAAAGCCCGGTATCGCGACTTTCTTTTCCAGCCGGTGCATCAGGTACACCACGCCGATATTGACCACCACGTAAATCAGCGTGGCGGCGGTGAATGCTTCGAACACCTGGAACGAGAATTCCTGGATGGCGCGCGCGCTGGCCGTCAATTCCACCACGCCGATGGTCAGCGCCACCGAGCTGTTCTTGATGATGTTGAGGAATTCACTGGTCAAAGGCGGCAGGATCACGCGCGCCGCCATCGGCAGCAGCACGTAACGGTACGTCTGCGCCAGGGTCAGTCCCAGCGCGGTGCCGGCCATCTTCTGGCCGCGCGGCAAGGCGGCAATGCCGGTCGAGACCTGCACCGCCACGCGCGACGATGTGAAAAAGCCCAGGCACAGCACCGCCGTTACGAACGGCGCGTTGGGCAGCGACTTGATCCAGTCGCCCGCGGCCTGCGGCAATACTTCCGGCGCCACGAAGAACCACAGGAACATCTGTACCAGCAGCGGCACGTTGCGGAACAGTTCCACATAAGCGTTGGCCAGCCCCGCCAGCCACTTGTTCGGCAGCGTACGGACCGTGCCGACAATGACGCCCAGCGCCAGCGCCATGACCCAGGCCGTCAACGCCGTGGCCAGGGTCCACATCAGGCCGGACCAGAGCGTATCGAGGTAAGTACCAGCCCCGTCGGGCGCAACTTCCCAGAAGATGCGCCAATTCCAGTGGTAATTCATGGTTATCCTTGTTATCGAGTCGTTGAACCTGCCGGCGCCGTGGGCGCTGTCTCATTCACCCGCGGCGTTACCGCGGCGCCCGGCCGTGCAAACTATTTCTTCTTGGTGGCGGCCTTTTGCGCGTCCGGCACTTCCGCATACGCGGCCGGGTCGCCGGAATCGGTCGGCTTGGCCAGCACCGCTTCCAGCTGCGGCGGCATCGGGAATCGCAGGTTGATGCCCTTCGGCGGGATCGGCGACATGAACCACTTGTGGTACAGGCGCTGCATGTCTTCGCCGGACTTGTAGAAGCGCACCAGCGCGTCGTCCACGGCTTTCTTGAAGGCGGGGTCGCCCTTGCGCATCATGATGCCGTACGGTTCCACCGACAGCGCTTCGGACGTGATTTCATAGTCGCCCGGCGATTTCGAATTGGCGCGCTGCGCCGCCAGCAGGATGTCGTCGTTGGCTTCGGCCACTGCGCGGCCGGTTTCCACCATCAGGAACGATTCCGGGTGATCCTTGCCGACGATGATGTTCATGCCCAGGTTCTGTTCCTTGTTCAGGATCGTCATCTGCTTGAGCGTGGAGGTGCCGGCCGTGGCCACCAGCGTCTTGCCCTTCATGTCGGCCAGCGTATGGATGTTGGACGATTTCTTGGCCAGCAGGCGGTTGGCCACCACGAACATGGTGGGAGCGAACGCGACTTGCTGCTGGCGTTCCAGGTTGTTGGTGGTGGAGCCGCATTCCAGGTCGATGGTGCCGTTGGCCATCAGCGGGATGCGGTTGGCCGACGTGACCGGGTTCATCGTGACTTTCAGCTCGGACAGCCCGAGCTGCTTTTGCAGCGCCGTCACGACCTTCATGCACAGTTCGATGGAGTAACCCTGGTATTGCTGCTTGTCGTCCAGGTAAGAGAATGGCACGGAGCCATCGCGCACCCCCAGCGTGATGGTGCCGGTCTTCTTGATCTTGGCCAGCGTACCGCCATCGTCCTGCGCATGGGCCAGGCCGGCGGCCGACAGCAGGCCGATGGCCAACAGTTTCGCTACATGGTTCGACGTCTTCATCAATGGCTCCTGTTATGTGGAGGCCCGGCCTGATGCCCGGCACCCCTGTTTGAATTTTCAGGTGCCCGGCCGGCAGGCCCGGCACCCATGGTCAACATCTATGTACCCCCCGGCGAACCGGGGATGGCTGGGGTGAAAACTGCTCAGAACACGTGGCGGATGCCGAGGTTGGTCGCGCGGTTGCCGCTGCCGCTCTCGGTCGCATTCCCCACCTTAAAGGCGGCGCCGTTGCTGTTGTTGATATGGCCGTAAGCTGCGTACAAATCGGTGCGCTTGGACAGCGTGTAGGTGTAGCCCAGCGCCCACTGGTTGGCGTCGCGGTGCGCGCTGGTCTTGTCGTCGTGGCGCACGTACGACACCATGAAGCGGTGCGCGCCCATCGGCACGATCGCGCCCACCACCACGTCATCGCTGTGCGCGCCTGCCAGGCCGTGGTTGTTTGCATAGCCCACGGTGGCTTCCACCGGACCGAAGTTGTAGCGCGCCGTGACCAGCGCATTGCGGGTCTGGTCGGTGGCCAGCGCGTTCTTGCGCTGGAACCAGGCGCCCGCCACCACCAGTTTGTCGCGGGTGTAATACACGGCGGTGCTGAGAGCGCGGTTGCGTTCGGTGCTGCCGGCCACTTCACCCATGCCCACGGCGACTTCCGCGGTCAAGCCCTGCCACTGCGGCATCGCGTACTGCACCATGTTGTCGACGCGGGTGTTGGTCACCATGATGTTGCCGGCATTGCCGGCCAGGCCGATGCAGAACGGGTCGGCCACGTCGCGCAAGACCTTGTAATACGGCGAGTACTGGCGGCCCAGCGTGACGGCGCCCGCGGCGCTGGTCAGGCCGACATATGCCTGGCGGCCGAACAGCAGCCCGCCCTGCGCGGCGGTGCCGTTATCGAGGTTCAAGCCATTTTCCAGCTGGAAGAAGGCGGACAGGCCGCCGCCCAGGTCTTCCTTGCCCTTGAAGCCCAGGCGGGAACCGGACGCCACGCCGCTGCTGACGTTGGTCAGACTGCCGGCAGGACCGCCGGACTCGCGCACCAGGCCGGCGTCAGCCACGCCGTAGACCGTCACGCTGGACTGCGCCGAGGCGATGCCGGGCGCCGCAATGGCGGCAATGGCGGTGGTGACAGCGGCGGCAACGGAAACTCGCGTAATTCGATTCATTTTGATTCTCCTTTGGACAACATGGGTGCCAACCATCAGGCCGGACATCCATATCTCATTAATGTGACATCCCGATAGACCGGTATTTTTAGTAAATGGTTATTTTTGAAAATCGAATCAAATGGTTTATTTGACCGGCATTACGCATGCGCTTATTCAATCCTGGGAATAACCCGATAATGGCAATTCACAGGGCGTAATAATCCACAAGCACCGATAAGGGCTTGGAATTGATTTAACTGATTGATTAATTCGCGGTTGTTAAGCCGCTTTAGCCGGTTAAGCGGCGCGCCTCTCGTATTGCTCGCGGTGGCGGACAACATTCCTGGCCATATTCACCTGGCTGATGATATTGATGGCAAAACACCGGAATGACTGTCCGGCCGGCGTCAACGCCAGCGGGCTGGAACTTCGATCGACCAGTTCCGCGCCCACCCAGGTTTCCAGGGACTGGATGCGGCGGCTGAATGCGGCCTGGCTCGAATGCCGCGCCGTGGCCGCACGGGTGAAACTGCGTGTTTCAGCCAGACTAAGGAAATCTTCTGCCCATTTGGTGTCCATTGTCTCTCCCTTTTATGTGCAGCCATTGGCGCCTGTTCCGGCCCTGCCTGCTGCGTTTAGTACTAGCAGGTTGCATGCCAGCATTAAAATGAAGGGGAGAAATTCCGTAGGTGATTGATTTTGCTGGCATTGCCGCCTGACGATAAAACCCGCGTGTGTGGAAAGCCACACGCGGCCGGATTGAACGGTATGGGTTTCGATACCGCGCCAAGGCGCCTTTTCTCAATCTGGAGAAATTTGTGATTGGAAATAATTTTCTAATGTAATATGGAGACTGCACCGACCAATTCTTTTCTTCCGATGCAATCCATGCAGGCTTTCGAAAACGGCATCCTTTCCCGCCAGATGTTCAGTTATGCGATCCGCAGCCTGGTGCTGGTGCTGGGGGCGGTGCTGGTGGTGTTTGTGTATTCCTGGAGCACGCGCCAGGGTTATGAGCAGCTCAATGACGTGCTGGGGCACCAGCTGGACTTGTATGCCAGTGGGCTGGAAAGCGAATTGGGGCGCCATGAATATTTGCCGGGACTGGTGGCCATGGACCGGGACGTGCAGGCGCTGCTGGCCGATCCGGCCGATATGCACCAGCGCGAGCGCACCAGCAAGCACTTGGCCAGCCTGAATGTACGGGCCGGCGCCATGGTGATTTTCGTGGTGGGGCGCGACGGCCGGATAGCCGCTTCCAGCGACTGGTACCAGACCGACAGCGCCATCGGCCGCGACGTCTCCGGCCAGGCTTATCTGAACGATGCGCTGCAAGGGCGGCCGGCGCGCCATTTTTCCCGCAGCGCCGACCGCCATGCGCCGGAATACTATTTTGCGCAGCCGGTGCTGCGCAATGGCGTGGTGCTGGGCGTGGCGGTGGTGAAGATCAGCCTGGACCCGATCGAATCCACGTGGACCGCCTCGGTCTCGCAATCGAACAGTGAAATCCTGCTGGTGCTCGATGACAATGACATTATCCTCATCGGCACCATGCCGGAATGGCGCGGCCTGCAGGCGGCCGCGATGGCGCGCGCCATGAGCGTGCAGGGCGGCGGCATCGTCAGGCTGCGCGGCCACGCACCCGGCTCGCCGCAAATCGTGTACGCCACGCAGGTGCGGCAAATGCCGCACCAGGGCTGGCGCATCGCCATTCTTGCCAGCGCCGGCAACGTCACCGTCAATGCGCTGCGCAACGCCATCGGCGCCGGTATCGTGCTGGCCTTTGTCGGCTTGCTGGGCTTGTACCTGGCGCAGCGCCGGCGCGCCATCGCCAGCCAGTTGAAGGCGCGCGCCGCGCTGCAGCGCGCCCACGATGAACTGGAATTGCGCATTGCCGCGCGCACTGCGGAATTGCACGACATGAACCAGGAACTGCTGCGGGAAATCAGCGAACGCAAGCATGCCGAACAGGTGTTGCGCGCATCGCAGGACAGCTTGATCCACGCCAGCCGGCTGGCACTGCTGGGCCAGATGTCGGCCGGCATCACGCATGAAATCAGCCAGCCGCTGACCGCGCTGCGTTCGCTGTCGTTCAATTCCCAGTTGCTGTTAAAGCGCGGCGACATGGGCCGCATTGAAAAAAACCTGCAATCGATCAGCGGCCTGACCGAACGCCTGGGCCACCTGACCGACCAGCTCAAATCGTTTTCACGCAAAAGCCCGCTGGCCTTGCGCCCCTTCCTGCTGGCCGACGCCGTGGCCGCCACGCTGCTGTTGCTGGAAAACCGCATCCGCACCGAACACATCACGGTGGATTCCGACATCGATCCCGGCTTGCGCGCGCTGTGCGACGCCAACCGGCTGGAACAGGTCTTGATCAACCTGTGCGCCAATGCGCTCGACGCGATGCACGAGGCCCCGGTCAAGACGCTGACGATCCGCGTCTGGCGCGCCGACGGCCGCGCCCACATCCGCGTGGCCGACAGCGGCACCGGCATCCCGGAAGACGTGCTGGCGCGCCTGTTCGAGCCCTTCTTCAGCACCAAGCTGCCAGGCAAGGGCCTGGGCCTGGGGCTGGCCATTTCAGCCGATATCGTGCGCGACTTCGGCGGCACGCTGCGGCCCCTGAATATCCCCGGCGGCGGCGCCGCGTTTGAATTAGATCTACAGATTCCCGAGGAACACAACCATGTATGAAGGTTACAAAATCATCTTTGTCGAGGACGACCCTGCCGTGCGCAGCAGCGTGGCGGAAACCCTCGACCTGGCGGGCTTTGTGGTCGAGCCGTATGACTCGGCCGAACGCGCCATGCCCGCCATCGTGGCGGGCATGCCGGGCATCGTCATCACGGACGTGCGGCTGCCCGGCATCGATGGTTTCGGCCTGCTGCAGCACATTTGCACCACCGACGCCACCATCCCGGCGATCCTCGTGACAGGCCATGGCGACGTCTCGATGGCGGTGGAAGCCATGCGCCACGGCGCCTACGATTTCATTGAAAAACCGTTCGCGATGGAGCGGCTGGTGGAAGTGGCCACGCGCGCCGTGGAAAAGCGCGCGCTGCGCCTCGAAGTCGACACCTTGCGCCGCAAGCTCAGCGACACCTGCGGCATCGACGCCATGCTGGTCGGCGAATCGCCCGCGATCCGCCTGCTGCGCCAGCAAATCCTGAACCTGGCCGATACCCCGGCCGACGTGCTGGTCTTCGGCGAAACCGGCACCGGCAAGGAAGTGGTGGCGCGCTGCCTGCACGAGCACAGCAACCGGCGCCGCGCGAATTTCGTCGCGATCAATTGCGGCGGTTTGCCGGAAACCTTGTTCGAGAGTGAAATCTTCGGCCATGAAGCCGGCGCCTTCACCAACGCCAGCAAGCGGCGCGTCGGCAAGATCGAGCATGCGCACGGCGGCACCTTGATGCTCGATGAAATCGAGAGCATGCCGATGAATTTCCAGGTCAAGCTGTTGCGCGCGCTGCAGGAACGCAAGATCGAGCGGCTCGGCTCCAATGAACAGGTGCCGATCGACTTCCGCATCGTGGCCGCCACCAAGTATGACTTGAAGGAATTGAGCGACCAGCAAAAGTTCCGCGCCGACCTGTATTACCGGCTCAACGTCGCAGTGCTGAAGTTGCCGCCGCTGCGCGAGCGGCGCGAAGACATCCCGTTATTGTTCGAGCACTTCCTGCAACAGGCTGCGCGCCGCTATGGCCGCGAAGCGCCGCAGCTGCCGGGCGACCATATCCGCAAGCTGATGGCGCACGACTGGCCGGGCAATGTGCGTGAATTGCGCAACGCGGCCGACCGCTTCGTGCTGGGCTTGCCAGGCGGCGAAGCCGGCGGCGGCGGTGAACCCGCGATGACCCTGGCGCAGCAAATGGACATGGTGGAAAAAACCCTGATCGAACAGGCGCTGAAACTGCACCACGGGCGGCCCCTGATGGTGTGCGATACGTTGGGGATCGGCAAGAAGACGCTGTACGACAAACTGCACCGGCACGGCATCGTGATCGACGATTTCCGCTGACGCGACCGCGCCAGGCATGCGGCCGCGGCGACAGCATGCCGCGGCCGCCGGGGCGGCCTCGGTCAGCGGTAGTCGGCCGGGTCGCCGGAGTCGGTGGGCGCGTTGATCACGCGCCGCAGCGCCGCGCTCATCGGCATTTGCAAGTCGATCCGGTTCGGCAGCGGCGTCTGGAACCACTTGCGGTAAATCTGGTAAATCTCGCCGGAACGGAACAATTCGATCAGGGCTTCATCGACCACCCGCTTGAATTCAGGGTCGCGCTTACGCAACACCATGCCATACGGTTCCTGTGGCAAATCCGATTTGTGCACGACAAAGTCACTCGGCCGCGCTGCCGTGGCCACCAGTCCCATCAGCAGCACTTCATCCATCGCGAACGCGGCGGCGCGGTCCGATTCCACCATGCTGAATGCGTCGGCATGGTCCTTGGCGGCAATGATGCGCAAATCCAGTTCCTGCGCCCGGCTCGATTCCTGCAAGGCCCTGACGGTGGTGGTGCCGGCCGTGGACACCACCGTGCGCCCGCGCAATTCCGCCAGGCTCTGGTAATTGTTGGCTTTACGGGACATCAGGCTGCTGGCGGACACGAACGTGGTGACGGAAAACGCGACTTCCTTTTGCCGCTCCACGGTATTGGAAGTGGAGCCGCATTCGATGTCGACGATGTCGTTGGCCACGAACGCCATGCGGTTGGCGGCCGTCACGGGCCGGTACATGATTTCCAGCACCGGCAATTTCAAGCGGTTCTTGACGGCGGCCGCCACGCGCTCGCACAGCTCGATGGAATAGCCGATCGGCCGCTGCTGTTTGTCGAGGAAGGAAAACGGGATCGACTTGTCGCGGAAGCCAATGGTGATGACCCCGGTTTCCTTGATTTTCCTGAGGGTGGCGGAATCCTGCGCCTGCGCGCCCCCGGCCAGCAGGGCCAACATGCCCGTGGCAGCGATCATGGCAAGCGGGAATCGTACCTTTTTCATAACAGTGGCGGAAGCGATTTTAATTGCTAGTGGGGAATATATGCTCATGGTAGCGCCAATCGGGCTTGAGTGGATGAGTACTTTTTATCGGGGGACAGGGTGAAAATACCCACCGCCTGCTCCAGCCGCTGCGCCTGGTGCTGCAAGCTGTCGGCGGCTGCGGCGGCCTGCTCGACCAGCGCCGCGTTTTGCTGCGTCATGTCATCCATGCGCGTGACCGCGCGGTTGATTTCCTGCAGTCCAGTGCTTTGCGATTCGCTGGCGGCGGCAATATCGGCCATGATGGCCGCCACCGCCTGCACCGACGTCACAATCCGCGCCATGGTCTGGCCGGCGTCGTCAACCAGCCGGCCTCCGCTGTCGACCCGCGCCACCGAGTCGCCGATCAGCACCTTGATTTCCTTGGCGGCCGCCGCGCTGCGCTGGGCCAGGTTGCGCACTTCCGAGGCCACCACGGCAAAGCCCCTGCCCTGTTCGCCGGCACGCGCCGCTTCCACGGCGGCATTGAGCGCGAGGATGTTGGTCTGGAACGCGATCGCATCGATCACGCCAGTGATGTCGGCAATGCGGCGCGCACTATCCTGGATGGCGCCCATGGTGGCAATGACCTGATCCATCACCTGCCCGCCGCGCGCCGCGACGCCGGCCGCTTCCTCCACCAGTTCATTGGCCTGCCGCGCATGCCCGGCATTTTGACGCACGGTGTCGGTCAGCGTGTGCATGGCGCTGGCCGTGTGTTCCAGCGACCCGGCCTGCATTTCCGTACGCGCCGACAAATCGGCATTGCCGGTGGCGATCTCCCGCGCCGCCATGGCGATATTGCCGGCGCCATCCTGGATCTGGCGCACCGCGCCGATCAACTGGGTTTGCATGGTGTGCAGCGAGCGCACCAGCGCGCCCGCTTCATCATGGCCGGCCGGGCCGATTTCCTGGCTCAAGTCACCGGTCGCGATGGCGCCGGCGATGCGTCCCGCGTTACCCAGCGGGACAGTGATGGTGCGCGTGGTGTGCCACGCGATGGCCGCGCCCAGCGCCAGCGCCAGTCCGCCCAGCGACCACATGCCGAGCCTGGCCGCCCGGTAATGCTGGCGCGACGCCGCCGCCGCTTCCTTCATGGCCACGCGCTGGTGCCCGGCCAGCGCGGTCAGCGCGGCCATCCATTGTTCATGCGGCGCCGTCAGCGCTTTGAGTTTCAGCGCGGCGTCGAAAAAATTGCCGGCCACCGCGTATCGTTCGATCTGCTCGGCCAGCGGCACCACCACGCCTTGCCGCGCCAGCACCTGTTCCAGCAATTGCCGCCCTTCCGGCGTGGCGCTGCGCTGCTGCAAGCCCTCCACGGCGGCGCGGTAGCCGGCCAATGTGGCGGTGAATTTGATGCGTTCCTGCGCCAGCTCCGCGACGTCGGTGGGTGCGCTGATCTTGCGCAGGATCAGCGCCAGCGCACTGCCGTTTTCGCGCATGGCGGTGGCGTCATTCAGGCTGGCGGCCTCGTCGTCGACAATGGAATCGGTCAGCGCCTGCATCTGGCTCATGCGCCATAATCCCAGCCCCAGCAGGGCCATGGCGCACAACAGGACAATACAAAACCCCACGGCCAGGCGCTGGCCTATCGTGATGTTGGTGAAGGCAGGCATAGCATTCCCCATTGGAGACCGATGACGAATTCATGGTCCCATGGGAATTTCCACACGCCTAACATTATGCAAAAATCGCATGCACTGGGGTGGTGCATGCAGTCATCCCGGCCGCAAAGTCAGTCGCGTCTCACGTACCGCGGCAGCAACAGCAACGCCTCCGCGTTCGACGGCGAAAAACACTTGTCCGCCGCTTCCAGGTATGGCAGCCACACGTGGTTCACGTGTTCGCGGGGGCTCAGGATGATGGGGATGTCGCGCGGCACCTGGACGGAAAACACGTGTTCGGTGTTTTGCGTCACACCCGGCGCATAGCGGTGGCGCCATACGGGGTAGATCTCGTAAATGTTCGACAGGTGCCAGTCGCGCAGCGCGATGCCGGCGCCGTCGGCCACGATGCCGGTTTCTTCGAACAGTTCACGCGTTGCCGTCGTCAATAACGGTTCGTCCGGCGCATCGAGCGAGCCGGTCACGGATTGCCAGTAGCCCGGTTTGTCGGCGCGCTCGATCAGCAGCACTTCCAGGTCGGCCGTGTGGATCACGACCAGGACGGATTCAGGGATTTTGTAAGGCTTGTCCATGCAGAGGTAAAACGCAGGCAAAAGAAAAGGCGCCGCAGCGCCTTTTCCATGTTACGGCTGATTAGCCGGCCACTTTCGGCTCGGTCGCGCGCAGGCGGATATGCAGTTCGCGCAACTGCTTCTCGTCCACTTCCGACGGCGCCTGGGTCAGCAGGCACTGGGCGCGCTGGGTTTTCGGGAAGGCGATCACGTCGCGGATCGAATCGGACTTGGTCATCAGGGTCACGATACGGTCCAGGCCGAACGCCAGGCCGCCGTGCGGCGGCGCGCCGTACTGCAGCGCGTCGAGCAGGAAGCCGAACTTCAGGCGGGCTTCGTCGGCGTCGATCTTCAGCGCGCGGAACACCTTGGACTGCACTTCTTCGCGGTGGATACGGATCGAACCGCCGCCCAGTTCCCAGCCGTTCAGCACCATGTCGTAGGCCTTGGCGATGCAGGCGCCCGGATTGGTTTCCAGCATGTCTTCGTGGCCGTCTTTTGGCGCCGTGAACGGGTGGTGCGTCGCGGTCCAGCGGTCGTCTTCCTCGTCGTACTCGAACATCGGGAAGTCGATCACCCACAGCGGCGCCCACACGTCGT
>CBIHOX010000104.1:0-22094 GCA_966211685.1 uncultured Pseudoduganella sp.
TATCGGCCGAGCCGGAAAAATACAGTGAACTGATCGCCAAGGTCACCGGCATCGAAGCGGAAATCAATTACCTGTTCCACGGCCCGCTGGGACTGCAGACGCGCGACTTCACGTGGAAGCCGGAATACCGCCAGGCCGTACAGACCTCGATCGAGACGCTGCGCCTGATGAAGCGCACCGACACCGACCTCGATCCGAAGACTTTCATCAATGACCAGTACCTGCGCACCGCGTTCAAGCAGGCCGGCCTCGATTACGACGCGCAGCTGAAGCACTATGGCCGCCATCCGCTGGTGGCGAAGGACGCCGTGACGGGCAAGGCCATCACGGACTTCAAGCAGGTGGCGCAGGTGTGGGTCGAGGGCGAGCCGCTGGTGCGCAACTACGCCAGCGCCACGTCGGCCTTCGCGGAAGTGGCCAAGCTGGAAAAAGCCGGCAAGAAAGTGCGCGTGGTCTATGCGCATGACCGCAACACGGGCTTGAAACTGCTGGCCGAGGATGCGTGGTTCGTGGCCAGCAAGAATGACGTCAGCAGCTTCCTGCAAAAGGACGCCGCCGAAGCATGGGCGAAAAAGAACGGCGGCAAGGTGCTGGACTTTAACGGCGTCAAGGCCGGGGTATAAACGGAGGCCTGCATGAGCAACCCTGCCGCATCGACCGCGCTGTCCGGCGCTTATCCGCAACCTGCCCCGGCAAGCGCGCCGCGGGCCGACGTATCCGCTGTCCGTGGCGTCCCGATCGCATCGGCTGCATCGGCTGCATCGGCTGCATCGCCTGCATCGCCTGCTTCAGCCGCATCGCGCGTATCGGCCACGCCAGGCGGACCGGCCGCACCATCGAATGCGGCGGCGCGCCGCGCGCCATCGGCATCGTGGAGCCATACCGCCACCCTGCTGCTGCGCGCCGCATCGCTGGCCCTGTGCCTGCTGGCCTGGCACTGGGCATCGACCAGCAAGCTGGACCTCGGTGTCATCACGTTCACCAACGTGCCGGCGCCGCTGGAAGTGTTGCGCGCGGCGGCCGACTTGCTGCAATCGCCGCTGCTGGCCAAACACGTGGGCGCCAGCGTGGCGCGCGTGTTTGGCGGCTTCGTGGCCGCGGCCGTGGCGGGCGTGGCGCTGGGCCTGGCGATCGGCCGCTCGCGCCGCGCGGCCGACATCCTGATGCCGCCGCTGGAAATGCTGCGCCCGATCCCCGCCGTGGCGTGGATACCGCTGGCGATATTGATGTTCCCGTCATCGGAAATGTCGATGGTCTTCATCACCTTCACCGGCGCGCTGTTCCCGATCCTGCTCAATACCGTGCACGGCGTCGAGCAGATCGATGCCCGGCTCCTGGCGTCGGCGCGCAGCCTGGGCGCCAAACGCCTGGCGCTGTTCGCCGAAGTCGTGTTGCCGGGCGCCGCGCCCGGCATCGTGACGGGCCTGGCGATCGGCATGGGCACCGCCTGGTTTTGCCTGGTGACGGCGGAAATGATTTCCGGCCAGTTCGGCATCGGTTATTACACGTGGGCCTCGTACACGGTGCAGAACTATGCCGACATCGTGGTCGGCATGCTGTTCATCGGCGTGTTCGGCATGGGCAGCAGCGCCCTGGTGCGCAAGCTCGGCGCGCTGGCCACGCCATGGAAGGAGGAAAAATGACGAACCCTGTTGCTACCCTGCGCGGCGGCATCCATATCGACCGCCTGCACATCACGCTGGGCCAGGGCGCGCGCGCGTTCGAGGCCGTGCAGGATGTCTCGCTCGACATCGCGCCCGGCGAATTCATTTGCCTGCTGGGCCCATCGGGCTGCGGCAAGTCCACCCTGTTGGGCGCGCTGGCAGGCCATATCCGCGCCAGCAGCGGCGGCATGGCGGTCGACGGCACCGCCATCGAGGGTCCTCACCCGGACCGCGGCCTGGTGTTCCAGAACCATACGCTGTTCCCGTGGAAGCCGGTGCTGGCCAACGTGGCGTTCGGCCTGAAAATGCAGGGCGTGCCGCGCGCGGAGCGGGAAGCGCGCGCCCGCGAACTGATCGCGCTGGTGGGCCTCGAAGGCTTTGAAAAGCACTATCCGCATCAACTGTCGGGCGGCATGCGCCAGCGCGTGGAAATCGCCCGCGTGCTGATCACGCATCCGCGCGTGATGCTGATGGACGAACCGTTCGGCGCGCTCGATGCGCAAACGCGGCTGATGATGCAGCACCTGCTGCTGGATGTGTGGACGCGCATCCGCACCACCATTGTCTTCATCACGCACGACATCGACGAAGCGCTGTTCCTGGCCGACCGCATCTTCGTCATGAGCCCGCGGCCGGGCCGCATCGTCGAGGAATTGCGGCTCGATTTCGAACGCCCGCGCGGCGCGGACCTGGTCACGTCGCCGGAATTCACGCGCCTCAAGCGCCATTGCCTGGACTTGCTGCATCCGGAGGCGTACACCAGCGGCCACCCGCAACCGCTGGCGCGCCTGAGTCCACTGGGGCCACCCATCGAACAACTACAACAAATACAAAGGAAAACCGCATGACCGACCTGTTGAACGACGATCCTGAACTGCTGGCGCGCCTGCGCTCCGGCGACAGCGGCATCCGCCGCCTGGCGCTGCTGGAACTGGCCGATTTCGCCGGCGACGAACACGCGCCGCTGTTCATTGCCGCGCTGGGCGACGCGGACGCCGCGGTGCGGCTGGAAGCGGCGCGCGCCCTGGAAGCGCTGGAAAGCCCTGAAGCGGCCCATGCGCTGGCGCTGGCGCTCGATGATGGCGACGAGGCGGTGCGCCAGGCGGCCGCGCAGGCATTGTCCGAATTGAAGCAGCCATCGTCGGCCGCGCCGCTGCTGGCGCTGTTGCCGCCGCAAGCGCCCCCCGGTACGCCGGCCTGGACGCCGCACGCCCGTGCTGCGCTGTTGCGCGCATTGCGCGAATTGCGCGCGCCCGGCAGCCTGGAACCGGCGCTGCAGGCGCTGGGTGACGTCGACGCCGCTGTGCGGCGCGAAGCCGTAACCGTGCTGGGCTGGCTGAAGCACCCGTCGACTTTGGCCGCGCTGGGCGCCATTGCCGGCAACGACCCCGCGCAGGAAGTGCGGCGCGCCGCCGTCGGCGCGCTGGGATTTGCCGGCGCAACGCCATCGGGCCCGTCATCCGGCCCGCAACCGGGCCAGCCTGCGGACGTGCAAGCGGGCCGGCAGCGCGGCCACACCGGCACCCAGGCAGGCGCTCACCCAGGAACGCCGACGGCCGCGCCAGAGTCCGTGCGTTCGGCGCTGCTGGCCGGCCTGGTCGACGTCTCGTGGCAAGTGCGCGAAGAAGCGGCCGGCGTGCTGGGCAAACTCGCCCTGCCCGGGGCCGGCGACGCGCTGCTGCCGCTGCTGGAAGACCCGTATTGGCAAGTGCGCCAGCGCGCGGCGCGCAGCCTGGGGCGCCTGCGCCACGCGCCGGCCGTCGCGCCGCTGGCGCAGGCCTTGCAGGCGACGGTGGCGAACCTGCGCAAGGAAGCCGCGCTGGCGCTGGGGGAAATCCGCCTGCCGCAGGCGCTGCCGGCGCTGGCCACGGTGGAAGACGATCCCGATCCGGAAGTGCGCAAATCGGCCCGCCTGGCGATCCGCCAGATCCTGCTCGAACAAGGCGCCGGGCATGCAAAGGAGGCGGCGTGACCATCGCCAGCATCCGCAACGACAAGGCGCGCCGCGTGCTGGAACTGGGTTATGCCGACGGCGCCACGCTCACCATCGGCTACGCGGCGCTGCGCGCGGGCTGCCGCTGTTCCGGCTGCACGGCGGCGCGCAGGGCCGGCGGCGCGCCTCACGCCGATCCGGGCGTCACGCTGGAATGGATCGCGCCGGTCGGCGTCTATGGCGTGCAACTGACGTTCAGCGACGGCCACGACAGGGGCATTTATCCGTGGCAGCTGCTGTGGGAACTCGGACAACCCGGAAAACTCCCGGAAGCAGCCCCAGTACACACGGAAGCCTGACGGCGTAAGGCGCGGTTCTTCGCCGGCGGTGTGGATATGGTATAAAAGTCCCATGTCCAGCAAAACCCCTCCCCCTGTCGTTCCTGAAACCACCGGCGCGGCGCCGGATGCCGCGCCACGCCGGCGCGGCCGTCCCGCCAAGAGTGAACAGGACAGCCTGCGGGGAGAACTGATCCGCAAATCAGCCTACCTGTTCCGCACCAAAGGATATGACAACACCACAGTGCGCGACATCGCGGCGGCGGCCGGCATCCATTCCGGCAGCTGGTTCTACCATTTCAAGTCCAAGCAGGAAATCCTGGCGGCCGTGATGGAACACGGCATGCGCGAGTCGCTGGCGCGCATCGAGGAAATCGCCCCGCACGCACTGCCGCCGCGCGCCGCGTTCCAGCGCCTGGTGGAAGTACACCTGCATAACGTGCTGGCGCCCAACCACGATTTCATTCCCGTGCTGCTGTATGAATGGCGTTCGCTGGACAAGGCGTCGCGCACGCGCATCGTCGGATTGAAGGACCGCTATGAAACCGTGTGGAATGACGTCATCGCGCGGCTGCACGCATCCGGCGACTGGGCCATGCCGGGCCGCCTCGACCGCCTGCTGATGTTTGGCGCCTTGAACTGGACCGCCCAGTGGTACAAGCCGGGCCGCGCATCGATCGAAGAGGTGGCGGCGCAGGCGGTGCAATTCATTTTGCGCACGCCGGCCAAGCCGGCGTAAGCGGCTGCCGCCGCGCGTTATCCACCCTGGTTTCCGCCCTGGTTTCCGCCCTGGTTTTCTTCACCCGCATTGTCGCCGGCATTCCGCCCCATCCCGTCGCCAGGCGCATCGCCATGCGCGGCGGCGTCAACCTGCTTGCCGCTCTTGACCGTGATGCCGCGCCGCGCCAGCCCTTCGCGCAGCAGGAATTCGATTTCCGCGTTGACGCTGCGCAGGTCGCGCGCGGCCAGCCGCTGCAGTTCATCCCACAGGGCAGGATCGATCCGCAGCGGGAAGGCTTTTTTCCCCGGGCTGGCCATCGTGCAGCGCCCTAGTTGTACAGGGTGCCGGCATTGATGATGGGTTGCGCATCCTTGTCGGAGCACAGCACCACCAGCAGGTTGCTGACCATGGCGGCCTTGCGTTCGGCATCGAGTTCCACGATGTCGCGCTCGGCCAGCCCCTTCAGCGCGGCTTCCACCATGCTGACGGCGCCGTGGACGATCTTGGCGCGGGCGCTGATGATGGCCTCGGCCTGCTGGCGGCGCAGCATGACTTGCGCGATTTCCGGCGCATACGCCAGGTGCGTCAGCTTGGCGTCCAGCACTTCCACGCCGGCGGCATCGAAGCGCGCCTGCAGTTCGGTACGCAGGGCCTGGGCCACATCGTCCATGCCCGAGCGCAGCGTGGTCTCACCGGCGGCCAGGTCTTCGCCCTCGTCGTACGCGTATTGCGACGCCAGGTGGCGCAGCGCCGCTTCACCCTGCACCGCCACGTAACGCTCGAAATCGTCGACGTCGAACAGCGCCTGCGCGGTATCGCGCACGCGCCAGACCACGGCGGCGCCGATTTCCACCGGATTGCCGCGCTTGTCGTTGACTTTCAAGGTCGGCGCGTTGAAGTTGCGGGCCCGCACCGACAGCTTGCGCTTGCGGTACAGCGGGAACGCCCAGCGCAATCCCTCGCTGCGGTCGGTGCCAACGTATTTACCGAACAGCATCAAGATCGCACTCTCGTTGGGCTGCAGCATGTACAGGCCGGGCACGATGAACACCGCGCCTGCGGCCATCAGCAGGAACAGCAGCACGCCGGCCGGATGCCCGGCGCGCGCCATCACGAGGCTGCCCAGCAACAGCAGCACGGCGGCCAGCGCCGCCAGGTAACCGTTATACGAAGTAAAACTGGATTCACGCCTGGGGTGTGCGGTAGACATGCTGGGGTCCTTGTTAACATCAAAGTGATATCACTTTAGGATCACCTGTATAATTTGTCAAGCAACATTGAAACCGTCAGGCAACGTGGCGAGGCCAGTCCCGGCATTCCAGTACGATGCCCGCATTACGACTGTTCCTGGCGGAGCCGTTCCATGGCGCACTCCGATGTCGCAAACCTGGTGGAGCTGATTCCTTGCGCCGCGCTGCTGTATTCCGGCGAAGATACCATCGTGGCCGCCAACCGGGCATTTTGCGAATTGACAGGCTATCCCCCCGCGGAACTGGCCGGCAGGCCGGTGGCGGAATTGACGGCGTGGCAAGACCGCCAGCAAGACCGCACGATCCGCGCCATGTTGCGGGACGGCGCCCAGCTGACGTACAGGAAGCGCTTCATCGGCAGCACCGGCACGATTATTTTTTGCGACGTCGCGCTCAAGCGCATTGCCCCCGATGAGGCGGGCGGCGTTGACCAGTACCTGGCCCTGCTGCACAACGTCGACGTGCGCCAGCCGGCCGACATCGCGGCCGACAGCCTGCAACGTGCCAGCGAACTGATCCTGCACGCCATCGATGAAGGTTTCGTCCTGCTGGACCGCGATTTCCGCATCCAGTGCATCAACGACGAAGCGCTGCGTATCGATGGCCGGCCCCGCGACGCCATCATTGGCCGCACGCACTGGGAAATCTGGCCCGGTTCCGAGCAATTGCCGCTGGCCGATGCGTACCGCAAGGCCATGCGCGAACGCATCCACATCACGGTGGACCAGCTGTACCGCCACAATGGGCGCGACATGTGGATCGAGGCGCGCGCCTACCCGTTCGGCGACAACCTGGCCGTGTTTTACCGCATCATCACGGAACGCAAGCTGGCCGAACGCGCGATCCGCGAAAGCGAGGCGACCTTCCGCACGCTGGCGGAAAACATCCCGCAACTGGCTTGGATGGCCGACAGCAGCGGCTACATCTTCTGGTACAACAGCCGCTGGTTCGAGTACACCGGCGCCACGTTCGAGCAGATGCGGGGCTGGGGCTGGAGGCAAGTGCACCATCCCGACCACGTCGAGCGCGTGGTGGCGCTGTACCGGGAACGCATCGTGGAGCAGCAGCGCGTGTGGGAAGACACGTTCCCGCTGCGCGGCGCCGATGGCCAATACCGCTGGTTCCTGTCGCGCGCCATCCCCATCCGCGACCAGGGCGGCGCCGTGGTGCGCTGGCTGGGCACCAACACCGACATCACGCTGCAGCGTGAAGCCGAGGAAGCGCTGCAGCAGGCCAACCAGCGCAAGGATGACTTCCTGGCGCTGCTGGCCCACGAGCTGCGCAGCCCACTGGCGCCCATCAGCACGGCCGCGCATTTGCTGAAGGCCGGAGACGGCAATCCGGAAAACATCCGGCGCTCCAGTGAAATCATCGACCGCCAAGTGCGGCACTTGTCGGACCTGGTCAATGACTTGATGGACGTGTCGCGCGTCACGCGCGGCCTGGTGTCGATCAGCCAGGATGAAGTCAGCGTGGCGGCCGTGGTGCACGGCGCGGTCGAACAATCGCGCCCGCTGATCGAAGCGCGCAGGCAGGCGCTCGTGGTGAACTTGCACGCCGACGGGGCCACCGTACTGGGCGACCATACCCGGCTGGTGCAGGTGCTGGCGAACCTGCTCAACAATGCCGCAAAATACACGCCGCAACTGGGGCGCATCGCGCTGACGACGGCCCTGCACGGCAACGAGGTGGCCATCGCGGTGGCCGACAACGGCATTGGCATGGACGCGGCCTTGCTGCCGCACCTGTTCGAACTGTTCACGCAGGCCGAACGCAATCCGGACCGCAACGAAGGCGGCCTGGGACTGGGCCTGGCGCTGGTCAAGAGCATCGTCACGCTGCACCACGGCCGCGTCACCGCCAGCAGCGACGGGCGCGGCCTGGGCAGCACGTTCACCGTTACGCTGCCGCTGCTGCACACGCACGGTGGCCAGCCCGGCGCACCGCCGGCCGGCGGCGCGCCCGGGCAGGGACTGCATATCCTGCTGGTCGACCGCGCCGACGATGGCGACGCCGCCCTGCCGGCCGCCCTGCAGGAAGCAGGCCACACCGTGGCGCTCTGCCCCGACGAGGCCAGCGCGCTGGCGTGCGCGGCGGAGTTAAAACCGGACGCCGTGCTGATCCGCACGGATCTGCCGGGTGTGGAAGGCTATGCGCTGGCGCGCCAGCTGCGCTCGCTGCAGCCGGAACCGCCGGCCACGTTCATCGCGCTGGACGGTTCGGGGCAGTCGCACGACAAGGTCATCGCACGCGGCGCCGGCTTCGATTACCAGCTGGAGCGGCCGGTGGCGCTGGCGGCGCTGAAGCGGCTGCTGCCGGCCGCGCGCCGTGAGTCCGGCACAGGGAACACGACGCCAGGCGGTCATTTGCCGGATACCGACAGCATGCGCTCCACGTAGCGCGCAATCAAATCCACCTCCAGATTCACCTTGCCGCCCACTTTCAAGTGCTTCAGCGTGGTCACGGAAATCGTGTGCGGGATCAGGTTGATGGAGAACTGGCTGGCCAGGTTGTCGCCGGCGCCGATATCGTCGACGCGGTTGACCGTCAGCGAGACGCCGTTGACCACGATGGAACCCTTGAAGGCCAGGTATTTCGCCAGGCTTTTCGGCGCTTCGATCACCAGTTCCCACGATTCGCCCACCGGCTCGAACTTGCGCACCACGCCCAGGCCGTCGACGTGGCCGGAGACCAGGTGGCCGCCCAGGCGCTCGGACAGGGTCAGGGCTTTTTCCAGGTTGACTTCATTGAGACCGTCCAGGCCCACCGTGCAATTGAGGCTTTCGCGCGACACGTCGACCTTGAAGGCGGTGTCGGTTTTTTCAATCACGGTCATGCAGGCGCCATTGAGGGCGATCGAGTCGCCTAGCGCGACGTCGGCCAGCGGCAGGCCGCCCGCGTCGACCGACAGGCGCACGCCCGCGTCGGCGCCGCCTTCGAGCGGCTGGACTTCAGTGATTTTGCCGACGGCGGCAACGATACCAGTAAACATAGCGAGTCTTTCGGATTAAGAAGTGAATCGGGCAAGGATACGCAAATCCGGACCGACTTGCGTCACCTCGTGGAAGGTCAGTGCGTGTTTGCCGGACAGGTCCGTCAGCGCCGGCAAGGCAAACATCGGTTGCGCGTCGCCCAGCAGCGCGGGCGCCAGGTACACCAGCAATTCATCGACGCAGCCTTCGCGGATCAGCGAGCCATTGAGCTTGCCGCCGGCTTCCACGTGCAATTCATTGATCTGGCGGCGCCCCAGTTCGCGCATCAATTCCGGCAAATCGACCTTGCCGTGGGCGTTGGGCAGCGCGATGACGTCCGCGCCCATGGCGCGCAACACGGCCTCCTTTTCCGGGTCGCGGATGGCGCACACCACCCACGTGCCCCCGCCCTGCAATATTTTCGCGTGCGGGCTGATGTCGAGGCGGCTGTCGACCACGATGCGGCGCGGCTGGCGCGGCGTGTCGACGGCGCGCACCGTCAGTTGCGGGTCGTCGGCCTGCACGGTGCCGATGCCGGTCAGGATCGCGCACGCGCGGGCGCGCCACGCGTGCCCGTCGGCGCGCGCCTCGGGACCGGTGATCCATTGGCTGCGGCCATTGTGCAGCGCCGTCATGCCATCGAGGCTGGCGGCGGTTTTCATGCGCACCCACGGCAGCCCGCGTGTCATGCGTGAAAAGAAGCCGATGTTCATTTCATGGGCTTCGTTGGCCATCAGGCCGGTTTCCACCGCGATGCCGGCCGCCGCCAGCTTCGCCATGCCCTGCCCCGCCACCAGCGGGTTCGGGTCTTCCATGGCCGCCACCACGCGCGCCAGTCCCGCGCGCACCAGCGCGTCGGAACACGGCGGCGTGCGGCCATGGTGGTTGCACGGCTCCAGCGTGACGTAGGCGGTGGCGCCGCGCACGTCGTGGCCGCGCCGCTGCGCATCCTTCATGGCCTGGATTTCCGCGTGGTCCTGCCCGGCCGGCTGCGTCACGCCTTCGCCGATCACCTTGCGGTCCTTGACGATCACGCAACCGATGCGCGGGTTGGGCGACGTCGTGTACAGCCCTTTCGCGGCCCATTGCAGGGCCAGTTTCATGCCATCGGCGTCGTTCGATATGTCCACGTTATTCCTTATCCTGTACAGGCGCTGCCATCCTTTTTCGGATCGCAGACGCGCGCGCGGCCCAGCATGTTGATGCGCACCAGGTATTGCTGCGCGCCGGCTTCCACCGTCAATGTGCCCCAGCGGGCGGTCTGGCTATTGTCCGCGCGGCAACCGCGTCCAGCCGAATTATATGCAATATAGCGCTGCCCGGCGCCGCCCGTGAACTGCATGCGGATATGGATGGCATCGCCCAGCGCGTCTTGCTCGGCCATGATTTCATCGCCCGGGCCCGGTGCGCCGTCGCCGTCGCGGTCGGCAAACACGGTCCAGCCGCGTTCCCACTGGCCAGCGCGCGGCGCCACCACCACCACCGCGCCGCGCGCCATGGCTTGCGTGCGGGCCAGGTCCAGCGCCCCTTGCAGGCTCGCCACCGCCGTGCGCAATTGCAGGCGCTGCAGCAAGCCATGCGCGGCCGGCATCGCGCCGCACAACAGGATGGCGGCAATGGCCAACGCCGCCATGATTTCCACCAGCGAGCGGCCCCGCTGCCCGGTCAGGTGTCCCATGGCGCTACCGCCAGCATTGCAGCGCCGGCCCGGTCGCCAGGCGCAGGCCGGTGCTGGTCAGGATCAGCGTTTCGCAGCCGGCATCGCGGAACGTGCCGTCGACCCGCGCGGTGCCGGGCCGTGCCACCAGCTGTATGCATTCCGCGAGGGTCTCGCCGTCGCAGGCCTTGCCTTCGATTTCATAGGCGCTGGATGCGGCGTCGCGCCCGCTCCACCAGTGGAAGGCGCGGGCATCGTCGTCGGTGGCGTCGGCGCTGAAAGCGAGATACGTGCCGTGGCGGCTGTAATAGCGCTCCTGCTGCTGCATCAGCAGGTACAGCGCGGCCTGCGCTTCGGTACGGCGCGCCCGCACGGCGAATTCCGTGTAGGCCGGGAATGCCGCTGCCGACAGCACCAGCGCCAGCACCATAACGATCAGTAATTCAATCAGTGTGAAACCGTGCGACGTGCGGATCGATGCGTGCATGGCCGCCTCCTATCGCCGGATGGCGCGCCGCAATTCGCGGTAGTTGGCGATTTCGCGCCATGCGATGCGGCCTGGCGGCGCGGCGCCGCCCGCTGCCGGCGCGGAGGGCAGCGCCGGTGCGGGTGCGGGTGCTGCCGCCCCTGGAACCGCAGGCCGATAGACGCTTTGCAGCACGGCTTCGGCGCCGTCGCGTGCGCCAAAGCCGATAGCGGTCACCCGGTACAGGTGGGCTGTCCCTTCCGCCGCGCCGGCAGGCGGCGGCAATTGCTCGATCACGTAGCGCGGTTTTCGGAATGGCAGGAACCCCGCGCCGGTTTCCATCTCCGCCCCGGTATACAGGCCGAACGGCACGGAGCGCGAGACCGCCCCATCGTCGGCCAGGTCGACCCGCTGCCATGCCGGTGGGCCGCTGTCGGACGCCGCGCACAGGCCCAGGTCCGGCGCGGCGGCGCCATTCCCGCAGCCGTCGGCATAACCGTCGCCGGCCGCCAGCAGCGCCTGGCGGCCAGGGTCCAGCGCACCGCCGGCCAGTTCGCTTTCCGCATCGGCCAATGCGTCCTCGGCCGCCTGCAGCGCCACGTCGCGGTCGCGCAAGCCGCGCGCGGCGCGTTCGTCCTGCAGCGCCAGCCGCGCGCCGGCTGCGCCCGTCAACAACACCATCACCAGCACCAGCAGCGCCGCCATCAACACCATGCCCTGCTGGGGAGCCACCAGGATTGCCGCCTTGACCATGCCCATCATGCACCCCCTACTTTCCAGCGTTACGCACCAGGACCGTGGCGCCGACCACGCGCCGCACCCGCTGCCACTGTGCCGCCGGCAGCGCTTTTTCATCGATCACGACACCTGCGTCGTCCCCGCCCGCCAGGGCCGTATAGCCGCTGCCAAACAAGTGGTAGAGCGCGGCGGCGCCCTCCGGCCGGGAAGCCGGCGCGCCATGCAGCAGCAGCGCGATGCGCACGCTGGCCACGCGCCGCCAGCCGTCACCGCCCGCGCCGAGCGCAGCCGTTTGCGTGGCGGTGAGGTAGCGGTTCGGCACACCATCGGGCGGATCGTCGGTATCGATGCCGTACAGGATTTGCAGCGTATCGACGCCGCGCACCAGCGCATCGGCGCCCCAGCCGCTGCTTCCCCTGTATTTGCAGCGCAATTCGCCTTCGCCATCGGGGCCGGCGGCCACGTAGAAAATGCTCCAGCCTTGCTCGCCTTCGCCGATGGCAAATCCGGCGCAATCGGTGATGCTGCCGTCGCCACTGCCGGCGCCCGCGCCGCCAAAGCGCACGGCCAGCACGTCGCTGCCATTGAATGCCGGCGGCCAGGGACCGCCAATGCCGTCGGTGTCATGTCCCACGCCGGAAGCATCGCGCCCCATGACGGCGATCGCGGCCATGGCGGGCGCCGCGCCATCGACTGCCCGGTATCCCGCTTGCCCGATGGCGCGCACCATGCTGGCCAGCGCCTGCCGCCCGCTGTCGTCGAGCCGTGTCTGCGCACTGTGATGCTGGAAGGCCATATGAACGCCGCCCAGTACGCTTGACGCGGCCAGCGCCAGCAACGCGCCTATGGCCAGCGACAACATCAATTCCACCAGCCCGTAGCCGGCGCGGGTAGCGGCGATCAGCGTAGCCTTGACGGATATATTCGGGACCGGATACCTGGCCCTGCGGGTGCCCCCCGTCGGAACTGCGCTCGTGGCGGCGCGCCTGGCGATATGGGGCGCCGCCTTCCGGGCCGCATGCCCGACCACGCGGGTGGCCGTGTCCGTGGCAGCAAAGGTGGCGGAATCCGGCGCCACCGTGGCGGCCGCCGTACCGGCCACACCTGCCGCCGCACCACCGACAGCCATCGGCGCCGCGCTCATGGCCGCACTCCCGCCAGCGCCAGCGCGACGCCGGGACCGTTGCCGTCATCGGCGGCCCGCCCATCGGGCAGGCGCTCGCGCCAGCCGATCTTGATAACCAGCGGTGCGGTGGCGTCGCCGGTGCAGGCCCACCGCAAGCGCCCGCCGTGCCATGAATGACGGTCGCGGCAGATGCGCGCACGGCCTGCCGGCAGGGTTTGCGCCACCTGCAGTTTCAACTCCGCCAGGTCTGCACGCGCCAGCTGTTCACTGTCACAGGCCGCCGCGGCGCAGGCGAACGCGGGGTCGGGCGCGGGTTCGCGCCGCGCATCGTAATCGAAACCGGCGTAGACACTATCGGCCAGCGCCGCGTTGGCGCGCAGGCGCCCGGCAAAGTCCGCCGCCAGCCGCGCCGACGCTGTCAGCCATTGCGATTGTTGCTGCATGCGCTGGGCCGTTAATTGCATAATTGCTGCACCCAATATCCCCAGCGCCAGCACCACGAGCGCCACCAGGACTTCCAGCAATGTGAATCCGCATGTACGACGGGGAACCATGATCCGCCTCCGCGCCAGGTGGGAAGACCCCGACGTTACGCGCCGGGGCAGGCTGCGGCATGACGACGGTCAAGCCCGGGCTGAGCCGGCAAGACGAATCGGACCAGGCTTTGCCCTGCTCAATGGCAGGGCAAATTGAAGTGTGATCAGGAAAGATTTGCCGGCGGCGTGGCGTGCCCGGCTTCTTCGATGGCGTCCTGGAACTCGGCCAGGCATTCGAAATTCTTGTAGACCGATGCAAAGCGGATGTAGGCCACCGTATCGAGCGCCTTCAATTGCTGCATCACGAGTTCGCCAATCGCGTGCGAATCGATTTCGCGCTGGCCGGACGTCAACAGTTTTTCCTCGATGGCTTGCACCGCATGGTCGACTGCCTCGGCCGAGACTGGGCGCTTGCGCAATGCCAGCGCCAGGCTGCCGCGCAATTTTGCCGCGGAATATTCGGCGCGGCTGCCGTTTTTCTTGACCACGTAAGGCATCACCAGTTCGATGCGTTCGTACGTCGTGAAGCGCTTGTCGCACTTGCCGCAGCGCCGCCGGCGGCGGATCGCATCGCCCTCTTCCGACATGCGGGTGTCGAGGACGTGGATTTCTTCATGCTGACAAAACGGACATTTCATTAGGCAAGTTTTTGGTAGATGGGAAAAGAAAAAGCGCCGGCCTGAAAGACCGGCGCTCCGATGTTACCAAAGCAGGCGATTATGCGTAAACCGGGAACGCGTCGGCCAGTACTTTGACGGCAGCCTTCACGCGCTCGATGGTGGCGGCGTCATGCGGGTTGTCCAGCACGTCGGCGATCAGGTTGGCCACCTGTTCGGCCTGCTCTTCCTTGAAGCCGCGGGTCGTCATTGCTGGCGAACCCAGGCGGATACCGGACGTCACGAACGGCTTTTGCGGGTCGTTCGGGATACCGTTCTTGTTGCAGGTGATGTGCGCGGTGCCCAGGATGGCTTCGGCTTCCTTGCCGGTCAGGTTCTTCGGACGCAGGTCCACCAGGAACACGTGCGACTCGGTGCCGCCCGACACGATGCGCAGGCCGCGCTTGATCAGGGTCTTGGCCATCACGTCGGCGTTTTTCACGACTTGTTTCTGGTACTCGACGAACGATGGCTGCAGCGCTTCCTGGAAGGCCACTGCCTTGCCGGCGATCACGTGCATCAGCGGGCCGCCCTGGATGCCAGGGAAAATGGCCGAGTTGATGATTTTTTCGTGTTCGGCTTTCATCAGGATGATGCCGCCGCGTGGGCCGCGCAGCGATTTGTGCGTGGTCGACGTGACGAAGTCAGCGTGAGGAACCGGGTTCGGGTACAGGCCGGCGGCGATCAGGCCGGCGTAGTGCGCCATGTCGACCATGAAGTACGCGCCCACGGCCTTGGCCACGGCGGCGAAACGCTCGAAGTCGATTTTTTTCGAGAAAGCCGATGCGCCGGCGATGATCAGCTTCGGCTTGTGTTCCTTGGCCAGCGCTTCCATGGCGTCGTAATCGATGTCTTCGGCAGCGGTCAGGCCATACGATACGACGTTGAACCATTTGCCGGACATGTTCAGCGGCATGCCGTGGGTCAGGTGGCCGCCTTCGGCGAGCGACATGCCCATGATGGTGTCGCCTGGTTTCAGCACGGCGAAGAACACGCCCTGGTTGGCCTGGGAACCGGAATTCGGCTGCACGTTGGCGGCTTCGGCGCCAAACAGTTTCTTCACACGGTCGATGGCCAGCTGTTCCACCACGTCCACGTGTTCGCAACCACCGTAGTAGCGCTTGCCTGGATAGCCTTCCGCGTATTTGTTGGTCAGTTGCGAGCCTTGCGCTTGCATCACGGCCGGGGACGTGTAGTTTTCGGAAGCGATCAGCTCGATGTGGTCGTGCTGGCGCACGTTTTCAGCCTGGATGGCGGAAAACAGTTCCGGGTCGATGCTGGCGAGGGTGTGATCTTTGGCGAACATGAAAAAAACTCCGTGAGAGTAATGTTTTACTGGCAGGTTAGGATCGAATGAGGAAAGCCGGAAACAACGGGACAGGCAGCCTCGGTCGTGCAATTCCACTTTCGGCTGCCCAGGCGAACGGCTATTGAGTCTCACGCTCCCCGGTGGATACCCACCTTTCGCTGCGGTCGGCAGCTTTTCGCCAGTCACGTGAGACGTAAATGGAAGCCCAGATTGTAGGGCAAGACCAGCCCAAGGGCAAGGAAACCCATGACAAGATACCAAGAAGCACGACCGTGCTATGAAGGAAACCCGCTGGTTAGGCTAGAATCATTGTGATTGCGTTAATTTCGGCACAATTGCATGAATGTTATGTGCAAAAGCCGCCACATACAGGAAAGAGAACCCATGATCGTCTTCATCACCGGCGCCAGCGCCGGCTTCGGCGCCGCCATGGCGCGCGTGTTTGCCGGCAACGGCCACAAAGTCATCGTCAGCGCCCGCCGGGTCGACCGCCTGCAGGCGCTGGCCGCCGAGCTGGGCGACAGCGTGCTGCCGATCCAGCTCGACGTCAGCGACAAGGCCGCCATTGCCCAGGCGCTGGCCGCCCTGCCCGCCGAATGGCAAGCCATCGACGTGCTGGTCAATAATGCCGGCCTGGCGCTGGGCGTGGCCCCAGCGCACGAAGCGTCGCTGGAAGACTGGGAAACCATGATCGACACCAATTGCAAGGGCCTGGTGGCGGTCACCCGCGCCGTGCTGCCTGGCATGGTCCAGCGCGGCAGCGGCACCATCATCAATATCGGTTCCACGGCCGGCGCCTACCCGTACCCGGGCGGCAACGTCTACGGCGCCACCAAGGCGTTCGTCGAGCAATTCACGCTGAACCTGCGCGCCGACCTGGTCGGTACCGGCGTGCGCGCCACCAACCTGGCGCCCGGCCTGTGCGGCGGCACCGAGTTTTCCAATGTGCGCCTGAAGGACGATGCCGCCGCCGCCAAGGTGTACGAAGGCACGGTGCCGCTGGGCCCGGAAGATATCGCGAACACGGCGTACTGGATCGCGACCCTGCCGCCGCACGTCAACATTAACCAGATTGAAATGATGCCGACCTGCCAAGGCTTTTCGCCGTTTACCATCAAGCGCAATCCGGCATAAGGGAATACCTTATTTTTTAGATAACTTCCGCTAACGCCGTCGAATTGTAGGCTTTGACGGGAAATTCGTAAGCGGATGTTACAAGTGTTGGTAATTTGACTCGAATCCGCTCTACTGGGCGCGGTGCCATGCCGCGCCTGTGATTTTCTGTGACTTTTCTCCTTGTTTTGCGCAACCACGCACGCGAATTCGCGTAGAATGTTGCCCATTCTCACTAGTAGTCAAAATAACATGTCATCAGACTTTATCTGGAATGTCCGTGTCTATTACGAGGACACCGATGCCGGTGGCATTGTTTATTATGCAAACTACCTGAAGTTCTTTGAACGCGCCCGTACCGAGTGGCTGCGCGCCATCGGTGTCAACCAGCACCAGCTGCTACAGGAACATGGCGTCATGTTCGTTGTAAAGAATGTCAGCGCTGACTATCATGCGCCTGCGAAGCTGGACGATGTACTAAAATTAACGTTGAGAATCGAAAAGCTGGGCCGCGCTTCCATCGTGTTCGTGCAGGAAGCCTGGCACGGCGAACAATTGCTCAATTCGGCGCGCGTTAAAGTCGGCTGCGTCGACTCTTCCCTGCGTCCCAGCGCCGTGCCCGATCAGGTGGCGTCGCGGATGCGCGGCGCTGCATAATTACCAAGCAAGTAATCAGCAACACCAGAACCGACAATAATGAACGTCACCCAAGACCTTTCTTTTTTCGCTCTCATCTCCAATGCGCACCTGATCGTGCAATTGATCATGGCGCTGCTGATGTCGATTTCGCTGATCAGCTGGACCTATATCTTCCGCAAAATGTTTGCCGTGCGCGCCGCGCGCAAGCAGACCGGCGAGTTCGAGCGCACCTTCTGGGCCGGCGGCAACCTGCATGCGCTGCACCAGAGCGCCGGCAGCAACCGTGAAAACAGCGGCGCGCTGGCGCGCATCTTCGAAGCCGGCATGGGCGAATTCATCAAGGGCAAGGCTGCATTTGCATCGAGCCGCGAACCGCTGGACATCGGCGTGGTGCTCGACGGCGCACGCCGCGCCATGCGCGCCGCGTTCCAGCGCGAGATGGATGCGCTCGACAGCCACCTGGCATTCCTGGCTTCGGTCGGTTCGGTCTCGCCCTACATCGGCCTGCTGGGCACCGTGTGGGGCATCATGAATGCGTTCCGCGGCCTGGCCAACGTGCAGCAAGCCACCCTGGCCGCCGTGGCGCCCGGCATTGCCGAAGCATTGATCGCCACCGCCATCGGCCTGTTCGCGGCAATTCCCGCCGTGGTGGCGTACAACCGCTTCTCGCACGACATCGACCGCCTGGCCATCCGCTTCGAGAGTTTCGTCGAAGAGTTTTCCAACATCCTGCAGCGCCAGTCGCGCTAAGGTGAAAGGCAGACGGCCATGGGATCGTCCTTTACCAGCAGCATGCGCGGCAGCCGCGGCGGCCGCAAGCTGAAATCCGAAATCAACGTCGTGCCCTACATCGACGTGATGCTGGTGCTGCTCATTATCTTCATGGTGATGCCGGCGTCGGACAACCCGTCGCAGGTGGAGTTGCCGCAGGCAGAGCGTTCCACCCGCCCGCCCGACAGCTACATCCAGATCATCATCAAACCCAATAGTGCGATTTCCATCGGCATCCAGGGCAAGGGCCATGAGGCGCCGGAAACCGTACCGAACCGCGATGCCGTGGTGAAGAAACTCAAGGGTATCCATGAACAGTATCCGGACTATCCGGTCATGATCGCCGGCGACAAGGAAAGCAAGTACGACGACGTGATCCAGTTGATTTCCGAGTCGAAGAAGATGGGCATTAACCGGGTGGGATTGGCGACGAAGTAACGGATGGCAGCGAACCCCGCAACAGCAGGCGGCCCGTACCGCGTACCGAAGGATGAGCATGGCATACGCTCGCTTGCCATGGCTGCGGCCATGCACGCGGGCTTGCTGCTTTTCCTGTGGATCGGCGTGCACTGGCAAAACACCGAGCCGGTGGCGGTGGAAGCGGAAGTGTGGGACATGACGGTGCAGCAGGCGGCCCCGCCGCCCCCGGCACCGGAACCCGAGCCGGAACCGGCGCCCGCGCCGACACCGGTCGCCCCGCCGCCGCCGCGCCCGGCGCCGCCGGTGGAAGCGCCGCCGCCGGCCAGGGAACCGGACATTGCGCTGGAAAAGCGCAAGGCCAAGGAAAAGGCGGAGAAGGAACGCAAGGAAGAAGAAAAGCGCCTGGCCAAGTTGAAACAGGAAGAAGAGCGCAAGGAACTCGAAAAGCAAAAGCAGGCCGAGAAAAAAGCCGAAGAAAAGAGAAAGCTGGAAGAACAAAAGCTCGAAGAAAAGCGGCTCGCTGAGGAAAAAGCCAAAGAAGAAAAGAAGAAAGCCGAGAAACTCGCCAAGGCCAAGGCGGAAGCGGAACAGAAAAAGCTCGACAAGCAGCGTGAAGCGGAAATGCGCCGCATGGCCGGCGTGCTGGGCGCCACCGGTGTGACCGGCACGGCCGCCAAGTCGACCGCGCCGCGCATGGACGCCGGCTACCAGGCCGCGATCCGCGCCAAGGTGCAGAGCAATGTTTCGTATTCCGGGCCGAAGCAGGACGTGGAAGCGGTATTCCGCGTCGCGCAACTGCCGACTGGTGAGATCATCTCGGTGCGTAAAGTGAAAAGCAGCGGCAATCCTGCATACGATACCGCCGTGGAAAACGCCATCAACAAGTCGAGCCCGCTGCCGAAGAAGAAGGACGGCTCCGTGGACCGCGACCTGGAACTGGTGTTCAACCTTAAAGATTTGCATTGAAGGACACATGAAGACTCTGCATAAAATCGTGCTGTACACCGGCCTGCTGGCCGGCCTGAACGCGCACGCGCAATTGCGTGTGGAAATCTCCGGCATCGGCAGCAACCAGATTCCGGTCGCCATCGCCACCTTTGCCGATGAAAACCTGGCGCCGGCCCATGTCTCGGCCATCATCAAGTCGGACCTCGAGCGCAGCGGCGCCTTCAAGATCATCGACGCCGGCGTGATCGCCAATCCGAACGACGTCGACTACAACCAGTGGAAGCAGCGCGGCGCCGATGCGCTCGTGATCGGTTCGGTGCAGCAATTGGCCAACGGCAGCTACGACGTGCGCTACAAGCTGCTCGACACGGTCAAGGGTTCCAAGCTGTCGCAACTGGACCAATCGGCGCTGCCGCAGCACTCGCGCCTGGCCGCGCACAAGATTGCCGACGACGTCTATGAAAAGCTGACCGGCGTGAAAGGCGCGTTTGCCACGCGGATTGCCTACGTCAAGCAGCAGGGCCGTTCGTACCGCCTGGAAGTGGCCGACGCCGACGGCGAAGGCGTGCAGCTGGCGCTGGGCTCGAACGAGCCGATCATTTCGCCGGCCTGGTCGCCGGACGGCACCAAGGTGGCGTACGTGTCGTTCGAACAGAAAAAGCCGGTGGTGTATGTGCACAACCTGATGACGGGCCAGCGCAAGGTGGTGGCCAATGAAAAAGGCAGCAATTCGGCGCCGTCGTGGTCGCCGGATGGCAGCAAGCTGGCGGTGGCGCTGTCGAAGGACGGCCACACGCAAGTGTACGTGGTCAATGCCGACGGCAGCGGCCTGCGCCGCGTCTCCAACAGCGCCGGCATCGACACGGAACCGCAATTCTCGGCCGACGGCCAGTACATCTACTTCACGAGCGACCGCAGCGGCGGCCCGCAAATCTACCGCATGAGCGCCAGCGGCGGCGACGCCCAGCGGGTCACCTTTGGCGGCAGCTACAATATCAGCCCGCGTATTTCCTCCGATGGAAAAACGCTGGCCTACATCTCCCGGCGCGATGGCAACTTCCAGCTGTATGTACTGGATCTTGCCACCGGCCAGGAACAACGCCTGTCCGATACCACCAGCGATGAATCGCCCTCGTTCGCACCCAACGGCAAATTCCTGCTGTATGCGACCGAATCGGGACGCACCAAATCGCTGGCGGTGGTGTCGGTCGATGGCCGCGTTAAGCAACGCTTGACCGTTCAAGCGGGCAATATCAAGGAGCCCACCTGGGGTCCTTTCATGAAGTGAAGAAGCAGTACTTTATCAACGACCAGGAGAATTACAAATGCGTAACGTTAAAAGCGTAGCAGCCCTCATCGCCGGCGCAGCCCTGCTGTCCGCCTGCTCGACCCCGGTGAAAGAGTCCGCGCCGGCACCAGTGGTGGAAAAGCCAGTTGAACAGGCCAAGCCAGTGGCGGACAACCGCCAGGTAGCCCCAGTGCAAACCCAGTCGATCGATCCGCTGGACGATCCAAAAGGCGTGCTGGCTGCCCGCTCGGTGTACTTCGACTTCGACAGCTACGTGGTACGTGAAGACGGCAAGCCAGTGGTACAGAACCACTCCGCTTACCTGACCAAGAACAAACAGCGCAACATCCTGATCCAAGGTAACACCGACGAACGCGGCGGCGCGGAATACAACCTGGCGCTGGGCCAGAAGCGTGCCGAAGCCGTGCGCAAATCCATGACCGCCCTGGGCGTGCCGGAAAGCCAGATCGAAGCCGTTTCGCTGGGCAAGGAAAAGCCAAAGGCTGAAGGCCACAACGAAGAAGCATGGGCGCAAAACCGCCGTGCTGACATCGTCTACAAGTAATCCCGACTTCGTCGTAGCAAGCGATGAGTTACACCCGGGGCGGCGCGCAGTTTATACTGCGCCCTGCCCCGTTTCTTTTGAGAGCGCTTAAGAATGACGACATTTACCAAATCCGGCCTGGCCGCCGCCGTGCTGGCCGCTTGCTCGTATCTGCCCCTGCAGGCCAACGCGGCCCTGTTCGACGACGATGAGGCGCGCAAGGCCATCATTGATTTGCGCGCCAAGGTGGAAGCCATGCGCACCGAACTGAGCAGCCGCATCGACAGCAAGAGCGACAAGAGCAGCACCCTGGACCTGGTCAACCAGAATGAACAGACCATGGCCGAGATTAACAAGCTGCGCGGCCAGATCGAAGTGCTGGCAAACGAACTCGCCAACGTGCAAAAGCGCCAGAAAGACTTGTACATCGACCTGGACGCCCGCATCCGCAAGCTCGAACCCAAGCAGGTGACGCTGGACGGCAAGCAAGGCGCGGTGGACCCGACCGAACAGAAAGCCTATGACGCGGCCGTGCTGCTGCTCAAGGGCGGCGACTACAAGAACGCCGCCATGGCGCTGGGCGACTTCGTGCGCATGTACCCGGATTCGATTTATGCCGCCAACGCGCAATACTTCCTGGGCAACACGTACTACGTGCAAAAAGATTGCAAGGGCGCGATTCTGGCCCAGCAACAAGTCGTGAAGAATTACCCGGACAGCCCGCGCGCAGCCGACGCCATGCTCAACATCGCAACCTGCCAGACCGAATTGAAGGCCGTGGCCAACGCCAAGAAAACCCTGACGGACTTGATCAGCAAGTATCCGGACACGCCGCAGGCGCAGGAAGCGCGCGACCGCCTGAAAGGCAAATAAGCCTCGCGCGGCCCAACAAAGTGCCCGCAAGCATTTGACAGGGCCGCCATGCTTGCCTATAATCTTGCTTCTTTCGACGGGTCGTTAGCTCAGCTGGTAGAGCAGCGGACTTTTAATCCGTTGGTCGCAGGT
>CBIHOX010000105.1:0-21727 GCA_966211685.1 uncultured Pseudoduganella sp.
TGCGTTTACAACCCTGAAATAAAAATGCCGTCCAGTCTTAACTGAACGGCATTAGCCCACAGGGCGCTTTTTTTATGCCTGGACGCCCGCTATTGAGCGTCCTTGTCCAACACCGGCTCTTGCGCCTCCGGCGGCGCGTCTTCGGCTTCCGGCTTGCGCTTCCAGCGTTTCCAGAACATCAGTTTTTCTTTCGGCAGCGCCAGCTTGATTTTTTTCTTGCGCACGAAATACACGAGGCTGCCGAGGGCCGCCAGGGCCGCCAGCACGCCCAGCACGATTTGCGTGGTGGCGTTCAAGCCGGAGCGCCGCTCTTTCTTGCCATTGGCGCCTTGCGCCCCGTTGCCTGACGGCGGAATCACTGCTCCGGCCGGATTCATCGGTGAACTGGCGGCCGGGGTGGAAGCCGACGCGGCCGGTGCCGATGCGGAAACGGCCGCCGATGACGCGGCGCCTGCCGATGCCGCCGCCGCTGATCCCGCCGCCCCTGCCGCTCCCGCAAGTCCTGCGCCGGCAGCCGATCCCGCCGGCGCTCCCCGCGCTGCCGGCGATGACGCTGCCGCAGGCGTTCCCAGCGCCGGGGTTGCCCCGGCCGGCAAAGCGCCGCCGGCCGCCACACCCATGGCCGCTTCCAGCGTCCGCACCTTGCTTTCCAGGTCGCGGATCTTGGCGTTCAATTCCGCGTTCTTGTGGTCCAGCGCGATGCACTGTTTGGCGTCGCCGCCCGCCTTGCCCGGCACACAGGCGGCGCGGGCCGCCATGCCGGACTGCTGCGCATTGCGCATCATCTCCGTAGCCTGGGCGGCGCGGCGCAACAGTTCCTCGCGTTGCGCCATGGCCCGCGCCCGGGCCGCCACCAGCGCCGCCTCGGATGGTGCAAAGCCGGGCAACGCGGGATCAGCGGTGGCCCGGGCGGCGGCCGCTGCGGGGGTGGATGCCGATGCGGCCGCCGTGGCAACCGGCGGCAGATCGGCCGGCGGCGGCAATGGCGCGGGACGCAACGGCGCTGCCGGCGCGGCTTTCGACGCCGGCAACGCCGCCCCCGCCCCCGGCAATGATGGCGCAGGCGGCGAGGCCGATGCGGACGCCGCGCCATCGCCCGACTGCGCAGCCGCCGTGGACAATGCGGGCAATGGCCGCACCACGGGCGGCCGCGGCGCGCCCGGCGGTTCCGGCGTCAGCCACAGGGTGGCGGCGCGCACCACGGCGCGGCTGCCGCTGCCCAGTTCCAGGTACAGGTGCACTACTTCGGCATCGACCGGCTGCAAGGTAACGATATGGACGAACAGCCGCTGGTCCTTGCGCTGCAGCGACATGCGCGCGCCCGCCAGCGCCGGATGCATGCGCACATTGGCGCCCTGGTAAATGTTGGCGCCCGCCATCCGCACCGGCACGCCTTCGGCGGCTTCCTCGGGCGACAGCATGACCAGTTCGATATCGGCCGTCAGCGGCTGGTTCAGGTAAGTACGTACAGCAATGTCGCCCAGTTCCGCAGCCCGGGCAGGCGCGCCCGCCAGCACGGCGGCCGCAACGGCAATGGATGAAAAACAGTTAAAACGATGCTGCATAGTGTGGGAATCGGCTGCGCATGATGTATCAGTCTTAACGGCAGGAATTTTCCAATTGTTAGCCCCGCGCTGGAATTTGACGGGCAGGTTACACTTGCCATCAAACCAACCCTGCGGAGGCCGCGTTGAATACCCGATCCGAACACGACAGTTTTGGCCCCATCGACGTCCCGGCCGACCGGCTGTGGGGCGCGCAAACGCAGCGCTCGCTGCACCATTTCGCCATCTCCACCGAACGCATGCCGGCCAGCCTGGTCAGTGCGCTCGCCCACGTCAAGCGCGCCGCAGCCCGCGTCAACGTGGAACTGGGCGTGCTGCCCGACGCGAAGGCCAATGCCATCATGCAGGCCGCAGACGAAGTGCTGGCCGGCCTGCATGCGGACGAATTTCCGTTGTCCGTGTGGCAGACCGGTTCCGGCACCCAGTCCAACATGAACATGAATGAAGTGCTGGCCAACCGCGGTTCCGAACTGATGGGGGGTGAACGCGGCGAAGCGCGCCTGCTGCACCCGAACGATGACGTCAACAAGGGCCAGTCGTCGAACGATATCTTCCCCACCGCCATGCACGTGGCGGCCGCCTGGGCCATGGCGCGCGACGTGCTGCCGGCGCTGCGCGAATTGCGCGCCACCCTTGACGCAAAGTCCCAAGCCTTTGCCGGTATCGTGAAAATCGGCCGCACGCACCTGCAGGACGCCACGCCGCTGACCCTGGGCCAGGAATTTTCCGGCTACGTCGCCCAGCTCGATTACGCCGATGCCATGATCACGTCCGCGCTGCCGCCGGTGCTGGAACTGGCGGCCGGCGGCACCGCCGTGGGCACCGGCCTGAATGCGCACCCGGAATATGCGCAGCGCATGGCGCGGGAACTGGCGGGTCGCCTGCAATTGCCGTTCACCAGCGCCGGCAATAAATTCGCCGCGCTGGCCGGCCACGATGCGTTGGTATTCGCGCATGGCGCGTTGAAGACCCTGGCTACCGCTCTGATGAAGATCGCCAACGACGTGCGCTGGATGGCGTCGGGCCCGCGCTCGGGCCTGGGCGAGATCACGATCCCGGAAAACGAACCGGGCAGCTCCATCATGCCGGGCAAGGTCAATCCTACCCAGTGCGAAGCCCTGACCATGCTGTGCTGCCAGGTGTTCGGCAATGACGCCGCCATTACCGTGGGAGGCGCGTCGGGCAATTTCGAATTGAATGTCTACAAGCCGCTGATCATCCACAATTTCCTGCAAAGCGCACGCCTGCTGGCCGACGGCATGCGCAGTTTCGACCGCCATTGCGCGCATGGCATCGAACCGAACCTGGGCCGCATCGGGGAATTGATGGAACGCTCGCTGATGCTGGTGACTGCGCTGGCGCCGCATATCGGCTATGATCGCGCCGCGCAAATCGCAAAGAAAGCGCAGCATGAAGGCAAGACCTTGAAGCAAGCCGCGCTGGAACTGGGCTTCGTGACGGAAGACCAGTTCGCACAATGGATCGATCCGATCGGGATGACCCGCCCCGCAGCGTGATAACAACTATTTAAATGCTGGAAAACGCGTTCCGGCAACTGAGGATAAAATGCAAAAAGTTAGTTTTGAATTGAACGGCGAGTTCGTCGAGCTGAACCAGCTCCTGAAACTGGCGGGCCTGTGCGACAGCGGCGGCGCCGGCAAGGTGCTGGTGGCCAGCGGCGCCGTCAAGGTCGACGGCCAGCAGGAATTGCGCAAGACGGCCAAGATCCGCGCGGGACAGCGCGTCACCATCGGCGACGTGCAGATCAGCGTGGTGTGGGGCGCGTAAGGATCGCGCCCGGGCCGCCAATCAAGCCGGAACTAGCCAAGGGGATGGCGCCGCCACGGCCCATCCGGCATGCAATGTCGTCTCTGGAGTTCGTCATGGATGGCCCGGAAAACCCGCACACACAGGAACGCCTGATCGGCGACTTGCGGCAAGTGATAGAAAACGCCGAGGAATTGCTGAAGAATACCGATCACTATTCCAGCGTGCTGTATCAAAGCGCGCGCACCCGCTTGATGCAGGCGCTGCAGTCAGCCACCGAGGAGCTGGCGCGTTTCGAGGACGCCCAGCTGACGCGGATGATGGCCGCCACCCACGCCGCCAACCTGCTGCACCATGACGCCAGCGGCGAAGCGAAGATGATGCGGGCTTTCCATCCGGACTGATGGCGCCGGGCCGCCGGGCCGGCGCTACGGCGCGCGGCGCGCCAACCATGCGTCGAGCGACAGGCGTCCCGGCCCCATGGCCACCACCGCCAGCAACAGCGCACCCCAGTAAAAATGGTCATTGACCGCGGCCGGGCAATCGAACTGGAATAACTGCGGGTACGACAGGACCGCCATCGCATTGACCACGCACAGCGCCAGCGCGGCGGGCCGCGTCAGAAGGCCGATGAACAGCAGCGCCGGCAGCGCCAGTTCTCCCATCGCCCCCATGTAGGCCGCCATTTCCGGCGGCAGCACCGGCGTCATGTATTCATAGCGGAACAAGTCCAAGGTCGCGTTCCAGTCGCTGATTTTCACCAGCCCCGACTTCAGGAATTGCCAGCCCACGTACCAGCGGATCGCCACGCTGGCCAGGCTTACGCCCCAGTCAGCCAGGAAAGCATCACAGCACGACAGGCGCTGGTGCATCGTCATCAATTTATTCATTATCTTGTCCAGTCAGTGAAGGCGCCCGCCGCCAGCCAGCATTGCAGCTGGCCCGCCATGTCGAAGTCTTCATCGGCGTCAAAGGCGGCATCGAGCGCGACGCCAAAGGTGGCGCCGCCGCGCAGGGCCGCCAGCGCCGCATGCGACGCGGCGGGCAGCGGCGTGACGCAGGTTTTCCAGCTTGGGCGCGACACCAGGCAAAACGAGGCTATGTCCATCTGTTGCGGGAACGGAGGCCCGCCGGGCTGGTGGGCCTGCCACAGCGCCACCGCATTGGTCGCCAGCGCCAAGGGCGTGCACGCCGGATGCAGGCCCGGCGCGCACTGCTCGAAATCGTCCGGCGCCAGCGCCGCCAGGGCGCCGGCTGTCGCGGCCGGGGCATCGGGCGCGTAATGCGCGCGGTGCAGCGCCCATTCCAGGGTGGCCATGTCGGGCAGGTATGGCAAGTCCGCGACGTGCGGGAAGCCGGCCAGGAACCCGGCGAAGTGCGCACCGAAGCGGTTCAAGTCGCCGCTGTCCGATGGATGCGCGCGGCCATAGGCTTTCGCCAGCGCTTCGAAAAATTCCCCGCCCACCAGTTGCGCGATCACCGGGTACGCGGCCGCCAGCACCTTGTGCCAGGTGGCCGACAGGTTGCCCCGGTACAGCGCGAACCGGTGTTCCAGCTGCGCATGCGGCGCCAGCGGCGCCTGCGCGGCCGGCGCCCGCGACGGATCGAACAAGCCGTCGGCAAAGGCTTGCTGGTCGCGCGCCAGCGACGAAGGGCCGGCATGGCTGCCGGCTGCGGCGCCCTCGCCACCGGCGGCAGCGCGCACTTGCGCTGCGGCGGGCGTAGCGGCCTGTATGGCGCAGGGGCCGGTTGTGCCGGCACGGTGGCCGGGAGCGCCCTCTCCGCCGGTGGCGTCTTGCCCGTTCGCATAGCCCGCCAGCCTGGCACCGGCCTTGGCGGCCTCGCCCAGCAACACGTCCAGCGCGGGGATGTCGGTGTCCCATTCGATCAGGGTCGGCACGGGGCCAAAGCGCTCGAGCGCCGCTTCATACAGCGCCCAGACCGCCGGCGCCACCGTGTCGCCATGGTGGTCGATCACCGCGTGTGGCGTCACCAGGTGGCCGGCCAGGTGGATTTCCCCCACCGTGCCCGGTGCGATGGCCGACAGTGCCGCCAGCGCATCTTCGCCGTGGTTGCACTGGTTGACGTACAGGTTGTTAATGTCGAGCAGCAGGCCGCAGCCGGTGCGTTTGGCCAGGGCGGCCAGGAACGCCGCCTCGCTCATCGCGTCGGCGCGGAAACGCACGTAGGTCGAAACGTTTTCCAGCAGGATCGGACGCTGCAGCGCATCCTGCACCTGGTGCACGCGGCTGCACAGCAGGTCCAGCGCTTCATCGTCGAGCCGTACCGGCAGCAGGTCATTGAGCTGGTGCGCCTGCACGGCGCCCCAGCACAGGTGTTCCGATACGAGCACTGGCTCGATGTCACGCGCCAGCGCGCGCACCCGTTGCAAGTGTTCAGTGGAAAAGCCGCGCGCGGACCCCAGGCCCAGGCCGACGCCATGCAGGCTGACAGGATAATCTTCCCGCAGCGTGCGCAGCACATGCCAGTCCCAGCCCGCACGGTCCAGGTAATTTTCCGTATGGACTTCGAGCCAGCCCGTGGCCGGGCGCTGCTCGATGAATTGCCGGTAATGGGGCGCCCGCAAGCCGACGCCCACGCCCAGGAGCGCGCCCGCTTCGCCGCGGCGCCGCCCGGTCGCCTCGCCAGCGGCGCCGGCGTTGCAGGCCTCGCCGGCGGCGCTGATGGCGTTACATGGACGGTCGGACTGCGGCATGGCGGGCTCCTGTCGTTACCGGATTACTTCGCTGGCGGCGTGGTTTTGCCGCCGGCTTTTTCGCAGGTGCCCTTGGCGACGAATTTCCATTCCGCGGCGCCATTGTCTTCCTTGGCCTGGCCGGCGCACGAGTGCGAACCGTTGGCGGCGGCGCAGTCGTTCTGGCCGGCCTTGGCGATGCCGTAGCACTTTTCCTTTTCAGCTTTCGGCGCATCGGCGGCGGAAGCTGCGCCGGCGGCGCAAACGGTGGCCAGGGCGGCGGCGATCAGGGCTTGGCGTTTGTTCATGGTGTATCTCCTCAGGTGGATTAAAAAAGGCAGCGCAGATGTCTGCGGCTGCACAGTAGTCGCGCCAGGGTGGCGTGGCCTTACAACTATTTTTAACTTTTTTTGAAAAAAAAAAGCCCGGCTGAAATCCGGGCTTCCTGTCACGTCAGCACAAGCTGCGCGGCCTGGCGCTCACGCCAGCAATCACACTGCCGCTTTGCGGGTTTTCTTGTGCGACTTTTTATGCGATACCTTCTTGTGCGTGGCTTTCTTCGCCGGCGCGTGGGCAGCGACTTCAGGGGTTGGCGCTGGCGTCTGGGCAAAGGCGGTACCCATCGCGAAGGTGGCGGCAACTACGGCGGCAATCAATTTTTTCATGGTCGTTCCCTTTAGATTAATCGACATGAAGCGCCAGGCGTCAGGCCGGGCGCCGCATGTCCGTGTTACGTAAGCAGTCTTACGTCAGCCTATAACGCACAACACCGGCAAAGTGTTGACGCATTCTATGGCGCACAATCAGGGAACGCAACCGCAGCGCCGCGGCGGGCGCTCAAGCCGTGGTATTAATGCGCGTGCCGAGGTTCGGCGGCAGGTTGGAAGCCTTGGGCACGGGCGGAATCGCCTCGACCAGCGCCTGGGCGCTCGACGCCTGCACTTCCTGTGCTTTCTTTTCCACGGCAATGGCGACATCCTGCTTGATGCCGGTATCGGCTATCGTCGTGGCTGTCCGTGCAATTCCGCTAACGTCCATGGCATCCTCCCAATCAGGCTTATCCTCCGGTTACGGATGCTTTGCGGCGGACTTTAGGGCGCCGCGCGATTTTTTTTCAGCCATCCGTCCAGCCAGGCCAGCACCGATTCGCGTGCATTCAAGTCCAGCCACGCCAGCGTGGCCGGCGCGTCGTCGGGACGCGGCTGGTCGGACGCCACGGCAACGATGTAGGGGTCGTGCGGATACAGCGGCGGTCGTCCCGCCAGCGGCCGGTACACTTCCAGTTTGTCATAGGCATAACTCTTGAAGCCTTCGACCAGCGTGAAGTCGGCCGGCGCCATGCGCGCCAACTGTTCGTCCAGCGTGGGCTCGGGCGCGCCGCGCAATTCCTGGATGATGGCGAAACGGTAAGGCGACGCTACCATGACTTCATGCGCGCCGGCCATGCGCAGCCGCGCAGAATCCTTGCGCGGCGGCTCCAGCTCGAGGTCATGATGGCTGTGCTTGATGACGTTGACCTTGACACCCTGCCCCGCCAGTTGCGCGACCAGGTATTCCAGCAGCGTGGTCTTGCCGCTGCCGGAACTGCCAACGATGCCGATCACGGGCTGCGCCGGAACGGGAGGAACTGCTTGCATGACGGTCCTTTGGACTGTTAGGCGGCGCCAAGGCGCCGCAATTAATAGGGAACGCGGTAACGGTAGCCGCGGAACGTGAAGACGGCGCCCTTCGGCATCAGCCGCTCCAGCACCAGCCCCGGCGCCACCTCGTCGCCTTCGCGCCGCAGCGACTTGTCGATCAGGACCATGCGGTCTGCCGGGTTCTTCGAATACATGTAGCCACTCATCTGTACCGGCGGCAGGATGCGCTGGATCGGTTCCGGCAAATCGTGCGCGGTGGGAATGGTTTCATCCGGCGGTTCGGGCGGTGTGGCGGGTTTCACGGCGGCTGGCGCGGCGGACGGCTGGCCTGCCTGCGCCACGGCCGCTGCGCCTTGCTGGGGCGCGGATTTGGACTGGACAGGGGCTGGCGCGGCCGGGCTGGCCATGACGGGAACCGCGCCCGGCTGCGATGGGGTTCCACCGTTGCGGACAGCCACGGCGGCGCCGCGCTGATCGGCTGCGGCCGGAGCAGCGCCAGCCGCTGGCGCGGGACTTGCCTGCGCTGCCGGCTGTGACAGCGCCGGCTGGCTTGCCGTCGCCGCCTGCGCTGCCGGCATGGCCTGCCCTGGCTGAACGGCCAGACCTGCTTGTCCCACCTGAGCCGCCTGCCCTGGCTGAACTGCCGGACCTGCTTGCCCGGCCAGAGCCGCCTGCCCTGGCTGCGCCGCCTGCGCCGGCTGGTCTTCCGCTCCCGCCCGACCGACCCCACCTGCCTGGCCAGCCACCACTGCCCGTGGCGGATCCCCTGCCTGAGCGGCCCGCCCCTGCGGCGCCGCAACGGCCCCCGCCGGTGGCGCCGGCTCATGCCGCCACCACAGCGCGAGCCCGATGGCGGCCACCGCCAGCGCGCCGCCCAGCGCGGCAGGCATCCAGGCCGGACGCGCGGCCTGGCGCACCGCATAGGCATCGATGGTCGGGGCGTGGACATCAGGGGTCGCGCCAAGCTGGCGTTCCGCCTGGGCTTTTTTCAGGGCTTCAAGGATGTAAGACATGTTATTTTCCCGCCACCGCCGCCGCACGGGCCAGGCGGGGTTCTTGCACACCGGCCAGTTGTTGCAGCCGTATCATGGTTTTCGGTCCCGCCACGCCATCGACCTTCAGTCCCTGCGCTTGCTGGAACTGGCGCAGCCATTGCACGGTGGCGCTGTCGAGCGGGCGGTTGTCGCGCGGCTTGCGCGCGCCGTTGATTTCGGCCAGCCGGCGCGCCAGCCAGTCGACATCCGGACCACGGTCGCCCTCGACCACCTCATCGCGCCACGCACGCGGCGCGCGCCACAGGGTGGTATAGCCGCCATCGAAGCGCAGCGCCAGTGCGCTGGCGGCCAGGGTTTCGGTCTTGCCACCGATACGCAGCACGGCCTGCCCCGCGTCCAGGCTGGTCAGCAGCGCATAGCGGGGCGAGGCGCCATCGGCCAGCGTCAACACGGCCGGCCGGTCCAGGCCGCGCAATTCGTCGAGCCCGCCCTTGCCGTGCAGGCAGCGCAAATTCAGGCGCGCCGCAGCACCGCAAAAATCGCCTTCCGGCACTTGCTGCCCCCACAGCGCCGCCAGTTGGCGCAACGCCATGTCACTGCCGGGGTCTGACCCCGGTTGTGACACAGCGGGCTGGGCCGCTGCCGCCGCGCCGCCTGCCAGGCCTGGTGTAGCGGAAGCACCCGGGCCCGGCGCACCGGCGCCGCCTGCCGCCAACGGCGCACCCTGGCCGGCAGCGCCCGCGTTTGCCGCCTGCGCGGCGGCCCCGAGGGGGCTGGTGCGGGCCGGGCCCGCCTGCCCCGCGCCCTGCACGGAGCTTGGCGCTGAAGCCGCCATGGTAGGCGCCGCGTCGGCCGCCGTATGCGGTGCGGTGGCATGGGAAGCCGACATTGCCGGCAGCAATTGCCACGCGGCCGCGCCGGTCAGGGCCACACCCGCCAGGACACCGGCCGCCACATAGCGCCAGTTGCGGCGCGCAGGCGGCGCAGGCGGCGCTTCCGCGAATACTTCAGCCGCTGCCCGGCGCAGGATGGCGCGCGTGACGGTATGCGTGTTTTCCACGTAGGCGCCCAGCAGCGCCCGGTCGCACAGCAAATTGATCCGGCGCGGCACGCCGCCGGCCAGGCGGTGGATGACCGGCATCAGCTGGCGCGGGAATGGCGCGCCGTGCGCCCCCGCCACCGCCAGCCGGTGCCCGATATAGCTGCCGGTTTCCTCCACCGACAACGAACCGAGGTGGTAGCGTGCGATTACGCGCTGCGCCAGCTGTTCCAGTTCGGGCCGGGCCAGCATCGCGCGCAATTCCGGCTGGCCGATCAGGATGATTTGCAACAGCTTGCGCTCCGACGTTTCCAGGTTCGTCAGCAGCCGCAGCTGCTCCAGCACCGCGGCCGACAGGTTTTGCGCCTCATCGATGACCAGCACATTGTTGCGCCCCGCCGCATGGCTGGCCAGCAAATGGCGGTTGATGGCGTCGATATAGCCTTTGACGCTGTGCGTGCCGTCCGGCAGCGCGATGCGGAATTCCTCGCACACCGATTGCAGCAATTCCTCCACCGTCAGGCGCGGATTGAAGATGTAACCGAGGTCGCAATTGGCGGGAATCTGCTCCATGAAGCAGCGGCACACCGTGGTTTTTCCGGCGCCGATCTCGCCCGTCAACAGCACGAAGCCGCCGCCGCTGCCGATGCCATACAGCAGGTGCGCCAGCGCTTCGCGGTGGCGTTCGCTCATATACAGATAGCGCGGGTCGGGCGCGATGGAAAACGGCGACTGTTTCAGCTGGAAGAATTGCGTGTACATGAAGCCCCTGGCGCCCGCGGCGCCGGCGCCTCACCGTAACGCGGGCGGCAGCGGCTTGAACTTGGCGCAGTAAATCTTGGATTTGCGGTCGAAATAAACGATCCTGCTTCCCGGCCTGGTTTCCCGCACCGGAAAGCTCGAACTGTCAATTTTCGCATACCGGACGCCGCTTTGGGCACTGACCGCCTGTTCCAGCTTGTCCGGCGTGGTTTCCGCCACCGCGCCGACGAACACCAGCGGCCATGTATCGTCGCTGACCATGACTTCGCTGATCTCGGTATCCCACAGGCGCGCGTCGGGCGTGCGGAACCACCAGGCGCCCCCGTCGCGCTTGTACGGCGGCCCGAAAAAACGCACCATGTAGTCGTAAAACGGCTGGTTGCTGGTGTGGTCATGGCACAGCAGCGCGCTGCCGATCACGGTGCCGAACGTGGTGGGCATGGCCGCACCGGCGGGCGCCGGCAGGACCGCCATGGCGGCGGCAACCGAGATAGCGGCAAGCAGGCCGGAAAGACGGAGGGCGCCAATGCGGGCGCCAGGTTGGGCGCTAAGCTGGCCGCTGACTTGGCCACTCGTAAGGGCGGCGCGCTGGACGGCGATACCGGCGGCAGTGCGGACGGCAATGCGTGCGAAGCGATGGACGCCAATACAGACGCCGCCACGCATCAGGATGGAGCAGCACATGTCAAAGCTTCGACAGCCACGCGCGGTTGGCGTTGATTTTCGCCTTGGCCGCGGCAGGCAAGGCATCGTAGCAGCCAGGATATTGTTTCAAGGCGCTTTCCCGCACTTCTTTTTGCTGTCCGTTAATGAGAAAAACGTACAGCGTGCCCCCTTCATCTGTTTTCCTGGTTCCGACGTATTTGATCATGTTGGTTCTCCCGCGCAGGCCTGGCCGTGCGCACACTTGCATGCATTATGACACCTTCGGTACAAAGCGCCATTGGCCCGGCGTCGTGCTCTGCTTTATCGCTTATCGGCATTCCGGCGGGAAAACTGTAATCGTTACAAGGCTGACAACCATGGGTCCGATGCGGGATCTGGAAACTCGTCCGTCATGAAATCCACAAACGCCCTGACCTTGGCCGATACCAGCTTGCGGCTGGGGTAAACCAGCAACACATCCAGCTTTCCCGTGCAATATTCGGGCAATAACCGTACCAGTTTGCCCGAACTCAAGTCATCACCCAACGTGTACGAAGTACGCAACATGATTCCCATGCCGGCAATGGCGGCCTGGCGCAGCACTTCATTACTGTTGGAGATCATTTTGCTGACGATCGGCACCCTGATCTGTTTGCCATTGCACTGTACGCACCAGGCGTGGCGCATCTGGTCGAACGCATGGTTCAAACAGTCATGGCTGGACAGGTCGCGCGGCGCCGCCAGCGCGCCGCGCCGCCGCACATAGTCGGGCGACGCGGTCAGGATCACGGTGGAGCTGGCCAGCGGCCTCGCAATCATGTTGCCGTCGACTTTTTGCACGCCGATGAAGATGCCGACGTCATAGCCGTCTTCGACCAGGTCGACCGTGCGGTCGGCCAGGGTGACGTCCAGCACCACGTCCGGATGGGCGGCGGCAAAGCGCGGCAGCATTTCCGCCAGTTGCGACTGGCCGAAATTCGGATGGCAATACAGGCGCAGCGTGCCGCTGGCCTGGCAGGCAGCTGCCGACGCGGCGGCGTCGGCTTCGTCGATATCGGTGAGGATTTGCCGTACCCGGTCCAGGTAGCCATTGCCGGTTTCCGTCAGCGACAGCTTGCGCGTGGTGCGGTTCAGCAGGCGCGTGCCCAGGTGCTGCTCCAGGTCCGCCACGTGGCGCGTCACCACGGCATTGGACATATCGAGCGCCGCGCCGGCGCGGGCAAAGCTGCCCTGTTCCACGACTTTGGCAAATACGCGCATTGATTGCAGCCTGTCCATACCTTCTCCATTATTTCTACTATAGAAATTGTGCATTGCGATTATTCGCCTTTTTTGCTGAGATCGCAACGACTAAACTGGCAACATTCAATGACTGGAGCTCAACATGAAAACCCAACATACCTTTGCTTCGCTTGCCGCCGCCATCGCCCTGCTGGGCGCCACGGCAGTCTTTGCCGCCGATACGCCGGCCGCGGCCGCACCGGCCAAACAGGACAAGCCGGTCTTGCTGGCCAGTGCTTCGGCCACCGCCGCGGGCGCCGCCCATGCCGCCAACGCGACGGCCGCCGCCGTGACCGCCGCGATCCCTGCCGCAGCAAGTCCCGCCGGCCGCAGCCGCGAAGAAGTGCGCGCCGAAGCCGCCGAGGCCGTGCGCAACCACCGTTCCACGATGTCACAGCAATACGACCTGCTCAAATAACCGGCAAGGCGGGCGCCGGGCCCCATCCGCGCGCCCGCCAGGTGACCGTTTTGCAACCCACTCGCGTCCGCTCCCCGCAACATCTCAGCGCCGCTTTTCTGCAGTTGATCCCCCGATTTCGCGCTTTCATCCCTTTCCGCACGCCATCATTCAGCAATTAGCCTATTGTTCACACACTTCCTCTGAGGTGTGCCAATGAAAAACTTGATAAAAACCACCGCCCTTATTTCCGCCCTCGCTCTCGCCGGCCTGGCGCAAACCAGCCATGCCGACAGCAAAGAAGACAAAACCCCCGCCACGGAAACCCGCCCCGTCACGGCGTTCAGCGCCATCGAACTGGCCGGCCCGTTCAACGTGGTGGTGGCCGATACCGGCCAGGCTGCCCTGACGCTGCGCGGCACGCGCCGCCAGCTCGACAATATTGAAACCAAAGTGGAAAACGGCACCCTGGTGGTGCGCTCCCTGAAAAAACACGGGTTCACGATCAACATCGGCCGCGGCCCGGAACCGGCCACCGTCACCATCAGCGCGGCCGGCCTGCAAAGCTTGCGCACGTCCGGCAGCGGTGACGTGAAAATCGAAAAAGTCCACGGCCAGCAATTTGCACTGACGTCCACCGGTTCCGGCGACGTGCGCGCCGACGGCGCCGTCACCAACCTGGTGGTGCGCGGCGCCGGCAGCGGCGACCTCGATCTGCGCGCCCTGCGCTCGGCCAGCCTCAACCTGCAATTAAGCGGTCCCGGCGACACGCAAGTCGGGCCGGTCACGCAAGACGTGAACCTGGACGTCAGCGGTTCGGGCGACGTCGACATGCCCGAACTGAAAGTCGCCACCATCAATGCCTCGCTGCATGGCCCCGGCAACGTCACCCTGCGCGGCAACAGCCGCGATATCCGTGCGGAAATCGCCAGCTCGGGCGACCTGGAAGCGTGCAGCCTCAACGTGGAAAATGCGTCCGCGGTGCTGCGCGGTCCCGGCAACGCCTGCATCGCGGGCACGATCCGCAAGTTCGATGCGGAAGTGCACGGTTCCGGCGACCTCAGCGCACGCGGCCTGCAAAGCAACAACGTACGCGTGCTGCTCGATGGCCCCGGCAATGTCGACCTGTCCGGCACCAGCGCCACCTTGAGCGCGGAAGTCAATGGTTCGGGCGACCTCAACGCGAAAGACCTCGTGGTCTCGCGCGCCGTCACCCGCAACCGCGGCCCCGGCAATATCTACCTGAAAAAAGTCAGCGATACGCTGGACGCGGAAGTGCGCGGTTCCGGCGACTTGAAGACCAGCACCCAATGTGAAAAGGTCAAAGTCACCATGAGCGGCCCCGGCCAGGTGATGCTGGACGGCACCACCGCCAGCCTGGACGTCAACCTGACCGGTTCCGGCAACCTGGAAGCGCGCCACCTGCTCGCGCGGCAGGCCGACATCAATGTGCATGGTCCCGGCAACGCCACCGTCAACGTGCAGGGCCAGCTCAACGCCGGCAGCACGCGCAGTTCCGCCAGCGCGCCGCGCATCGTGATGGTCGACCGCAGCGGCGTGCGCGAGTCGTCGCGCAACTGACCGGCTGTCCCGTTTTTTCTTCCCCTCCTGGTTTGTCCTTGTGCCCGGCTTCTGCCGGGCTTTTTTTGTTTACAGGCCGGCGAGGCGCCGTGGCGGCCAGGAAATTGGCATTAGGCCAGACCAGATGCAATACCAAATTCCAACAATATATTTCCCATTAAAAACAGTTACTTATCACGTAAATAGCAATACATCACGCTAGTCCACTTCATCATTTTTTAATACCAGTTAAATACCTGTTGACAAGCTGGTTAGGCAAACTTATAGTGCCCCACAGCTTCTCATCTCGGATTACAAAATGATCGAATTCTTCATCGGCGTCGACGGCGGCGGCAGTGGCACCCGCGTGCGCATCGAACGCAGCAATGGCGTCCCCGTGGGCGAAGGCGACAGCGGACCGTCCGGCTTGTTGCACGGCATTAAAAATGCATGGAACTCGGTCGAAGATGCGGCCGCCAAGGCATTCAAGGCCGCCGGCCTGGATATGCCGCCACGCCACACGGCCGCCATCGGCCTGGGCCTGGCGGGCGTCCACAATCCGCAGTGGGCCGCGAATTTCGTCGAAGCCAATCCGGGTTATGGCGCGGTGGCGCTGGAAACCGATGCCTACACCACGGTATTGGGCGCGCACAGCGGCCAGCCGGGCGCCATCATCGCGCTGGGCACCGGCAGCGTGGGCGAAGTGCTGTTGCCGGACGGGTCCCGCCGCGAAGTCGGCGGCTGGGGCTTCCCGGCCGGCGACGAAGCCAGCGGCGCATGGATCGGCCTGGCCGCCATCAACCACGTGCAGCAAGTGCTCGATGGCCGGGTCCAGGGCGGCGCGTTCGCGATTGCCGTGGCGGTGGCGTGCGGCGGCGAACGCCACGCGATCCAGGTATGGCTCGCCAACGCCACCCAGACCAGCTACGCCAGGCTCGCGCCCATCGTGCTGCAGCACGCGAACAATGATCCCACCGCACGGGAAATCCTGCTGGAAGCGGGCCGCCAGGTGGACTTGATCGCCACCGCGCTCGATCCGGAACGCAAGCTGCCGATCGCGCTGTGCGGCGGCCTTGGCGAACCGATGCGCGCCTACCTGCCGGCGGACCTGCTGCGCCGCATCGTGGCGCCGCAGGGCGATTCCGCGGCGGGCGCGCTGCGCCTGATCCGCAAGAAGATTGAAGGCTGACCCGCGGTATTCCCTCCTACCCTAACAGCAAGAAAGGCTACGCCATGCTCGACCAGTTGAGCGATTTCAGGCCGGATCACACCAGTGACACGCCGCTGTACATGCAGTTGGCGAACAAGCTGTCCGACAGCATTTCCGGCGGCGACTGGCGCGCCAATGAAGCGCTGCCGTCGGAACGGGTACTGTCTGAAATGCTCGACATTTCGCGCGTCACCGCGCGCAAGGCGATCGACCTGCTGTGCGACCGCGGCATGTTGACGCGCAAGCGCGGCTCCGGCACCTATATCACGCCGAAACTGGAGCAGCCGCTGTCGCGCCTGACGAGTTTTTCCGAAGAGTTGCGCCAGCGCGGCTTCACGGCGGGCTCGCGCTGGCTGCAGCGTGAACTGGGCGTGGCGGCGCCGCTGGAATTGCTTTCGCTGGGCTTGTCTCCCAACATGCCGGTCGCGCGCCTGAAGCGCCTGCGCACGGCCGACGACGTGGTGATGGCGATCGAAACCTCGACCATCCCGGCCACGTACATGCCCAACCCGCACAGCGTCACCGGGTCGCTGTACGGCTACCTGGAAGCCAACGGCACGGTGCCGATGCGTGCGCTGCAGCATATCCGCGCGGTCAACGCCAATGCGGAACAGGCCCGCCTGGCCAATATCCAGCCCGGCGAAGCCATGCTGCATATCACGCGCGTGAGTTACCTGGAAAACGGCGCGGCGGTGGAACTGACCCATTCCTATTGCCGCAGCGATTATTATGAATTTGTAGCGGAGTCGCGCAGATGAGCGGTGCAACAATCCAAGGCAATATCCTGACCCCGAACGGCTGGGTCCATGGCGACATCGCGTTTGAAGAACGCATCACGGCAATCCATGGCGCGGCGGCCGATGCCGGCGCCAGCGGCGGCGACTATATCCTGCCCGGCTTCATCGACCTGCATGTGCATGGCGGCGCCGGCAAGGACGTGATGGAAGGCGGCGACGCCATCCGCACCATCGCGAAAATCCATGCGCGCCACGGCACCACCAGCCTGCTGGCCACCACCATGACGGCGCCGCAGGAAGACATCGACATGGCGCTGGCGGCGATCGGCCACGCGGTCCGGCAGCGCGGCTGCAACGAAGCGCGCGTGCTGGGCGCCCACCTGGAAGGCCCGTACATCAATTCCGGCAAGCTGGGCGCACAGCCGAATTTCGCGCGCGCCGCCACCCTGGCCGAAGTACAGCGCCTGGAAGCGCTGGCGCCGTTGAAGGTCATCACGGTGGCCCCGGAAATCGCCGGCCACCTGCAACTGGTGCGTGAACTGGCCGACGCCGGGATGCGCGTGCAGATCGGCCACACGCTGGGCTCCTACGATGACGGCGTGGCCGCCCTCGAGCACGGCGCATCGGGCTTCACCCACCTGTTCAACGCCATGAGCGGCCTGCACCACCGCGAGCCCGGCATGGTGGGCGCGGCGCTGGCCCATGCGGAATACGCGGAATTGATACCGGATTTGCTGCACGTGCACCCGGGCGCGATCAAGACCGCGCTGCGCGCGATACCGCGCCTGTACTGCGTCACCGATTCGACGGCCGCCACCGGGATGCCCGATGGCGAATACATGCTGGGCCGCCATACCGTGCACAAATGCATGGGCGGCGTACGCCTGCCGGACGGCACCCTCGCGGGCAGCACCCTCACACTGGACCAGGCGCTGCGTAACCTGGTCGGACTCGGCCTGCCGCTGGCGGACGCCTCGGCCCGGGTCTCAACGCATGCTGCCGATTACCTCGGCTTGCAGGAGCGCGGCCGCCTGGCGGCCGGCGCATATGCCGATCTGGTGGTGCTGGATCGCGATCTCAACATCAAAGCCGTTTATATCGAAGGAGAACGTTGTGACCTCAATGATGCTTAAAGAAGCCCTGTCCGCCGCCGAGTGCGTCGCGCTGCAACTGGCGAACGACGCCGACCGCTACGCGGAGCTGGGACGCAAATTGAGGAGCACGCCCTACTCCACCGCGCTGACCGTGGCGCGCGGCAGTTCCGACCATGCGTGCAATTACATCGCCTACCTGATCATGGCGCGGCTGGGCCGCGTGGTGGCCTCGCTGCCGATGTCCCTGGTCACGCTGCACAAGTCGCCGCTGATCACGCGCGACACCCTGACCATCGCGGTCTCGCAATCGGGCCAGAGCCCGGACGTGGTGGAACCGATCCGCTACTTCCGCGATGGCGGCGCCACCACGGTGGCGCTCGTGAACGACGTCGCGTCGCCGCTGGCCGCGTCGGCCGAATGGACCATGCCGCTGCACGCCGGCAAGGAGCAATCGGTGGCCGCCACCAAGAGCTTCATCACCAGCCTGGTGGCCGGCGCGCGCCTGGTGGCGCACTGGCAAAACGACCCGGACTTGCTGGCCGCGCTGGCGGCGCTGCCGGAATCGCTGTCGCAGGCGGGCCAGCTGGACTGGTCGCCCGCCATCGATGTGCTGGCGCCTGCGAAAAACATCATGGTGGTGGGCCGCGGCATTTCGTTCCCGGTGGCGCTGGAGTCGGCGCTGAAATTCAAGGAAACCTCGGCGCTGCAGGCCGAAGCGTTCAGCGGCGCGGAAATCAAGCATGGCCCGATGGCGTTGATCGAGGAAGGCTACCCCCTGCTGATCTTTGCCACGCGCGGCCCGACCCAGGCCGGCCTGCTGGCGCTGGCCGATGAAATGCGCGGGCGCGGCGCGCGCGTGCTGCTGGCCGCCCCGGACGACGTGGCGCAGCGCGACCTGACCTTGCCGGTGGCCGCCACGCCGGACCTCGACCCGATCGTGGCGATCCAGGCGTTTTACGTGATGGCCGCGCACCTGTCGGCCGCGCGCGGCATGGACCCGGACAAGCCGCGCCACCTGAGCAAGGTCACCAAGACCAATTGAACATGGCGGAGCGCAATCCGCTTGCCAGCACCCGCGTTTTGCGCTTCCTTACCTTATTTCGCCAGCCCACGACCGTCCGACGCCATGAAAACCAGATTGCTGCTTGCCGCTGCGATGGCGCTGGCCGTGGGCCCGGCCGGCGCGGAAAAAATCGAGTTCTGGACCTTCAGCATGAAGCCCAAGTTCACGCCGTATTTCGAAGGCATCGTCAGGCAATACGAAGCCGCGCATCCGGGCGTGAAAGTCGACTGGGTCGACTTCCCGTGGGACATCATCCAGACCAAGCTGGTGACGCGCATCGTGGCCGGCACGCCGCCGGCGCTGGTCAACCTCAACGTGCCGTGGGCCGATGAACTGGCGCGCGATGGCTTGCTGACGCCGGTCGATTCGCTGCTGGCCGGGCACCGCGGCCAGTACCTGTCGAGCACCCTGCAGGATTTGACGTTCCACGGCAAGACCTATGGCTTCCCGCTGTACAGCAACGTGGCCGTGATTGCCTACAATACCGACATCTTCAAGGCGGCCGGCATCGAGCGCCCGCCGCGCACCCTCGACGAACAACTGGCGTTCGCGCGCCGGATCGCGCAGCGCACGGGCAAGGCGGGCCTGTGCCCCGCCCTGTCGAAAATCGACGGCCTCATGATGCAGCAGGGCTTGCCCGTGCTGGCCAACGGCCGCGCCGCGTTCAACACGCCGGCCCACGTGGCGCTGTTGGCCAAGCTGGCGGAGACGTACAAGGCCGGCGGCCTGCTGAAGGATGCGCTGTTTGCCGAGGATAACTTCCCGGCCGCCATCGACGCCTATAAAGGCGGGCGCCTCGGCATGCTGCTGGCGCCGCCCACCGCGGTGCGCCGCATTGAAACCGATGCGCAGGACATCTATGCGAAAACCGACGTGGCGCCCGCCCCGCTGGGCCCGACCGGCATCGCCGATGGCGGCTGGCTGATTCATTTCGCGGTGCCGGCGCGCGTCGATGAAAGGCAGTTGCCTGCCATCGGCGAATTCGCGCGCTTCCTCACCAATGACGCCAACCAGCTGGCGTTCGCGAAACAGGCCAGCGTGTATCCGGCCGCGGCGCGCGCCGCGCAAGACCCGTTCTTTACCCGCGCCGCCGGCGCCGGCGCGGCGGAAAAAGCCGTGCCGGCCGGCGCGGTGTCGATGCCGCACGCGCGCACCATGTACGTGGCCGGCGTCGAGGATTACGATGAATTGCGCCGCGTGCTGGTCAAGGCGGTGGAAGCCGGCGTGACCGGGCGCGCCGACATCAAGACGGCGCTGGACCAGGCTGCCGCCATCTGGAACCGCAAGCTGCAACAGGCGGCCAGGCCATGAACCGCTCCACCGCCCAGGCCTGGCTGTTCCTGGCGCCCGCGCTGGCGTTGCTGGCCGTGTTTTCATTCTGGCCGGTGGCCTACGGCTCGTACCTGGCCTTCACCGACTACAGCCTGGTGCGCCCGTCGTCGTTTGTCGGGCTCGACAACTTCCGCTACATCTTCAACAACGACATGTTCGTCACCGGCCTGAAAAATTCGCTGGTGTTCCTGCTGATGGTGCCGTTCGTGCAGGCCGGCGCGCTGGGACTGGCGGTACTGGTCAACAACCGCCTGCCCGGCATCCGCCTGTTCCGCGCCGCGTTTTACGTGCCGGTGGTGACCACCGTGTCGGTGGTCGGCATCATGTGGGGCTTCATGTTCCACGAACACGGCGCCCTCAATTACGTGCTGGTGGCGCTGCGCCTCGCCGATGCGCCGGTCGGCTGGCTGTCCGACGATACGCTGGCGCTGTTCTGCATCATGTTCGTCACCATGTGGCGTGGCCTGGGCTGGTACATGGTGATGTACCTGGCCGCGCTGCAGGCGGTGCCGGCCGACATGCACGAAGCGGCCATGCTCGATGGCGCGTCGCGCTGGCAGCGTTTCTGGCGCATCACGGTGCCGATGCTCAAGCCCACCATCGCCGTATGTTCCGTGCTGTCCGTGCTGGCGGCGCTGAAGGCTTACCAGGAAGTCGACGTGCTGACCCAGGGCGGCCCGATGAATTCCACCTTCACGGCGCTGTATTACGCGTATGACCAGGGCTTGAAGCACCTGAAATTGCCGCGCGCGCTGGCGGCCAGCATGGTGGTGTCGGTGTTTTGCATCGGCATCGCGCTGCTGTGCCTGCGCTGGCTGAAACCGGGGAAAAAATGAAGATCCGTGGCCTGCCCCTCGTCGCGCTCGTACATTACGGCGCCCTGTGCCTGATCGCGCTGGTGTGCGTGTTCCCGTTCTGGTGGACCGTGGTGACGGCCCTGTCCACCGAAGGCAATATCTTCGCGTTCCCGCCCACGTTCTGGCCCAGGTCGCCGTCGCTGGCGCATTTCCAGGAAGCGTTCCGCGTGATCCCGTTCCTGGCGTTCTTCAAGAATTCCATCCTGATCGCCGCGTTCACGGTGTTCTGGAAACTGGTCCTGTGCTCGATGGCGGCCTATCCGCTGGCGCGCCTGCGCTTCAGGGGAAGGCAGCTGGTGTTCGGCCTGATCCTGGCCACCATGGTGCTGCCGTCGGAAGTCAATTTCCTCGTCAATTTCATCACCGTCACCAAGCTGTCGCTGGTCGACACCTACGCCGGCGTGATCCTGCCGAACGTGGTCACCGCGGTCGCGATCCTGCTGCTGAAACAGGCGTTCGAGGAAGTGCCGCAGGACTTGATCGATGCGGCGCGCGTGGACGGCGCATCGGAATGGATCATCTTCAGCCGCATCATGCTGCCGCTGGTGGCCCCGTGGCTGGCCACGGTGGGCATCCTGACCGCGGTGGAGGCGTGGAACGAATATATCTGGCCATCGATCGTGATGAGCCGGCCGGACGATTTTCCGCTGTCGGTGGGCGTGCTGTATTTGCGCGGCACCTTCGGCTCCAGCACCCGCGTGATTGCCGCCGGCACGGTGCTGACCATCCTGCCCACGTTGGCAGCCTTCCTCTTTACTCAACGATATTTCATGCGCGGCATGGACGGAGCAGTCAAGTGACACAACTTATGACCCATCAGGATTTACGCAAGATCGCCGGACAATTGATCATGATCCGTTTCCCCGGCACGGAACTGGACGGCGACACGGCCGACTTCATCCGCCGCAACGGCATCCGCGGCGTGTGCCTGTTCCGCGGCAACATGACCGATGCCACGCAACTGGCCAAGCTGACGGCCGACCTGCGCGCCGTCATGGGACCGGAAGCGCTGATCGCCATCGACCAGGAAGGCGGCGCCGTGGTGCGCTCGACCTGGGTGCCGGCGCCGCCGGCCGCCATGGGCCTGG
>CBIHOX010000106.1:0-21354 GCA_966211685.1 uncultured Pseudoduganella sp.
TGCGACAGGAAATGGCTGCCGCCCACGTCCGGGAACAGGCCGATATTCACTTCCGGCATCGCCATCTTCGTGCGCTCGGTCACGATGCGCACCCCGCAGCCGGGCCCGCCCTGCGCAATGCCCATGCCGCCGCCCATCACCACGCCATCCATCACGGCAATGTACGGTTTCGGGTAATGGTGGATCAAATGGTTCAGCGCATATTCTTCCGTGAAAAAGTCTTCCAGCAGCGCACTGCCGCCCTGCGGCGTGGCTTTGCCCGCATCATGGAAGAAGCGGATGTCGCCGCCCGCGCACAGGGCTTTTTCACTGCTGCTGCGGATCACCACGGCAGCCACTTGCGGGTCGTCCCGCCAGGCCAGCAAGGTGCCGGTCATGGCGCGCACCATGTCCAGCGACAGGGAATTCAACGCTTTCGGGCGGTCCAGCGTGATGTAACCGGTACCGTGGCTGACTTCGGTGAGAACGTGTTCACTCATGGCAGGAATGAATAAGGTTGAGAGGCGCTTATTCTAACGCGGCCACCTGGACGTTGATAATATGGAAATTCCATGTCAGCATTCCCGTTCCTACATACCTGAAAGAGTCGCATGGAACTGCCCCGCACCTGCGCATGGATGCTGGCTTTGTCTGTTGTAACCGCCACCCCGGCCGCGACCGCCGCCGTGACGGACAAGACGCTGGCCCGGCCCGAAGGCAGCCGCCATTACATTGTGGTGGAACCCGCCGGCCTGGCGCCGGAAAAACGTCCCACGGTGATCTTGCTGCACGGGCATGGCGGCACCGCCGCTTCCATGATCGGCCTGTCGTCATTCATGGGTTACCGGGCCCGTGACTGGCCGCACTTGGCGGAGCGGGAAAAGTTCCAGCTGATCGCACCGGACGGTATCAAGGCCAGCGATGGCAGGCAGGCGTGGAACGATTGCCGTAGCGATGCGCAAACCAATACCACATCCGACGATGTCGGCTTCGTGTCCGCCCTGATCGACAAGGCCATCAACGAGCACCATGCCGATCCGGAACGCATTTATGTGTATGGCTCATCGAATGGCGGCGGCATGGCTTACCGGCTGGGAATTGAACTTGCGCCGCGGCTGGCCGCCATCGGCGTGTCCGGCTCGGTGATGGCGGCGCGCACCGGCTGCAAAGCGCCATCGCGGCCGCTGTCGGTATTCCTGCTGCATGGCACCGCCGACGAAGTCGTTCCCTACCAGGGCGGCAAACTGGGCCGCTGGCCCCTGACCGGCAGGGGTACCGGCCTTAGCGTGGATGACAGCATCGTACTCTGGCGCAACGCGGCGGGACTGCCTGATACGCCGGCAACTTACCACTATCCGCATTTGAACGCCGGCGATAAAACCTCGGCCACGCGCTACCTATGGGGCAGCGATCCGGCCCAGGTGCAGGTGGCGCTGGTGCGGGTCGATGGCGGCGGGCACGCGCATGCATCGAAAACCGAGGAATTGCCTTGGCTGTTGCGCAAGCTCGTGGGCGAGATGAACCACGATGTCGACATGGCGGAAGAAATGTGGAACTTCTTCAGGGAAAAGCGGAAGTAGCAGTTGTATCGGGATGAAAAAGGGCGCCCGTTGCGCCCTTTTCGTCCATGTGCCAGGGACCGTCTTATGCGGTAGTGGCAGGCTCGTAGTTATCCGGGATGTGCTTGATTGCCGTGTGGTTGTGGTCTTGTACTTTGGCTTTGTATTTCATGACCTGGCGATCGAGCTTGTCGACCAGCGTATCGATGGCAGCGTACAGATCTTGCGACAGGCTTTCCACATAAACGGTTTTGCCCGACATTCGCAGATTGATTTCGGCTTTCTGCCTTTTCTCTTTCTCGGTGAGGTTATCTACAGTCAGGATGACAGCAATATCAATTACTTGATCAAAGTGACGCTTTACACGCTCCAGCTTGTTCTGCACGTATTCGCGGATGGCGGGGGTCACTTCGAGATGATGTCCACTGATGGTGAGATTCATACACACTCCTAAAGATGAAGGTTCGTACGCATCGCAGTTGTGCTGTGGCGCGCAGGGGAACCCAGTAACACTACAGAGCTTTTCGCAGACTAACCGGCGGGATTTTCAATGCTTCGCGATATTTGGCAACAGTTCGTCGCGCAATTACCATGCCTTGTTCCCCCAGCATGTCCGCAATCTTACTGTCGGATAATGGATTTTTAGGGTCTTCAGCTCCTGTCAATTGCACAATCAGCGCCCGTATCGCCGTGGAGGACGCCTCTCCTCCTGCTTCCGTTGCGACGTGGCTGCCAAAGAAATATTTCAACTCAAACATGCCATGAGGCGTCAGCATGTATTTTTGAGTTGTTACGCGAGAAATAGTGCTCTCGTGTAGACCCAGTGTATCAGCAATTTCACGCAACACAAGGGGGCGCATGGCGACAGCGCCGTGCGAGAAGAAATTCTTTTGGCGCTCGACGATGGCTTGCGCCACGCGCAAGATGGTGTCGAAGCGCTGCCGCATGTTCTTGATCAGCCACTTGGCTTCCTGCAACTGCGCGCCCATCGCGGATTCGCCCTTGCCCTGCTTGAGCAGGTTGGCGTACATGGCGTTCACGCGCAGGCGCGGCATCACGTCATTGTTCAAGGTGACTTGCCAGCCGTTGCGCGCCTTCTTGACGATCACGTCCGGCACCACGTAATCGGACACGTCCGACGCGAATTCCGCGCCCGGATGCGGATTGCACAGGCGAATCACCGCTTGCGCTTCACGCAAGTCTTCGTCATCGCAATCGAGGGCTTTTTTCAGCTTGTTGAATTCGCGCTGGGCAAACCATGTCAGGTATTTGTCGACGATGGTCAGCGCCATACGGCGCGTCACCAGCGGCACGTTCGGCAATTGGCGGATCTGCAGCGCCAGGCATTCGGACGCGTTGCGCGCACCCACCCCGGCCGGGTCGAACGATTGCAGCAGCTTCAGCGAAGTCCGCAACTCCTCGAGCTCGACTTCCGCTTCTTCCGGCAAGCGGGCATGGATTTCTTCCAGCGGTTCTTCCAGGTAACCGTTGTCGTCGAGCGCATCGATGATCAATTCCATCAGGATGCGGTCGCGCTCCTGCGTCACCGTCACGCGCATCTGTTCCAGCAAGTGTTCGCGCAAGGTGCAGTGGCTCGCTTCGATTTGCGGCCTGGCGTCGTCATCGTCGGGATTCTTGCCGCGTCCGACGTCGCCCCAGTCACTGTCGCCATCAGAGGCGCCGGCGCTGTCGCCGTCGGCGCCGTCCGCGCCTCCTTCATACGGCGCATCGCCGTCGGCCGGCGCGGCGCTGTCCTGCGGTGGCTGCAAGGTATCGGGCGTGGCTTCGGCGCCATTGGTTGCCGGCGCGCTGATGGCGCCATCGGCCAGCAGGCGCACTGAATGGTCGAGCGGGTCGTCCAGCCGTTCCAGCAGCGGGTTTTCACCGAGGATCTGTTCCAGTTCCTGATGCAGTTCCAGCGTGGACAATTGCAGCAGGCGGATCGATTGCTGCAGCTGCGGCGTCAGCGCAAGGTGCTGCGAAGTGCGAAGTTGCAGTGACTGTTTCATGGCTTACATTCGGAAATGTTCACCCAGGTACACGCGGCGCACGGATTCGTCGGCAATGATGTCGTCCGGCCGGCCCGACGCCAGCACCGCGCCCTGGTTGATGATGTACGCGCGGTCGCAGATACCCAGCGTTTCGCGCACATTGTGGTCAGTGATCAGCACGCCAATCCCGCGCTCCTTGAGGAACCGGACGATGCGCTGGATTTCAATGACGGCGATCGGGTCGACGCCGGCAAACGGTTCGTCCAGCAGCACGAAGCGGGGATTGGTGGCCAGCGCGCGCGCGATTTCCACGCGGCGGCGCTCGCCGCCAGACAGCGACAGCGCCGGGTTTTCACGCAATTTCTCGATTTGCAGATCGGCCAGCAGCCGGTTCAGCCGCTCGTCGATGTCCGCCTTCGCCAGCGGTTTGCCATTGACCTTCTGGATCTCCAGCACCGCGCGGATGTTTTCCTCCACCGTCAGCTTGCGGAACACCGACGCTTCCTGTGGCAGGTACGACAGGCCCAGCGCCGCACGCTTGTGGATCGGCATCGACGACACGTCGGTGCCGGCAATGTCGATGCTGCCCGCGTCGGACGGCACCAGGCCCACGATCATGTAAAACGACGTGGTCTTGCCGGCGCCGTTCGGCCCCAGCAACCCCACCACTTCGCCGCATTCGACTTGCAGCGACACGTCATGCACCACCTGGCGCTTGCCATACGATTTTTGCAGGCCGCGCACCAACAGGGTGCTGCCACAGCTCGGGGTGACTTCCTGCTGCGCCATCTTATTTCCCCGCCTCGGGCTGCGTTGCGCCATCCGGCGGCGGACGCTTGGCCGACGGCTGGATCACCATCGTGCCGCGGCCGGCGCCCGGCTTGCTGTCGCCGGTCACGGTATTGCGCACGCTGAAGTATTCCTTGCGGCTGTCATAGGAAATGAATTCGCCGGCCACTTCATCGCTGGGGCGCGTGCCTTCCAGGCGCTTGATCCTGGCTTTCGAGAACAGCTTGACCAGCTCGATGCGGCCATCGTAGTCGATGCGGTCGGCCTCGCCCTCGACCCACTGGTCGCCGTCGCCGTCGCGCTTCTGGCGGAATGTGGCGGGCTTGCCCGGCACGCCGGTCAGCGTCACGTACTGGTAACCTTCCGGGTCTTGCGTCACGACTGCTTTGTCGGACTTCATCTTCAGCGTGCCGCGCGTAAGCACGACATTGCCGCGCAGGGTACGGATCTGCTTGACGTCATCCAGGTCCGCCGTGTCGTACTGGATTTCCGTCGGCTTGTACGAATCGGCCTTTTCCGCGTGGCTGGCGCCCACGGCCAGCAACAGCGCGGCAGTCGCCGCAAAATATTTAATCGCCATACGTCATCACTTCCTTCATTAGGGTTGCGCCTTCGGCGGCAGCACGATGGTGCCACGTCCTTGCAGGTGCACTTCGCGCGTCGCATTGTTGGCGCGCATGCCTTGCGCCGTCATGCTGGCGCCGCCCTGCACCACCTGCACCGGCTGGTCGGTTTCCATCCGGTCTTCATCCGTGTACACCGTCATGGCCTGCGTGGTCATCACCATCGCGGCGGACTTGCCGCTGGCGGCGCGGTCCACCCGCACATTGTCTTTCAAGACCACGCGCGTATTGTTTTCATCGACCCGCGCGCGCGCCGCGTGGATATCCATCGGCGGGCGTCCTTCGCCCATGTTGCGCACCACCGGCTTGTCGATGTCGGAGGCATCGTCGACCGGGCGGTGCACCAGCTTGTCGCCGGACACGATGTAGCTGGGTTTGCCGTCCTTGCCCATGCGGACAGCGGAAAAGCGTTCAATGATGTAGTCCGGCTCGTTCGCGTGCAAGCCGGCCTGCATGTCGTTGCCGCTGCGGTTCAACAGCTGCACCAGCCAGAATGAGCCGCAGGCAACCAGGACCCCGGCCGTGAGGGTCAGGCCCAGGCGCCAGCGGTGAGCGGTTCTTTCCTTGCGCATGCTTATTGATCCAAGCTCATACCAGGAACTGGGCCATGACTTTGTCATGGTTGCCGGTGGCGCGCAGCACGAATTCGCAGACTTCGCGCACGGCGCCGCGCCCGCCATGGGCTTCGGTCACGTGGTGCACGCGGCTGAGCACTTCGCTGCGCGCATTGGGTACGCCCACGGCAAAGCCCACGCGCGACAGGATCGGCAAATCCACGACGTCGTCGCCGATGAAACCGACTTCCTCTTCCGTCAGGCCGGTCTTGGCCAGCAAATCCTTGAACGGGGTCAACTTGTCGTGGCCGCCCTGGTGCACGAATTCAATGCCGAGGTCGCGCGCGCGCGCCACCACCACGGCGGAACGGCGCGCACTGATGATGGCGGTCTTGATGCCGGCTTCCTGCAGCAACTTGATGCCCAGGCCATCCTGCACGTTGAAGGTCTTCATCATTTCACCTTCGGGACCGTAATGCAGGCTGCCATCGGTCAGCACGCCGTCGACATCGAAGATGAACAGCTTGATTTTCGCGGCGCGCGCGACGTTGGCGGGGTCGTAAGCATTGTTCATCAAATCACCTTGGCACGGGTCAAGTCATGGATATGCAGCGCGCCCACCAGGATGCCTGCGTCGTCGGTCACCAGCATCTGGTTGATGCGGAATTGTTCCATGATGGCCACCGCGTCCACCGCCAGCTTGTCCGGCGAAATGCTGCGTGGATTGAGGTGCATCACATCCTTGATGACGACCTTGCTGAAGTCTTGCACTTTTTCTATCATGCGGCGCAAGTCGCCATCGGTGAACACGCCCAGCGGCTTGCCGGCCTCATCGACGATGGCGGTCATGCCCATGCCTTTTTGCGTGATTTCCAGGAGCGCATCCGGCAGGCGGGTATCGGGCCGCACGGCCGGCACGGCGTCGCCGGTGCGCATGATGTCGCGCACGTGGGTCAGCAAACGGCGGCCCAGCGCGCCGCCCGGGTGCGAACGGGCAAAGTCTTCTTCCTTGAAGCCGCGCAAGTCCAGCAGCGCCACCGCCAACGCGTCACCCAGCGCCAGCGTGACCGTGGTGCTGGCGGTCGGCGCCAAGTTCAGCGGGCAGGCTTCCTTTTCCACCGACACGTCCAGGTGCACATCGGCCAGTTGCGCCAGGCTCGACCCCGGCTTGCCGGTAATGGAAATCAGGGTGCTGCCCATGCGCTTGACCACCGGCAGGATCGCCATCAATTCCGAACTTTCGCCGGAATACGAAATCGCAATAAAGGCGTCGTCGGCCGTTACCATGCCCAGGTCGCCGTGCGCGGCTTCGGCCGGGTGGACGAACAGGGCCGGGGTGCCGGTCGAGGCCAGGGTGGCGGCAATCTTGCGGGCAATGTGGCCGGATTTGCCGATGCCGGACACTACAACGCGCCCTTTGCAATTGAGCAACATCGCGACGGCCTTGCCCACGCTGTCATCGGTCGCCAGGCGGGCATGCAGGGCGGCGATGGCGTCGCCCTCGATTTGCAGGGTTTCGCGCGCCAGTTGCAACGCGCGCTCTGCGGTGTTGTTGTCAAAAGCTTTCAGCATAGGTTTTTCATCGGTTACACTCATGCCGGAAGTATATCCGAATTGCGTAAGCAAAAAACTTGCCAGTCTTAATTCTTAATAACAACGGAACCGCCGCCACTGGATCGACGCCTGCATGTTTTCTCCCCTTGAACTGACCCTCTTGCTGCTAGGCAGCGCTGTGCTGGGCGTGGTCGCGTTCAGGATGATGCACCTTCCGCCGATGCTCGGTTACCTGACCGTCGGCATCCTCATCGGCCCGCATGCGCTGGGCCTGGCGGAACAAAGTGAAGCCAGCCATATCCTGGCTGAATTCGGCGTGGTGTTCCTGATGTTTTCCATCGGGCTGGAATTTTCCCTGCCCAAATTGATGGCCATGCGCAACATCGTATTTGGCCTGGGGATGGCGCAGGTAGCGCTGACCATCGTCGCGGCCATGGGCTTCGGCTGGCTGCTGTCGATGCAACTGCCGGGCCTGCACATCGGATGGCAGGCTTCCTTTGCGCTGGGCGGCGCGCTGGCCATGTCGTCCACCGCCATCGTGGTGAAAATGCTCACGGAGCGGCTGGAACTCGAAAGCGAGCATGGCCGCAAGATCATCGGCGTGCTGCTGTTCCAGGACCTGGCCGTGGTGCCGCTGCTGATCCTGATTCCCTCGCTGGCGAAAAACCCGGATGACCTGGCGGAAACCCTGGCCTGGGCCGCCGGCAAGGCTACCTTGGTGCTGGTATTGCTGCTGTTCGTGGGCCAGAAACTGGTGCGCGGCTGGTTTACCATCGTGGTCAAGCGGCGTTCGCAGGAATTGTTCATGCTGAACCTGCTCCTGATCACGCTGGGCGCGGCCTGGATCACGGAAAAAGCCGGCCTGTCGATGGCGCTGGGCGCCTTCGTGGCCGGCATGCTGATTTCCGAAACCGAATACAAGCACCAGGTGGAAGAAGACATCAAGCCTTTCCGCGACGTGTTGCTGGGGCTGTTCTTCATCAATGTCGGCATGTTGCTCAACGTGCGCCTGGTGATAGAAAACTGGTGGCTGGTGCTGGTGTTGCTGGCCGGCCCCGTGCTGTTGAAATTCGCGCTGATTGCCGGCCTGGCCAAGCTGTTCGGTTCGTCCGACGGGGTGTCGATGCGCACCGGCCTGGCGCTGGCGCAGGCCGGTGAATTCGGTTTCGTGCTGTTGAACCTGGCCGGCGGCATGTCGCTGATGGACCCGTTCATCGTGCAGGTCGTGCTGGCGTCGATGGTGTTGTCGATGTTGCTGGCGCCTTTCATCATTTCCAAGTCCGACCAGCTGGTGATGAAGATTTCCAACAATGAGTGGATGATGCAATCGCTGGCGCTGACCAAAATTGCCACGCGCACCATGGCGCAGCAAAAACACGTGATCGTGGCCGGTTTTGGCCGCAGCGGCCAAAGCCTGGCAACCTTGCTGACGGAAGAAAACATCGCCTACCACGCGCTGGACCTGGACCCGGAACGGGTGCAGGAAGCGCAAACGGCCGGCGCCAGCGTGTCGTATGGCGATGCGGGGCGGCGCGAAAGCCTGGTGGCGGCCGGCATTTACCGCGCCAGCGCCGTCGTCATCACGTACGCCAGCACGCCGTCGGCGCTGCGGGTGTTGCACCTGGTGCATGAACTGGCGCCCACCCTGCCCGTCATCGTGCGCAGCCATGACGACACCGACCTGGACCGCCTGAAAGCCGCCGGCGCCGCCGAAGTGGTGCCGGAACTGATGGAAGGCAGCCTGATGCTGGCGTCGCATGCGCTGGTGATGCTGGGCGTGCCGCTGCGGCGCGTGGTGCACCGCGTGCAGGCGGCGCGCGATGCGCGCTATGCCTCGCTGCGCGGCTGGTTCCATGGCGCCAGCGACGCGGGCGAAGATGCGGACCTGATGCGGCTGCATTCGGTTCCGCTCGGGGAAAACGCGTCGTGCATCGGCAAGCGTATCCGCGACCTCGGCTTGCGCGCCGTCGGCGCGGAAGTCGCGTCGATCCGGCGCGGCAAGGGCGGCGTCAGCGTCACGGGCGACACCGAACTGGAAGCCGGCGACGTGGTGGTGGTGCGCGGCTCGGCCGACGCGGTGGCCCGTGCGGAAAGCGAATTATTGGCCTAAGGGCGACGCCGCAGTTGGCCGCCTGTGCAGCGGCTTCTGCCCGCGTATCCGGGCAGGCATCGTGGCCGCGTAGGCCGCAGCTGGCTACCTGGGTGGCGGTGCTGCTGGCCTCGCTTCCGGCCAGCGCCAGGCAGGCCCTCAGGCCGAGACGGCCGGGCGGAAGCTGATCACGCGGTTGCGCCCGCCATCCTTGGCCTGGTACAGCGCCGCATCGGCTTGCGCGATCAATTCCATGGCGGCCGACTCCACCGGCGTATCGAGCACGCGGCGGTCCAGGCATGCCACCCCCAGTGACGCGGTGACGGAAATCTGCACGCTGGGCGAGACGTCGATCATGCTGGCGGCAATGCTGGCGCGGATGCGTTCGGCCACGAAGGCTGCGCTGTCGAGGTTGGCGTTGATCAGCAGGACGACGAATTCCTCGCCGCCAAAGCGCGCCAGCGAATCGGACAGGCGCAATTCATTCTTGATGCGGGACGCCACTTCGCGCAGCACTTCATCGCCGCCCTGGTGGCCGATGGTGTCGTTGACGCGCTTGAAGTGGTCGATGTCGATATACATGAACGCGATATCGTAATCCTGGCGCCGCGCGCGGGAAATTTCCTCCAGCAGGCGCCGGTCCATGTAGCGCCGGTTATAGATACCCGTCAGCGAATCGGTCAGTCCGATGTACTTCAGCATTTCATTACTGATGACGTTTTCCAGGCAGATCGCAATGATGGACGCCATGTGCTCGACGAAATCCGTCGCCATGCTCGGCGTGAAGCGCGTGGGGTCGACGCTGCCCAGGTTCAGGCTGCCAATGATGCGCTTGTTGCGCAGCAGCGGCACCAGCGCCACGCTTTGCAAGCCATGCGGCGGCTGCGGAAACGCGTGCGCGTGGCGCAGCGGATCGTACATGCCCAGCACGGGCTTGGGCGGCCGGGCGTCCTCGGTGCGTTCGCCCAAATCCAGCCCCAGCGCCTCGATGCTGGCGGCAAACAGCAAGTCCGGGAATTCCGCGAAATTCACGCCCAGCTTGCCCATGACCGTATGGATGTCGGCATCTTCATCGATCAGGGTCAGGGTGACGGCTTCCAGGTCCGAAATGATGGGCAGGTTGCGGAAAATCCTGCCGACCAGTTCCTGGAACGTGGCGGCGCCCACGATATCGAGGTCGAACGCCTGGTGCCGCATCATGATCGAGTGGTTGCGCTCGGCCTGTTCCAGCAGATACGCCATGCGCGAGCGCAGCGCCTGGTTTTCCGCCAGCACATCCGCCAGTTCAGGCACTTTCGATTGGGCCATGTCCATCCTTCAAAACGCCAGCGTAACCTCGATTTCCTGTCCCACCTGTACTTGCTGGCCATCGCCTTCGAGGACGATGGCGTTCATGCCGAAACAGATGGCGCCTTCCACTTCTTCCTTCGCGCGGTATGCCTGCATGATGTCGAGCGGATCGGGACCGACTTCTCCCGTGGCCTGGTCGATCGAGGGCATCGGGCAGCGCGGGCACGGTTTGACCGGCTTTAACAGCACGCCGCCGATGCGCAGCGTTTCCGCATAATCTTCTTCAAAGGCGTCGACGCCGGCCATCACGAGATTGGGCCGGAAGCGGTTCATCGGCAGGGCGGCGCGGCCCGCGGCCACCAGCTTGCCATTGACGTCGTCCAGCGAGGCGCTGCCGGCTACCAGGATGGGGTAGCCGTCGGAAAACAGCGTGGCCGCTTCCATGCCATTGGTCCATTTGGTCGATACCGCGCGCTGCGCATGGGCGTGGAACCGCGCCAGGCGGCACGGCACGCCCAGGAAGCTGGAAAACCAGGCCGCCGTGGTGCGGTCGCAATCATAGGCCAGCACGGTATCGTCCCACACCTGCACTTGCAAGGTCGGCGCCAGTTCAGGGTCGGGCAAGCCCAGTTCGATTTCCAGGCGCAGCATGCCGGGCGCGCGCAATTCCAGGGTGTCGGCTTTGAGTTTCGGCACGATCAGCGCCATGCGCGGATATTCGCGCTGCGTCATCGCCTGGCCCTGCTCGTCGACGACCACCCATTCGCGGTCATAAATCTGTTCCGTCATCAAACCGGCGCTGGTCACGGTGGCCGAGCGCAGCGACAGTCCGGCGCAGGATTTAATGGGATAAAGGGTGATCTCGGAAAGTATAGCCATGCACGCCGCCAGCCGGCAGTGCGGGGACCACTGCCAAAATGTTGTAATGAATTTGCAGTATGGCAGTAAAGTGCACAGCAGTAAATCTGTCAGGCTGTACGCTGCGGGACGGGTGCAACGGGGTGGTCAGGCGAGCTTATCAAGGTGTCATGCGAAGGCCGCTCCGGAGAGCGGCCTTCGCTGCAAGGAACGCGGTGCACGCTGCGCGGCGTGCTTCAGGCGCCCTGTTTCGTGTCCGGCTTGCGGGGACGGCGCGGACCGCGCGCCGATGGCTTGCGGGCAGGCTTGGCCGCCGCTGGTGCTTCGGCGCTGTTCGCGGGCGCGGCCGGCGCTGCGGTGTCCTGGAGACCGGCGTTCGCCGCAGGCAGGCTGTCCTGGGCCGGCGCCGGCTGGGCCGCCGCCTGATGATCGTTGGCCGGGAAAGGTTGTACGGCCGCAGGCTGGGCTGCAGCCGCCCCGCCGGCATCGGTCTTCGCCGGACGGGTGGCGCCTTTACCGCCGCGGCCCTTGGCGGGCGTGCGTCCCCGGGCCTTGCCGGCTGGCGCGGCCGGCTTGGCGACGGCATCGGCAGCGTCCGCGGCGTCGGCCGGCTGCGCCGCATCCGCCGCGTCGGCAGTATCGTTCGCCGCCGGTTGCGCAGCCACTTCGTCCACCACGGCCGCCGTGTCACGGGACACGGATTCAGGGGCGTCCAGGACTGCCGCCACATCGGCAGCCGGTCCGGCATCGGCCGCCGGCGCAGCCTGCACCACGGCTTGCGCCGCCTGTTGTGCCTTGAGCTTGGCAGCCTTGGCCGCGCGCGCCGGCAATTTCGGCTGCTTGCGCTTGGCCGGCTCGGCCGCCGCCGGCGTTTCCGGCGCCACCGCCTCGGCTGCCGGTTCATCGTCGGCCGGCTCCACCACGGCCACGAGTTCTTCGGTCACCGTAACGGACGTCGCCACCAGCACGGTATCGTCGCCGGCCAGGTCATCGTGTTCGAGACCGGCGTGTTCCGGATGTTCGGCGAATGCGGCGTCTTCCGCCGCATGTTCGGCTTCCGCCGCCGCATAGGCATTTTCCTGTTGCGCCAGCTGCAGGTCGGATGCACTGTCGTCGCCGCCACGGCCGGCATTCGGGAATGGACGGCGGTCGCGGCCACGGTTGCGGCCACGTCGGCCCCCTTCATGGCGCCCCTGCCCGCCTTCGGCCGCTTCGGCCGGGGCCGGCGCGACCGCGCCATCGGCCGCCACAGTGTTCACCGCCGCGACATCGCCCGGCAGCACCGGCACGCCAGTGCCGCGGTACACGTAGGCGCCGGATTTTTCATCGCGGCCGAATTCCAGGAATCCGCGCGCGCGGGCTTCTTCCAGCAAATTGCCGAAGGTGCGGAAACCGTAATACGATTCGCTGAAGTCGGGCTTGCGGCGCTTGATGGCTTCCTTCAGCACGGACGCCCAGATCTTGCCGGTGTCGCCGCGTTCGGCCACCAGCGCGTCGAACGTTTCCACGGCCATTTCCACTGCTTGCGTGCGGCGCTTGTCCATTTCCTCGCGGCGGCGCTTTTCCTCTTCAGGCGTGCGCTTGACGCCCTGGCCTTCGCGGGTATCGCGCTTGGCGGCGTCGGCGCGGCGGCGTTCGCGCACCAGGTCGTCATAGAAAATGAATTCGTCGCAGTTCGCCACCAGCAAATCCGACGTCGATTGCTTGACGCCGACGCCGATGACTTTTTTCGCGTTTTCACGCAATTTCGACACCAGCGGCGAAAAGTCGGAATCGCCGGAAATGATGACGAACGTATTGACGTGGGATTTCGTGTAGCACAGGTCGAGCGCATCGACGACCATGCGGATGTCGGCGGAATTCTTGCCGGACTGGCGGACGTGGGGGATTTCAATCAGTTCAAAGTTCGCTTCATGCATCGCGGACTTGAATCCCTTGTAGCGGTCCCAGTCGCAATAGGCTTTCTTGACCACGATGCTGCCCTTGAGCAGCAAGCGTTCCAGCACCGGCTTGATATCGAATTTCTCGTAATTGGCGTCTCGCACGCCCAGGGCGACGTTTTCAAAGTCGCAGAACAGCGCCATGCTGACGTTATCGTTGGATGAAGCCATATTGTTCTTTAGTGGTGGGGACAATGCCTGCCGGGCATGCCGGCAGGCGGGTTGGCAGATTATACAGCCAGCCCCCTGCACGCAGGATGTAATGGACAGCGCCAAACCGCCGCCATGCGATCCAGGCAAACACAACGGTCATGCCGTTGGTTATAATTCATGTCTTTTTTGCAATCAAAGGAATCATGATGCGGGCATGGATGGCCAGTGTTTTGCTGGCAATGGCAACCACGGCAGGCGCGGCGGATGCCCAGTGGCACAAGTTGCCGACCGAAGCATTCAAGGGCAAACAGGACGATGTGTATTTCATCGATCCGCAGACGGGCTTTTACGTCAATGGACAGGGCAACATTTACAAAACCGCCGATGGCGGCCAGCACTGGGCCCGCGTCCTGCAACAGCCGGGCACGTACTTCCGCGCCATCGGCATGGTCGACGCCCGCCACGGCTTCGCCGGCAATATCGGCACCGAATACTTCCCCGGCGTGACGGACACCAATCCGCTGTATGAAACGCAGGATGGCGGCGTCACATGGCAAGTAGTGAAAAACCTGCCCGGCGCCCCGGTGAAAGGCATTTGCGCGATCGATATCCTGAAATCGCAATTCATCAATGCAGGTGAACTGGCCCAGCGCACCGTGGTGCACGCGGGCGGCCGCGTCGGTGGCCCGGCCTTCCTGCTGCGCTCACTGGACGGCGGCAAGAGCTGGACCAATATCGACATGTCGCCCTGGGTCGCCATGATCGTGGACGTGAAGTTCTTTGACGAGATGAACGGCATCGTGTTTGCAGGTTCCGATGCCAATATCGAACGGTCGCACGCACTGATCGTGGCTACCCACGACGGCGGCAAGACATGGAACAAAGTCTATGAATCGGCGCGCCCTTATGAGTTGACGTGGAAAGGCAGCTTCCCTACGCGCGATGTCGGCTATGCCACCATCCAGAATTACAACCCGGACAAGAATGAAACAGTGCGCCGCATCGCCAAGACTGTCGATGGCGGCAAGACGTGGCGGGAATTGCCACTGGTTGACGACGCCGGCGTGCGTGAATTCGGGGTCGGCTTTGCCACGCCCCAGCTGGGCTGGGTCGGCACCAGCAAGGGCGGCTTTGAAACCCGCGATGGCGGCGCGACGTGGCGTCCGGTTGAGCTGGGCCGCATCGTCAACAAGATCCGCATCTTGCCGGATGGCGCAAGCTTCCGCGCCTATGCAATCGGCGCGGACGTGTACGCATATGGCGCCGCCCCGGCGCAGGCAACAGCGCCGGACACGACACCGGTAGCGGTCGGCAAGCCCTGAGCGGCCGGTTACACGGATCAGGTGGCAGGCTGGCCGGCCTGCTGCCCATGGATGGTGCCGCGCCAGGCGCCGGTTTCCTTGCCGCGCAGCTCGATCATTTCCTTGAATTTCTTCAAGTTGCTGCGCGCTTCCTGGCGCACCGCGCCCATGGCGTCGCCAATGGCTTCGACCGGGCCTTCCGGCGTATACGCCATTTGCAGCGTCACGCGGGTGCGGTTGTCCGACAGTTTTTCAAACGTCAGCACGCCGTCGTTCTGTTTGCCGGACGTGCTGCGCCATGCGATGCGCTGGTCGGGGATCTGTTCGGTAATTTCCGCATCCCACTCGACAGGTTTGCCCATCACGTCGGCTTTCCAGTGCAGGCGCTTGTCGTCGAGTTGCTTGACTTCATGAACGCTGTCCATGAATTTCGGGAATTCCTCGAACTGCGTCCACTGGTCATAGGCGGTGCGCACCGGCACGTTGACGACCAGCGATTCGCGCACGGTGGAATCCTTGCCTGCCGCCGATTGCTTGGTGGTGTATTTCTTTGCCAGGTAAGCGCTGCCGATGGCCAGCGCGCCCAGCGCGATGATACGGTTGATCATGGCGTTCTCCTTTCGACACATGGCTGATCATCGTAGTCCGATCATTGCGGCCCGGGCATCGGTACACTGGCAGGGGGTGTGTAGGAAGTGTCCTGCATGGGTAAGGCGGGTAATGCAGGTCAGGGCTTGTTACTGCAGAGAAAACGTCCCGTGCTCGAGCAGGTGGTAATGGATATCGCTGCTTTGCCCGGTCTCGTTCAATGCGCCATGCGTTACCAGCAATTTACTGTTGCGGCGAAATTCCAGCGGCTCGGAAATTTGCAGTCCCCAGCAGCAGACCGTGAAGGGCAGCCACGTAATTTTGCCAGTCCGGGCATCGATAGCCGCGCCCATGATGCAGGAGGCGCCGCATCCCCAGGTAACAAGAAAATAATGACCGGCGAAATTGGGCGCGCCTTGCACCCCGGCGCGCAGAACGTGTGCATATTTCCGGCTTTGCGCATCGGTTAAACGGGCCTGGGCAATCTTGCCGGTGTATTCCTTTGCAGGGAAATCCTCGAAGCGGGGCGAGGCTGTGGCGTTGACGGCGCATAACGCCAGAGCGAACAGAAACGGATTTGAGGTACGCATCACTCAATACCATTGGTGCTGTAGCCAAAACCGCTTCGCGGCAGCCGCGGGTAGGAAGATCAGCATAAGCGGTTGCCGGTCACGCTTATTGAAGTACAGCAAAAAAGCCGGACTCCAACGGAAATCCGGCTTTTCGACGGGCTCATCGCGCTGCGTGAGACCATATGGCATGGCAGGGCAGCATCCCGCCCCGCCAGCTTGACGTTAGACGTTGAACAGGAAGTTCAGCACATCCCCATCCTTGACCACGTATTCCTTGCCTTCCGCACGCATCTTGCCTGCTTCCTTGGCGCCGGCTTCTCCCTTGTACTGGATGTAGTCGTCGTAGGCAATAGTTTGTGCGCGGATGAAGCCGCGTTCGAAGTCGGTGTGGATCACACCGGCCGCTTGCGGCGCGGTATCGCCGATGCGGATGGTCCAGGCGCGCACTTCCTTCACGCCGGCCGTGAAGTAAGTTTGCAGGCCCAGCAGCTTGTAGCCGGCGCGGATCAGGCGGTTCAGGCCGGGTTCTTCCATGCCCATGTCGGCCAGGAAGGCTCCTTTGTCGGCATCGTCCAGGTCGGCGATTTCCGCTTCGATGGCGGCGCAGATCGCCACGATCGGCGCGTTTTGCGCTTCCGCGTACTTGGTCAGCTGGTCCAGCAGCGGATTGTTGGTGAAACCGGTATCGGACACGTTGGCCACGTACATGGCTGGCTTGGCCGTGATCAGGCACAGCGGCTTGATCAAGGCCATTTGCTCGGCGTCCAGGCCCAGCGCACGCACCGGCTTGGCTTCGTTCAGGTGCGGCACCAAAGTTTCCAGCAGCGACACCAGTTTGGCGGAATCCTTGTCGCCGGAGCGGGCTTTCTTTTGTTCGCGGTGGATGGTTTTTTCCACGGTCGACAAGTCGGCCAGCGCCAGTTCGGTCTGGATGACTTCGATGTCGTCCAGCGGGCTGACCTTGCCGGCCACGTGCACCACGTTGTCGTCTTCGAAGCAGCGCACCACGTTGACGATGGCGTCGGTTTCACGGATGTGCGACAGGAACTGGTTGCCCAGGCCTTCGCCTTTCGACGCGCCCGCCACCAGGCCGGCGATGTCGACGAATTCCACGATGGCGTTGACCATGCGTTCCGGCTTGACGATCTCAGCCAGCTTGTCCATGCGCGGGTCAGGCACTTCCACCACGCCCACGTTCGGTTCGATCGTGCAGAACGGGTAGTTCTCGGCCGCGATGCCGGCCTTGGTCAGTGCATTGAATAAGGTGGACTTGCCAACGTTAGGCAAGCCGACGATGCCGCATTTGAGACTCATGGGAGGAAACCTTTAATGATGGTATTGTTCTGCTGCGCTGCGTCCGTGCAAGGCGCGTAAGGGATCCATTGTACCTCATTCACCGGAGCTTCCATGACGATGCGCGATGCCGGCCGTTCGCAATTTCCCCATTTCCTGCCGATACCCACGCGCTGGATGGACAACGACATTTATGGCCATGTCAACAACGTTGTCTACTATTCGTATTTCGATACGGCGGTCAACCAGTTCCTCATCGAACGCGGCGTGCTCGATATCCACCGGGGCGAGGTGGTCGGCTTTGTCGTGGATTCGGGTTGTTCGTATTTCAGCTCGATCAGCTTCCCGGACGTGGTCCATGCCGGCATCCGCGTGGCGAAACTGGGCAATTCGAGCGTGCGCTACGAGATTGCGCTGTACCGCAACGACGACCCCCTGCCCTGCGCGGCCGGGCACTTCGTGCATGTCTATGTGGAACGCGCCAGCAACAAGGCGGTGCCGATCCCGACCACGGTGCGCAACGTGCTGGCCTCCCTGCAGCCGAGCACGGCCACGGCTCCCACGCATTCCCAGCCCTGAGTACATCCGGCCATGTCCCGCGATCCCGCCCCATCCACCTTCCGCCCCTACATTCCTGACCACACCCGCCTGCCCGAGCTGACATGGCGCGCGCTGATCATGGGCACCGTGCTGGGCATGGTGTTTGGCGCCTCGTCGCTGTACCTGGTGCTGAAAGTCGGCTTGACGGTCAGCGCCTCGATCCCGGTGGCCGTCATTGCCATCACCCTGTTCGGGCTGGCCGGCAAGGCCGGCGCCAGCGACGCCTCGATCCTGGAAAACAGCATCACGCAAACCGCCGGCTCGGCCGGTGAATCGATTGCGTTCGGACTGGGCGTGACGATGCCGGCCATCATGATCCTCGGTTTCGACCTCGACATCGCGCGCGTCATGCTGGTTGGGGTGCTGGGCGGCTTGCTGGGCATCCTGATGATGATTCCCATGCGCCGCACCATGATCGTCGACCAGCACCGCACGCTGAAATACCCGGAAGGCACGGCGTGCGCTGAAGTACTGAAGGCGGCCGCCACGGAGCCGTCGCGCGCGGAAGCCGGCGAATCGCTGCGCGACAACGCGGACGCTGCGCGCCAGGCGCGCACCCGGGCCATGATTATTTTCAGCGGCTTCGGCATCGGGCTGCTGTACAAGGTGTTGAATATTTCACTGAAGCTGTGGAAAGACACGGTGGACTTCGTGTTTTCGGCGCCCTACAAGGGCGGCTCCGTGGGGGCGGAAATTTCGCCGGAATTGCTCGGTGTCGGTTATATCATCGGCCCGCGCATCGCCATGGTGATGGCGGGCGGCGGCGTGCTGTCGTACCTGCTGCTGATCCCGATGATCAAGTTCTTCGGCGACGCGCTGGCTGTGCCGGTGGCGCCCGGCACCATGCTGATCCGCGACATGGCGCCGGACGACGTGCGCAGCGCGTACGTACTGTACATCGGCGCCGGCGCCGTGGCGGCGGGTGGCCTGATCAGCCTGGCCCGCTCGCTGCCCACCATCTGGCGCGGCCTGGCCGGCGGCTTGGCGGGCGTGGGCAAAGGCAGCGCCGCGGTTGAAGGCAAGCGCACCGACCGCGACATTCCGTTCAAATGGGTGGCGATCGGTTGCCTGGTCCTGATCAGCGCCATCACGCTGGCCGCGCCGCTACACATGAACGTGCTGGGCGCCATCCTGATCCTCGTGTTCGGCTTTTTGTTTTCCACTGCCTCGTCGCAACTGACGGGCGAAGTCGGCTCGTCATCCAGCCCGACCTCCGGCATGGCGGTGGCCACCTTGCTGTTCACCTGCCTGATTTTCCTGGCCATGGGCTGGACCGGCGGCCAGTATTACGTGACCGCGCTGTCGGTGGGCGCCATCGTGTGCATCGCATCCTCGAATGCCGGCACCACGTCGCAGGATTTGAAAACCGGCTACCTGGTCGGCTCCACCCCACGCCTGCAGCAATACGCCATCCTGGCCGGATCGCTGGCGTCCGCGCTGCTGCTGGGCCCGATCCTGCTGACGCTCAATGACGCCGGCACGGTCTACGTGCCTGCCGCGCAGGTGGCGCCGGGCTTGCGCGTGCCGGCCGGGGCGCAGCTGGGCGCGCCGGCGCCATTGCAGGGTCCGCAAGCGGCCGGCGACCACGCGCATTACCGCGTGTGGCAAAAGCAGGATACCGAAGGCGGCCCTGCCGGCAAATACCTGGTGGCTGCGGACGGCCGCCTTGCCTACCTGGTTGATCCCGGCATCAATGGCCACTACAGCAAGCGTCCCGACGGTTCGGAAGTCAAGAAATACGACGCGCCCAAGGCCGTGCTGATGTCGTACATCATCAAGGGCATCCTGGACCGGCAATTGCCGTGGACCCTGGTGCTGTTCGGCGTGATGATCGCAGTGGTGCTGGAAATGGCGGGCATCGGCTCGCTGGCGTTCGCGGTCGGCGTGTACCTGCCGCTGGCCTCGACCCTGCCGGTGGCGCTGGGCGGCATGCTGCGCTGGCTGGCCGACCGCCGCAACAGCCGCCTGCCGCAATACCAGGGCCTCGATGAAGAGCAGCGGCAAGCCGCCGGGGACCGCAGCGCAGGCGTGCTGCTGGCGTCCGGCTATATTGCCGGCGGGGCGCTGGCCGGCATCGTGATTGCCATCACGGCCGGCGTGATGACGGATTTCGACACTATGGTCACGCAATGGGCGGAACAGGCCAATCCGCTGTTTGCCGGCGCCGCCGCCGATGGGCTGTCGCTGCTGCCTTATGCGGTCATCATGGCCGTACTGCTGTGGGTGGCGCGGGAAAAGCCGGCCTGAGGCGGCATTACTGCGGCGGCGACATGTAGCGCGGTTACCAATGATTTCACGGCCGCGCCGCCTTCGTTACCAGCTCACAACATAAAGTTAATATTTTATCATCCACATCAGCTGGCGGATGTCAGCCGCCTTGTGAACGTATACACTTGGTTACGAGGAAGGTTTTTCCAGGACAAATCCCTCCTGAGCGAATGAGGCGCCGATGCTTGAGGATGTCAATATCACCATGAACCAGTTGCGGGTCGGCTTGTACATCGAGCTGGACCTCAAATGGTTCGAGCATCCGTTCGCGTTCAGCCACTTCAAGATCAAGAACGAAGAACAGATCAGCACGCTGCGCAGTCTGGGCCTGCAAACCGTGCGTTACAACCCCAGCCTCAGCGACATCGCGCCGCCGCCACACGAGCAGGCGGAACACGAGGCGCCGCCGGAGCCGCCGCCGGCGCCGGACGTGTCGCCGGCGCTGGCCGCCAAGCGCGCCATGATGGAGCGCCTGAAAAAACACCGGGCCGATACCGCGCGCATCGAAGGCGCCTTTGCCAGGACCGCGCGCACCATCCGCGACATTGAAAAGAACCTGTTCACGAAACCAGAGGAAACGTCGCGCCAGGCGCAGGAACTGATCGGGCAAATCAGCGATTCCATCCTGTGCGCGCCGGAACTGGCCATCCACGTGATGGGCGACGCGCTGGGCAATGAAGAACTGTACTTCCACTCGCTCAACGTCACCATGCTGTCGATGATGATTGCACGCGAAGTGCAGTTACCGGCCGAGCTGGCCGGCGTGCTGGGACTGGGCGCGCTGTTCCACGACATGGGCCGCAAGAACATTCCCGACAAAATCCTCACCAAGGTCGAAGCCTACACGGTATCCGAACAGCACCTGTATGAATTGCATGCGCAATATGGCTACGACATGACGCAAAAGCTGCACTTGCCTGCCGCCGTCGGCGCCATCGTGCGCGACCACCATGAATTATTCGATGGCAGCGGCTACCCGCGCCGCCTCAAAGGCGAAGCCATCGGCGTGCTGGCCCGGATCGTCGCGATTGCCAATTATTACGATGAATTGTGCAATCCGGTCAGCATCGCCCAGGCGCTGACGCCGCACGAAGCGCTGTCGATCATGTTTGCCAAGCACCGTACCCGCTTCGATCCGAAATTACTGCAAGTATTCATCCGCTGCCTGGGCGTCTACCCGCCGGGCACCATCGTGCAATTGTCGAACAACATGACCGGCATGGTCACCACGGTGAATACCGCCAAGCCCATGCGGCCGATGCTGGTGATTTACGACGCCAGTGTGGCGCGCCAGGAAGCCATCATGGTGGACATGGAACGCGAAACCGATCTGCAGATTGTCAATGCGATCCG
>CBIHOX010000107.1:0-21321 GCA_966211685.1 uncultured Pseudoduganella sp.
CCTCGTCTTCCTCGTCCTCGTCGTCTTCATCGGACGACGCGGCGGCAGGCGCGGCGGCGGCTTCTTCCTCGTTTTCGTCTACCAGGCCATCCACGATTTCATCGATCTTGATTTCATCGTTGCGGATGCGGTCCGACGCGGCAATGATTTCCGCAATCGTTACAGGGCAGGCGGAAATTGCCTGGATCATGTCCTTCAAGCCGTCTTCGATGCGCTTGGCGATTTCAATTTCGCCTTCGCGCGTCAACAGCTCGACCGAACCCATTTCACGCATGTACATGCGGACCGGGTCGGTGGTGCGGCCGAAATCGGAATCCACCGTCGACAGCGCCGCTTCGGCCGCCGCTTCCGCTTCATCATCGCTGGCCACATTGGCCACGCTGTCGGACAGCAGCAGGGTTTCCGCATCGGGCGCATGCTCGTAGACGGCAATGCCCATGTCGTTGAAGGTGCCGATAATGCCTTCGATCGCTTCGGGATCGACGATATTTTCCGGCAGGTGGTCATTGATTTCGGCGTACGTCAGGAAACCGCGTTCCTTGCCGAACTTGATGAGGGTCTTGAGTTTCTGGCGGCGGCGCTCGAGTTCTTCCTCGGTCGCTTCCGTATCGGAGGAAAACGCGTCCTTCAGCAACGCCTTTTCCTTGGCCTTGCGATCCTTGGCCTTTGCTTTGTCCACGGCTTTCAGCTCGGCGCGCTCGACCGCGTTCAAGGCCGCGACTTCGTCGTTCTCGGGCGTAAATTCCTTCGGCTTGCGGCCGCGCCGCCCCGGCACCTTCACGGACGGCAAGACATAGCCGGAGGTGTCGATGGCAGCCAAGGCTGCAGCATCCGTGGTCTGACTGACTGCCGGCGGCGTGCTGGTGACGCGCGTTTCCGATTTGTCGGCCGATTTCGCGGCCTTGGCAGTCACTTTGCTGGGCTTGTCAGCCGCTTGGGATTCAGGTTTCTTTGTTGGCACAGGCGCTTTCGATTACACAACGACTTGCTTTACGGGTTAGGATAAAGTTCTTGCAACAATGCTACTACTTATACCTTCCAGCTCCGAACCATGCTCGCACAGCTGGAACTTCCGCAACATCGACCTCAACCCTAGGTCGTGCTTGGCAGAAATTCTACTGTATGACAGCGCGTGGGGGCTAGAGCCTGGCAGGCACCGGAACCTGGCGCCTTGCGGGAAGCGCTGTCCGTGCCAAAGTCTGGCCCTGGCCGCCGGCTACCATCCTGCTGTGCCGATCAAGAGCCTAACTTACTGAAATCAAACCAAATTTTGCCTAAACAAAGCTAAGCGAAAAGTCAACACTTAGCGTTTTATTATAGCACGCCACTTTGCAAATTCCAGAGGGAACGCCCCGTGTTCCCCCTATCAGCGGATTGCTATAAAAACCATTACCGCCCCGGCAATCCCACCTCCGCTTCCTTGCGCAACTGGTCTTGCATGGCGCAGATTTCCCGGAAGCGGTCGGCGATTTCCGCGGCCGACCTGCCGGACGTCGCCAACTGGTTCAATTCCGCCGTCAGCGCATCCATCTTGATCTGGCGGATCGCACTGGCCACGTAGAGCCGCACGGCGTCAAAATCCGATTCCGCGCTTTCCGACGAGATTTCCGTGATGATCGCGTCGTATTCGCTGCCCTGCTCCTTCAAGTGCATGGCCAGCGAAGCAAAATTGCCTTGCGGCCCCAGCGCCCGCGCCGCCGACACCAGCTGGCGCAAGCGTTCAGCCTGCTCCGGTCCGAAATTGTCGAAGGCCGCCAGTCCCGATTCATCGATCTCCAGCGCCAGCGCCGGATGCGCCACCAGGTGCCGCACGATCTGCAATTCCAGCCCGACCGGCTCCGGCCGCGCCGAACGCGGCGGCGCCCGGCGCACTTCGGCCACCGGCTTGCTCAATTCGCACAGCGCCTCGATTTCACCGGGGCTGCTTTGCGTCATCGTGGCCAGGCCGCGCACGATTTGCAGCCGCAGCGCCGAGGGCGACATGGCCTGCAACATGGGCTTGGCCTCGAACTGTACCCGCGCCCGGCCTTCCGGCTCGTTCAAATCGTAATCGGCCGCCACTTCGCGCAACAGGAATTGCGACAGCGGCATGGCTTCCATCACTTGCTGCTCGAATGCCGGCGCGCCGTATTCGCGGATGTAGCTGTCTGGATCGTGCTCGGCCGGCAGGAACAGGAACTTGATGGTCTTGTTGTCCGACACATGGGGCAGGCAGGCTTCCAGCGCGCGCCGTGCGGCGCGGCGGCCGGCCTTGTCGCCGTCGAAACTGAAAATCACCGTGTCCGTCTGACGCAACAGCTTTTGCACGTGGGTGGTGGTACAGGCCGTACCCAGGGTTGCCACCGCTTGCGGGAAACCCATCTGGGCCAGCGCCACCACATCCATATAGCCTTCCGTGACCAGCACGTAGCCCGCGTCGCGGATCGCCTGCCGGGCTTCGAACAAGCCATATAACTCGTGGCCCTTGGAAAATAGGGGCGTTTCCGGCGAATTCAAGTACTTGGGCTCGCCTTGCTCCATGATGCGGCCGCCAAACGCAATGACCTGGCCCTTGGTATTACGGATCGGGAACATCACGCGCTCGCGGAAACGGTCATAGCGCTTGCTGCGGTGGCCGTCTTCATCGACCTTGTCGATCACCAGGCCGGCTTCGACCAGCGCCGGCGCGTCGTAGTCGCGGAACACGCTGCGCAAGTTGTCCCAGCCGCCGGGCGCATAGCCCAGCGCGAAGCGGGCCGCGATTTCCCCGGTCAGGCCGCGGCCCTTCAGGTAGCCGATGGCGGCCGGCGCCTGGCGCAACTGCTGCTTGTAATACTCGGCGGCCTGGCTCATGGCGTCGGACAGCGCCAGGCTTTGCGCCTGCATCTGGGCGCGCTGCGCCGGCGGGATGCGGTCATCCTGCTCCGGCACCACCATGCCCACGCTTTGCGCCAGGTCCTTGACGGCATCGACAAAGCCCATGCCGGAATATTCGATCATGAAGCCGATCGATGTACCGTGCGCGCCGCAGCCGAAGCAGTGGTAAAACTGCTTGGTGGGACTGACGGTGAAGCTGGGGGATTTTTCGTTGTGGAAGGGACACAAGCCCATGTAATTGGCGCCGCCCTTTTTCAGCTGGACGTAGCGACCGACCACGTCGACGATGTCGACACGGTTGAGCAGATCGGAAATGAAGGATTGAGGGATCATCGGCGATCAGTCTGCTTAAAACATATTGTTGCGCGCAGTACGGCGATGCGCACATGGCGGAAATACACTGGCACATTGTGCGGCAGTGCGCGCAGGGCGGATCACGATCCGCCCTGCATCATGCGGCTGTGACTAGCCGGCCAAGGCCGGCCAATCACGCCCGCCCCCCGTGGCACGACGGCGCTGCGGCAGCGTGCCTGAAGAGCTGGGCGCGTTATCGATTAATGTTATCGATTCATGCCCGGCTTACGCCGGCGCCAGCGCCTTCTTCACCAGCGCCGACACCAGGGTCATGTCGGCACGGCCGGCCAGCTTCGGCTTCACGATGGCCATGACCTTGCCCATGTCCTGCGGACCGGCGGCGCCGGACGCCGCCACGGCTGCCGCTACTTCGGCCGCCACTTCCTCGTCGGACAGGCCGGCCGGCATGTACGCCACCAGCACCGCCAGCTCGGCTTTTTCGATGTCCGCCAGGTCGGCGCGGCCGCCGGCTTCGAATTGCGTGATCGAATCCTTGCGCTGCTTGATCATTTTTTCCACGACCGCGACCACCTGCGCATCGTTCAGCTCGATCTGTTCATCGACTTCCTTGCGCTTGATTTCCGCCAGCAACAGGCGGATCGTGGCCAGCTTGCCGGCTTCCTTGGCGCGCATGGCGGCTTTCATGTCATCGGAGATCTGGGTTTTCAAAGTCATGTTCGTATCCTGGAAAAAACGAAAGCCCGCAGCGGCACAAACCGGGCGGGCATTCAACTGCACAGGTGAGCCCGCGGCGCGATGCCGTACTGCCGGGCCATCCTGAATGGCAGATTAGTACAGTTTCTTAGGCAGTTGCTGGCTGCGGATGCGCTTGTAGTGGCGCTTCACTGCAGCTGCCAGCTTGCGCTTGCGCTCAGCCGTTGGCTTTTCGTAGAACTCGCGTGCGCGCAGTTCGGTCAGCAGGCCGGTTTTTTCGATGGTGCGTTTGAAGCGACGCATTGCGACTTCGAACGGCTCGTTTTCTTTGAGGCGGATGGTGGTCATGTAAAAATTCAAACCGTTAGATTTAGGAAGAAAAAGATATTAGCAGCTTTCGGCCCAATTGGGAAGAGCTTTGGACGCCAAACCGGCTCAGCAGGCCAGTTTCACGGTGAAACTGTCTGATTTGAGCAATCTTTTCGTCCTGCCAACATCGGCCCCGGTATCGTGTGTTGCCAAACCGGGATGTGAATTGTATCAGACGGCTTGCCCAGCTGCCACTCCCGATGCCCATGCCCACTGGAAGTTGTAGCCTCCCAGCCACCCTGTCACGTCGACCGTTTCACCAATGAAATAAAGCCCCGGTACTTTATTGGCCATCATGGTTTGCTGCGACAATTCCCGGGTATCGACGCCGCCGCGCGTGACTTCGGCCTTGCGATAGCCTTCGGACCCGTTTGGCGTCAGGCTCCACTGGTTCAGCAGTTGGCCCAGCTTGCGCAATTGCGCATCGGGCATGTCGGCCAGGCGCGCTTCGCTGTTGAAACTGTGCGCCAGCAGCAAGCCTTCGGCCAGGCGCGCCGGCAGCCATTGCGCCAACACGTTGCCCAACTGTTTCTTGGTCGAATGCTTGGCTTCAATCAATTCCTGCGCCACATCCATTTCCGGCAGCAAGTTGATGACGATGGGCTGGCCCGGTTGCCAGAACGAGGAAATCTGCAGGATGGCGGGGCCGGACAGGCCGCGGTGCGTAAACAGCAAGTCTTCGCGGAAACGCGCGCCATCCGGGTTGCGGCCCTTCAGCGTACCGGTTTGCACGTCGACTTCCAGCGAAATTCCGGCCAGCGGCACGAATGGCGCCCACTCGGCCGCATCGAAGGTCAGCGGCACCAGCGCCGGGCGGGTCTCCACCAGTTTCAAGCCGAATTGTTTGGCGATGCGGTAGCCGAAATCCGTGGCGCCGATTTTCGGAATCGACAGGCCGCCGGTGGCAATCACCACGCTGGGCGCATGCACCACGCCGCTGTCGGTATAGACGGCAAAGCCGCCGCCCTCGGCGTGCTCGATGCTGTCGACCTTCGCCGGCATGCGCCAGTGTACGTGGCCGGCCGCGCATTCGGCTTTCAGCATGCCAATGATGTCTTCGGCCGACACGTCGCAAAACAATTGGCCCTTGTGCTTTTCGTGGTAGGCGATGCGATGCTTTTTCACCAGCGCCAGGAAATCCTGCGGTGTGAAGCGGGACAGCGCGCTTTTGCAGAAATGCGGATTTTGCGACAGGAAATTCGCAGGGCCGGCATTGACGTTGGTAAAGTTGCAGCGGCCGCCGCCGGAAATGCGGATTTTCTCGGCCAGCTTGTCGGCATGGTCGATCAGGACCACACGCCGCCCGCGCTTGCCTGCTTCGGCCGCGCACATCATCCCTGCCGCGCCGGCGCCTATCACTGCCACATCAAACTGCTTCATACCCGCCCCGGAAAATCAAAACCCGCCATTGTACCCCCACCCCAATCGTTACCCGACAGTAACAATCTAATCGACATTTTGGTGCCTGGCCCTGAAGGACAGAACTAGTCGACATTTTGGTGCCTGGCACCAGGGCGGGTGCCTGAAACTAGTCGACATTTCAGGGCCAGGCACCAAAGAAGATCCCAAGAAGATCAGGGGAGGAGTCAGAGGGCGCGGGCGGCTTTGGCGCATTGGGCGACCTGCTCCGCGATCGAGGCGGGGATGGCAACGTCGCCGCGCAGGGCCGAGGCGATCCAGGCCGCGGTGGCGGTGGCGCTTTTATCTTCCGGCAGCACGATGTCTTCTTCCGCCTCGGCGGCTTTTTCCACCAGCACGGTGCGCTCGCGGTTGTGGAACCAGTCGATCTTCTGCCCCTTGTTGGCATTGGCCACGGTTTCCCCTTCCGTGCCGCGCATCAGGAAGGCGTCGCCGCGCGCCGGGTCGACGGCGGTGGTGAAGTACTCGCCCAGCATTTCCAGGTATTCCGGGTGCGTGTACGACACCAGCCGCAGCGCCGGCCCCGCGAACGGCTGCATGATCTTCACCAGCGTGTGCGTGGAATTGCGCACGCCCAGCCGGCGCCGCAGCGACAGCATGTGCGCCAGCTTCGGCGCCAGCGCATCGATGGTGATGAACGCCGGCTTACCGGCCGCCAGCAGCGCTTCGGCTTCCGCATGGCTGCAGGCCGGCGCGATGCCCAGTTCGGCCAGCACTTCGGCCGTGGCCACGCGGCCCGGATCGTGCGGCACCCCGTGCACCAGCACCGGCACGCCTTCACGCGCCAGCAGCAGCGCCAGCAGCGCCGTCAGGTTGGCCATCTTGCGCGCGCCGTTATAGCTGGGGATGACCACCGGCGCGCAGGCGCCCGCCGGCGCGTGCAGCGGCGCAAACGAGGCTTCGGCCGCGTCGAGGAAACCGGCGATCTCGTCGACCGATTCGCCCTTGATGCGCATGGCCAGCAAGATGCCGCCCAGCTCCAGGTCGCTGACACGGCCATCGAGCATGGCGGCGTACAATTCACGGGCGTCGGCGCGCGACATGCCGCGCGCGCCTTTCTTGCCGCGGCCGATCTCTTTGATGATGTGGGCCGCCGGGTAGGGGTTCGGGTGTGGAGTCGTCATGCCCGCAAGCTTACACCATCAGGCAACGGCCCACCGGGCAGACCCGCATCAATTCGGCTACACTTGCCAGTCCCCCTACGAAGTTCCCCTTTGATAAGAGCACAGAGTTGCTTTAGAGAATTATGATTTCGCCAGATATCGAAAACATCAACGTTACCAACTTCGCGTCCATGCCGACCCCGGCGGCATTGCACGCCAAGCTGCCGATGACCGACGCCGCCTCGGACACCGTCATGAAAGGCCGCGCCGATTTGCGCAATATCCTCGACCGCAAGGACAAGCGCCTGTTCGTCGTGGTGGGCCCGTGCTCGATCCACGACCCGGTGGCCGGCCTCGATTATGCGCGCCGCCTGAAGGCGCTGCAGGAAGAAGTGGCCGACACCATGCTGCTGGTAATGCGCGTGTATTTCGAAAAGCCGCGCACCACCACCGGCTGGAAAGGCTATATCAACGATCCGTTCATGGACGATTCGTTCCGCGTCGACGTGGGCATGGAGAAAGCCCGCCGCTTCCTGCTCGACGTGTGCGAACTCGGCCTGCCGACCGCCACCGAGGCGCTCGACCCGATTTCCCCGCAATACCTGGGCGACCTGATTGCCTGGACCGCGATCGGCGCGCGCACCACGGAATCGCAGACGCACCGCGAAATGTCGTCCGGCCTGTCGACCCCGGTCGGCTTCAAGAACGGCACCGACGGCGACATCAGCATCGCCATCAACGCGATCCTGTCGGCCGCCAACCCGCACGCCTTCCTCGGCATCAATGGCGAAGGCAACGTATCGATCGTGCGCACGCGCGGCAATGCCTATGGCCACGTGGTGCTGCGCGGCGGCGACGGCCGTCCGAACTACGATTCCGTGTCGGTGGCGATTGCCGCCCAAGCGCTGGAAAAAGCCAAGCTGCCGCCCAACGTGGTGGTCGATTGCTCGCACGCCAACAGCTACAAGAAACCGGAATTGCAGCCGCTGGTCATGGCCGACGTGGTCAACCAGATCACGCACGGCAACCAGTCGGTGGTGGGCGTGATGATCGAATCGAACATCGTGGGCGGCAACCAGAAGATCCCGCAAAACCTGTCGGAATTGAAATACGGCTGTTCCGTGACGGACGGCTGCATCGACTGGGACACCACGGCGCAGATGCTACGCGAGGCGCACAAGGAATTGCTGGCGCGTCCATAACAGCCACGCTGCATCCTGCGGGCGGCCCGGCGCAACAGCGCCGCGCCGCCCGTTTCCATTACAATGACGGATTACCTTTTCACTTTGCGCACTACCCATGATCGTTCTTGGCGTTGAATCCTCCTGTGACGAAACCGGCCTGGCCCTGTACGACACCGAGCGCGGCCTGCTGTCCCACGCCCTGTATTCGCAGGTCGCCATGCACGAGGAATATGGCGGCGTGGTGCCGGAACTGGCGTCGCGCGACCATATCCGCCGCGCGATTCCGCTGCTGGAACAAGTCCTGGGCCAGTCCGGTGTGGACAAGCACGACATCGACGCCATCGCGTACACGCAAGGCCCCGGCCTGGCCGGCGCGCTGCTGGTGGGCTCGTCGATCGGCTGCAGCCTGGGCCTGGCGCTCGACAAGCCGGTACTGGGCGTGCACCACCTGGAAGGCCACCTGCTGTCGCCGCTGCTGGCATCGAAGCCGCCGGAGTTCCCGTTCATCGCGCTGCTGGTGTCGGGCGGGCATACGCAACTGATGCGGGTCGATGGCGTGGGCCAGTACACGCTGCTGGGCGAAACGCTCGACGACGCGGCCGGCGAAGCATTCGACAAATCCGCCAAGCTGCTGGGCCTCGGTTATCCGGGCGGTCCCGCGATTTCGCGCCTGGCCGAATTCGGCGATCCGCTGGCCTACAAGCTGCCGCGCCCGATGATGCACACCAAGGATTTCAATTTCAGCTTTTCCGGCTTGAAGACCGCGGTGCTGACGGTGGTGAAAAACCATCCGGCGCAGGGCATCGCCAACATCTGCGAGCAGGACAAGGCCAACATCGCGCGCGGCTTCGTCGACGCGATCGTGGAAGTGTTGACGGCCAAGTGCGTGTCGGCCTTGAAGCATACCGGCTTGAAGCGGCTGGTGATTGCCGGCGGCGTGGGCGCCAACGCGCAATTGCGCGCCTCGCTGAACGCGGCGGCGGCGAAGAAGCGGTTCCAGGTGTATTACCCGGAGCTGGAATTCTGCACCGACAACGGCGCCATGATCGCGTTTGCCGGCGCCATGCGGCTGCAAATCAATCCACAGGCGGCAAAGAAAGACTACTCGTTCAACGTGCGGCCACGCTGGCCGCTCGATGAGTTGAAAGTCGTCTGACCTGCTGCCCGCCCCCTATATGATGTAGGGCGGATTAGCGGGGACGCCGAGTCTGCGCAGCAGCGTAATCCGCCATTGCCGTCCGCATCGATACGCATGCAATGGCGGATTACGGCGGAGTGGCAGCTCAAGCTGCCTTCGCCGGCCGCCCCTGCCGGTGGTACAGGAATTCCAGCACCCGCGTGCGGTAGTCGATGTATAGCGCGTCTTGCGCCAGCGCCAGGCGGTCGCGCGGGCGGGGCAGGCGGACGTGCACGATGTCGCCGATGGTGGCGGCCGGGCCGTTGGTCATCATGACGATGCGGTCCGACAGCAGCACGGCTTCATCGACGTCGTGCGTCACCATCGCCACCGTGGCGCCGGTGGCGGCCACGATGCGCAGCAATTCATCCTGCAGGTGGGCCCGCGTCAGCGCGTCGAGCGCGCCGAACGGTTCATCCATCAGCAGCACTTTCGGCTCCATCGACAGGGCCCGCGCGATGCCCACGCGCTGCTTCATGCCGCCCGAGATTTCATGCGGGCGCTTGGCGGCCGCATGCGACAAGCCCACCAGTTCCAGCGCCGCCGCCGTGCGCTCCTTCAATTGCGCCGTGCTTTCTTTCGCGCCGAACACCCGCTCCACCGCCAGGTAAATGTTTTCCTCGCAAGTCAGCCATGGCAGCAGCGAGTGGTTCTGGAACACCACGGCGCGCTCCGGCGCCGGGCCCGCGATTTCGCGGCCATTGCAGATCAACACGCCGCTGGTGGCCTGGGTCAGTCCCGCGATCAGGTTCAGCAAGGTCGACTTGCCGCAACCCGAGTGCCCGATCAGCGTGATGAATTCGCCCTGCTCCACCGTCAGGTTCACGTTCGACAGCGCGTGGAAGCGCCCCGCCTTGGTATTGAACACCATGTCCGCATGGCTGATGTCGATGAATTTCGCATTCATGGCTTACGCCTCCTCGTATGTGAATGCCTTCGCCAGCGACACCAGCGCCAGTTCCAGCAGCAAGCCCACCACGCCGATCACGGCGATGGCAATCAGGATGTGCGGCACGTTCAGGTTGTTCCATTCATCCCAGACCCAGAAACCGATGCCCACGCCGCCGGTCAGCATTTCCGCCGCCACGATCACCAGCCACGCGGTGCCGATCGCCAGCCGCACGCCGGTCAGCATGTAGGGCAGCACCGATGGCAGCAGGATCTTCGTGAAGATCTTCCATTCCGACAGCGACAGCACGCGCGCCACGTTCATGTAATCCTGCGGCACGCGCTGCACGCCCACCGCCGTGTTGATGATCATCGGCCAGATCGAGCAGATGAAGATGGACCAGATCGCGGCCGGGTTGGCGGCCTTGAACACCAGCAGGCCGATCGGCAGCCACGCCAGCGGCGACACGGGTTTCAGCAGGCTGATGATGGGGCCGAACATGCCGGACAAGAACTTGAAGCGGCCGATCATGAAGCCCAGCGGAATGCCGACCGCCGCCGCCAGCCCGAAGCCCAGCGCCACGCGCTGCAGCGAGGCCAGCACGTTCCAGCCTATGCCCTGGTCGTTCGGGCTTTTGCGGTAGAACGGATCGGAGAACAGATGCACTGCCTCGTTCCACGTGGCCAGGGGCGTGGGAAAGCTGGTGTTCTTCTCGGCCAGGATTTGCCATACCAGCACCAGCAGCGCCAGGCCCGCCAGCGGCGGCAGGAATTTCAACACCAGCGCGCGCAACTGCGCGCCGCCCGGCGCCAGGTCCACGCCCTTGGCGGCGATCCGCTCGCTGCGGGGCGGACGCTCCAGCGGCGCCACGGTTGCCCTTTCTTCCGTGGCCGTATCCTTCGTGGTCACCGCCTCCACCGCGCCGGCCGGCGCGGCGATATTCTGAAGCACTGCATTCATCATGCTCTCCCTGGATTAAGCCTTGATCTTGAACGATTCGGCAAAGGCTTTCGGGCTCTTGCCGTCAAAGGTGGCGCCATCGACCATCTTGATGGTGCGCATGTTGGACTTCGGCAGCGATACCTTGGCCATGCCCGCCGCGTCCTTGTACACGTCGACCTGGTTGATCTGCGTGGCCACGGCCAAGTAATCCGGCTCGCCCTTCAACAGGCCCCAGCGCTTCTGCTGCGTGAGGAACCACATGCCGTCCGACAGGAACGGATAGTTGACGGCGCCATCGTTATAGAAGCGCATCGGGTTCGGGTCATCCCAGGTCTTGCCCAGGCCATTCTGGTAGCGGCCCAGGATGCGCTGGTTGATGACGTCGACCGTGGTGTTGACGTACGACTTGTCGGCGATGGTTTCAGCCATCTTCAGCTTGTTCGACAGCGAGGCATCGATCCAGCGGCCCGCCTCCAGCACGGCCGCCACCAGCGCGCGCGCCGTGTTCGGATATTTCTTGACCCATTCGGCGCTGGTGCCCAGCACTTTTTCCGGATGGTCGCGCCAGATCTCCTGCGTGGTGGTGGCGGTGATGCCGACGCCATCGACGATGGCGCGGTGGTTCCATGGTTCGCCGACACAGAAGCCATCCATGTTCCCGATCCGCATGTTGGCCACCATTTGCGGCGGCGGCACCGTGATGACCTTGGCGTCCTTCATTGGATTGATGCCGTTCGCGGCCAGCCAGTAATACAGCCACATGGCGTGGGTGCCGGTCGGGAAGGTCTGCGCGAACGTGTATTCGCGCGGTTCGGCCTTCATCAGCTTGGCCAGCGAGGCGCCGTCGACCGCGCCCTTGTCGGCCAGCTTCTTCGACAACGTGATGGCCTGGCCGTTATGGTTCAAATTCATCAGCACGGCCATGTCTTTTTTCGGGCCGCCCGCGCCCAGGTGCACGCCATAGACCAGGCCATACAGCACATGGGCCGCGTCGAGTTCGCCGTTGACCAGCTTGTCGCGCACGCCGGGCCACGAAGCCTCCTTGCTGAGCACGATCTTGATGCCGTATTTCTTGTCAAATCCCAGCACCGACGCCATCACCACGGAAGCGCAATCGGTCAGCGGGATGAAGCCGACCTTGACTTCCTCTTTTTCCGGCTTGTCCGAGCCGGCGGCCCACACGCCTTGCGTGGCCAGTCCGGAAATGGCGGTGGCGGCGCCTGCCTTCAGCAGGGTACGGCGGGTGAGATTGAATTTGTTGTCCATCTTGTAGGGTCCCCGTAGCGAATGACAGGCGGCTGCCTGCCCTGCCTGATGCTTTGCAATAGGCGTGCCAGCACCCAACAAGGGGCGCAACGGGGAAAAACAGTGGGTTCGCAACGAAAAAGCAGCACCGCTTTTGTGCACCGCACCAGCAGCAGGCAAACTTTATTTCAAGCGCGCCGGTTCATGCCAGTTAACGGGGCGCGCCACCAAATAGAGTGTGTTCGGCTTGCAGGAACGCGTCGGCGCGCAGCCGCTCCACCATCAGATCCACGAAGCTGCGGATGCGCGCCGAGCCCTGGCGGCTGTCGCGGTGGACGATATGGATCGGCACCGGCACGGTCGCGTAATCGTCCAGCACCAGTTGCAGCTCGCCGGCCGCCAGCGCGGCGGCGGCCTGGTAGGACAGCAGCCGTGCGATGCCGAGGCCCAGCCTGACGGCGTCGATCACGGCGTCATTGCTGTTGACCAGCAGGCGCGGCTGCATGCGCATGGTGCGCACCACGCCATCCTGCGTGAAGCGCCAGTCCGGCGCCACGTTCGAGCCATTGGAAGCGACGATGGTGTGCGCCGCCAACTCCTGCGGCGTGCGGGGCGCGCCATGCCTGGCCAGGTAGGCCGGCGAGGCCACCAGCACGCGCCGCACCTGGCCTACGGGCGCGGCGCGCATGGTCGAATCGGGCAAGTCGCCGATGCGCACCGCCACGTCGACGCCCTCTTCCACCAGGTTCACCACGCGGTCGACGAACAGCGCCGACACTTCCATGTGCGGATAGCGCTGCAGGTAATCGACGATGCCCGGCGTGACGTACAGGCGGCCGAACAGCATTGGCGCCGTGACCGACAAATGGCCGCGCGGCGCGGCGCCGCTGCCGGCGGCCGCTTCGTCGGCTTCATCGAGTTCGGCCACGATGCGGCGCGCATCGTCGAGATAGCGCCGCCCCGCCTCCGTGACCCGCACGTGGCGCGTGGTGCGTTCCAGCAGCCGCACGCCGAGCCGCTCTTCCAGCGCGCCGACCGCGCGCGTGACGGCCGGCGGCGACATGCCGAGCCGGCGCGCGCCGGCCGCGAAGCTTTGTTCTTCGGCCACGGCGATATAGACGGTGATCAGATGGAGCCGGTCCATGGGCCTCCCGCAAACAGGGCGGGCGCATGCGCGACCGCGTAATCGATGAATTGCCGCACCCGCTGCGGCATTTGCGTGCGCTGCTGGTAATACATATGGACGCCGCCATACGAGGCCGTGGTTTCCGGCAGCAGGTGGAGCAGCCGGCCCGCCCGGATATCGTCGGCCGCCATATACCAGCCCAGCTGGCCAATCGCCATCCCGGCCAGCACGGCCGCCACTTCGGCTTCCGCGGTATTGAAGGTGGCGACCGGCGGAATGTCGCGGTAGACGGTGGCGCCGTCGACGCGGAATTCCCACGGCACGAGGCGCCCGGTATTGGGCTGGCGGAAACCCGTGCAGCGGTGGTCGCGCAGCGCATCGATCGAGGCTGGCGCCCCATGCCGCCCGATATAAGCCGGCGCCGCGCACACCACCAGCCACAGATCGCCGATGCGGCGCGACACCAGGTTGCGCTCCGGCGGGTTGCCGGCGCGGAAACCGACGTCGATGCGCGCGCCCACCAGGTCCGTGAACTGGTCTTCCAGCACCAGGTCGAAGCGCACGCCAGGGTGCAGTTGCTGGAAATCGCGGATCAGCGGCACCACGATGTGCTGGCCGAACGACGTCGGCGCCGCGATGCGGATCACGCCATCCATGTCGCGCCGGCTGTTTTGCACGGTATCGATGGCTTCGTCGAGCAGCCGCATGCCGGGATTGGCCAGCGCGTACAGGCGTTCGCCTTCTTCCGTCAGGGTCAGGCTGCGCGTGGTGCGGTGGAACAGGCGCACGCCAAGGTGCGTTTCCAGCTGGCGCACGGCCTTGCTGACGGCTTGCGGCGACAAGCCCGCTTCCAGCGCCGCCTGGCTGAAACTGCCGGCGCGCACCACACCGATGAACAGGGTCAGGACCCGTGATGTATCCATGATGATCCGCTTATTTACAACCAGAAGATGAAAATCAAACGCCTTTCCTATGGCTAGTGTAGCAGGACAGCACGCCCTACACTGCCTGCATCCCCCAACCGCCCCATCCCAAGGAGAATGACATGAGTAAAGTATGGTTCATCACCGGCGCTTCCCGCGGCTTTGGCCTGCTGATCGCCAGGGACGCGCTGGCGCGCGGCGACCAGGTGATCGCGACGGCGCGCGAGCCGCAAGCCGTCACCGCCGCGCTGGGCGCCCATCCCAACCTGCTGGCGTTGCGCCTGGACGTGACCCAGGAAGCGCCGGCCGTGCTGGCCGCCAGCGCCGCCGTCGAGCGCTTCGGCCGCATCGACGTCCTCGTCAACAATGCCGGTTATGGCTTGCTGGCGTCCGTCGAAGAAGCCTCCGATGCGGAAATCCGCGCGCAATACGATACCAACGTATTCGGCCTGCTGAACGTGACGCGCGCCGTGCTGCCGTATATGCGGGCGCGCCGCGCCGGCCACATCATCAACATGTCATCGGTGGGCGGCTACAAATCGTATCCGGGCTGGGGGATTTACTGCTCGACCAAGTTCGCCGTCGAAGCGCTGACCGAATCGCTGGCCATGGAACTGGCGCCGCTCGGCATCCACGCCACCACGGTGGAACCGGGATTCTTCCGCACCGACTTCCTCGACGCCACGTCGATGAAGGATGCCGCCCGCCCGATCGGCGACTATGCGGGGACCGTGGGTGAAATGCGGACGCTGATGGCCGGCGTCAACCACCGGCAGCCGGGCGACCCGCACAAGCTGTCGCTGGCGATCCTCGCGCTGGCCGACGCCGCGCAGCCGCCGCTGCGCCTGCCGCTGGGCAGCGACACGGTGGCCGGCATCCGTGAAAAAAACGCGTTCGTGGAACAGGAACTCGGGCAGTGGCTGGAAGTGGCCATGTCGACCAACCATGATGACGTGGAGGTGGCGATGGACGAAGCTGCGGGCGCGGCGCCGGGCGCCACCGCGCTGGCCGCGTAAGCTGCCGGCGGCGCATCCGCTACGCCCAGCACCGACGCGTCGTGCGGGACGGCCAGCGCGGACGCACGGCGCGACGGGGCCGTGCGGACAGGCGGCATGCACGGGGCACCGCGGCGCCTCTGGGGAGCGCGGCCGGCGCTACCGCCCCGCCTCCAGCGCCGCGCCGCAATCCTTGCAGTATTTCGCGGCCGCCTCGTGCCCGCCGCCGCCGCAGGCCGGGCACTGGCGCCAGGGGCGGCCGCTGCCGCGCTGGTGCGTGATTTCCGAACTGATGATGCCGGTCGGGACCGCGAGGATGCCCCAGCCCAGCAACATCATCAGCGAGGCCACCGTGCGGCCCAGGTCGGTTTTCGGCACCAGGTCGCCAAAGCCCACGGTGGTGACGGTGCTGATGGCCCAGTACACCGCGGTCGGGATGCTGGTATAGCCGTGGGCAGGCCCTTCCACCACGTACATGACGGTCCCCAGCAGGAACACGATCAGCATCACCACCGACAAGAACACCAGGATCTTGCGCCGGCTGGCCAGCAGCGCACGCCCCAGCATGCCGTATTCATCGATGTACAAGGTCAGCTTGAGGATACGGAACATGCGCAAGAGGCGCAGGATGCGGATGTCGAGCAGCACGTGCGCCTGCGGGATGAACAGGGAAATATAGCTGGGCAGGATGGCCAGCAAATCGATCACGCCAAAGAAGCTGCGCGCATAGCGGTCGGGCCGCTTCACGCACAGCAGGCGGCCGATGTATTCGACCGTGAACACGATGGTGAACAGCCACTCGGCCGCCAGCAGCAGGCGGCCATGCCTGCGCGCCACCGGCTCGATGCTGGACAACACCACCGCCGCCACGCTGAGCAGGATGGCGCCGATCAGCGCCAGGTCGAACAGCCGGCCGGCCCGCGTATCCGATTCAAAGATCACCGCATACAGCCGCGCGCGCCAGCCGCCATCGGGCTTGCCATAGCGCTGGTGCGGGTCGCTCGACGCGGACGGGGGCGCCGGTGCATGGTCGGCACCCGGAATGCCCGCTGGGCGCGATGTGGCGGGTGCTCCCTGTACCCCAGGTACGCTGGCAGCGCGCGGTTCGCAGGGGGCTGCGGATGCGCCGGGGATGCTGAATCTTTCCGGCGCAGCGCCGCGTGTTCCGGACAGGCTGGCCGCGCCAGGTAGGCCGGGTTTGGGCTCGCCGGATGTGTCGGGCTGCGTGCGCCCCGCAGCCCCGGTGGACGTGTCGGGCTGGCCGGTCCGGTCCGACCGGTCAGGCTGGTGGTTGGTCACAGGATCGTTCGGCATGGCCATGGCAGGCTCCGTAGCAGGCGGACTACGCCATCTTAGCCCGGCGGCGCCACGGCGGGCGCAAAGCTGTTCATGCGCCGCCCAGCAAATCGCCGCGCGGATACGCCCATTTCGGCACGCCGCGCGGACACGCCCTGCCCTCGCCCTGCGCCAGCGGCAAGGTGGTGAAATTGCCGCGCGGCGTGGTGGCGAAGCGCATGTCGCTGGCCGCGCCGTGTTCCAGCAGCGGGGCGCGGGCAAAGCGCATCCAGTCGTCGAACCAGCAATGAGTGTCCTTTAACTGGCGCAGCGCGGCCACGCTGCCGTGCACCTCGCGGTATTGGCGGATACCGCCGCCGGTGCCCAGGGCGGTGGATGGCGCCGGATCGGCCAGCCCGGCCGGACATTGCGCGGCCGGCAGCCAGGCCGGCGCCACGCTGACCAGGCCGCGCCGCAAGGTATAGCTGCCTTGCGCGGCATCGGTTTCCACCGAGACAAAGATCCAGCACAGCGGTTGCGCGGGAAACGCCGTCATGGCCACGTCCAGCACGCGCGTGCCGCCATCGAGCGCGCGCAGCGCCCCGGCCACCTGTGCGCGGCCGGCGGCCGACGCCGCGCCCTGCAAGCCGACGAACGCGCCGCTGGCCAGCAGCGCCAGCCCCATGGCCCAGCGGCTGTGCGCACGCGCGCCGCGCAGCGCGGCCAGGCCGCCCCCCAGTACCAGCAAGGCGCCAAACGACGCCGGCGCCAGGTAATCCTTGCGCAGGAAATACAGCAGCGCCGCCACCAGGCCTGCCAGCAACACCCGGCGCGGCGCCCGCGCCGGCACCGCCATGATCAGCGGCACACCGAACGCCACCCAGAACACCGGTTCGATGATGAACACCATGTCGCCATAGAACCAGCGCCCGTCGAACGGGTAAAACGGGTGCACGCCATAGGAATTGAGGAAATCCATGCCCAGGTGCAGGGCAAAGCCGAACGTGACGGCCAGCAGCAGGCCGCGCCGCGCCATGGCGCTGCGCCGCAGCAGCGCACGCGCATTGGGCCAGCAGCACCACAGCAGCGCCACCAGCAGCAGCGCCTGCGGTAACGCATACAGCACGGTGTGCGTGTGGCCACGGTGGTTCAACAGGTAGCCCAGCGGCGCCGGCAACAGGTGGGTCAGGAACAGGTCGAGGTCGGGGAAATTGCCGGCCAGCGCACAGGCGGCCAGCAACAACCGGTGGCGCGTGCGCTGGCCGCTATCATCGGGTTCAGGGGGCAGGCTGCGCTGCACCAGTTCGCCGACACCAAGGCCGACGACGGAATGGGTAATGTTGTCCATTCCCGCATGCTACCGCAGCGGCGCACTGGCGCGGGGACGGTTGCGCCTGTTTTCCCGCTGCGCTGCGCATCACGCGCCGACAGGAGGACGCGCAAGGTAATCGGCTGCGCCCGCCGGCCGGCGCCCGGCGCTGCCTGCGTGCCGCCGGGCAGCGGCGGTCAACACCGGGCCGCGCCGGGCAAGGCCGCGCCGCGTAATGCAGCGCCGATCACGCCCAGCGCACGCAATTGCGCCCGGCAGTCTTGGCGCTGTACAGCGCATCGTCGGCGCGCTCGAGCAGCGCTTCCACGGTATCGCCAGCGCGCAGCTGGGTTTCGCCGATGGAAATCGACAGGCCCGGCAAGCCGGCCATATGGCGCGACGGATGGTCCACCGCGCGGCGCAGCCGCTCGCCGATCGCCAGCGACGGTTCGCGCCCGGTGTCGGGCAGCAGCAGCGCGAATTCTTCGCCGCCATAGCGCGCCAGCAAGTCGCCCGGCCGGATATTGTCGTTCAACGTCAGCGCCACGGCACGCAGCGCGCGGTCGCCCGCCACGTGGCCATGGGTATCGTTGAAATGCTTGAAGTGGTCGATGTCGAGCATCAGCACCGCCAGCGGCTTGCCGTCGCGCTGGCCCCGCTCGACCTGGCGGCGGAACGCCTGGTCCAGCCAGCGGCGGTTGTGCAGGCCGGTCAGGCCGTCGACGAACGCCAGGCTCTCGAACTCACTCTGGCGGTGCATGCTGTCGCGCACCGCGTCATTGCCTTGGCGCACCCGGCCGGACAAGGTGATGAGCATGTTGCGCGCCAGCGCATGGGAAGCATTGATGAGCGACCACATGGTGTCGCGCGACAGCACCAGCATGCGGCTGGGGGCGCTGACCACCACGTAGGCGGACGGCTCGCATGCTTCGATCAGCGACATTTCACCGACGCACTCGCCCTGGCCCAGGCGCAGGTTGCACGGCTGGTCCGGCGTGGTCAGGTGCACGTCGACCTGGCCTTCCAGCAATACGTACAGGTTGTCGTTGGCCTTGCCCGGCTCGATCAGCACCACGCCCGTCGGCATTTCAATCACGCTGCAATGCTCCATCAGCCGTTCGATGGCGTCGAAACTCACGCCGGCAAACAGCCGGGTTTGGGCAATGTCATCGTACAGGCGGGTCAGTTGCATACAGGCGTCGGCACAGGATCGGCGTGAAGGGTCCAGGCAGCATGGCGCCGCTTAGCGCTGCACGTCCACGCCGCGCCAAAACGCCACGTGGTCCTTGATTTGGCGGGCTTTTTCCGAGGGCTCGCGGTAAAACCAGGCGGCGTTTTCATTGACCTTGCCGTCCACCACCAGGCTGTAATAACTGGCCGTGCCCTTCCAGGGACAGACCGTGGCATGCGTACTGTCACGCAGGTAAGCGCGGTTGACCTTATCGGCAGGAAAATACACGTTGTTTTCCACGATTTCCACTTCATCGTCGCCGGCTTCGGCGATCACTGCGCCATTCCAGACAGCCTTCGGCATAGCTCCTCCTGACGTTGTTGTGTTGCGGTTCAGCCCGCGACGCGGTTGCGGCCCTGGTCCTTGGCCGCCTGCAACGCCTGTTCGGCCTGCTTGAGCATGGCGTCGCCGTCGCTGATGTCCATGTGGTTGAACGTGCCCACGCCGATGCTGACCGTGACTGGCGTCAACCGTCCCGCATCGCGGTGGATCAGGCCGGCGATTTTCACGCGCAGGTTTTCCGCCAGTTTCAGCGCACCTTCATGCGGCGTGCTGGGCAACAGGATGCACAGCGTATCGCCGCCGTGGCGGCCCGCCACGTCGATCACGCGCACACTGTCTTTCACGACGCGGGCAATATTGGCCAATACCATATCACCGGCGGCTTCACCGTGGCGCTGGCTAATTTCGCGGAAATGGTCGATGCCGATCATCAGCGCCGTCAGCGGCGTGCGGAAGCGGCGCGTGCGCGCCACCTCGAAATGCAGGCGCGACAGCAGTGAGCGGCGGTTGTGCAAGCCGGTCTGGGCGTCGGTGGTGGTCAATTCGTCGAGTTCGGCGCGGGCGGCGGCCAGCGCGCGTTCGCAGCTGTGGGCTTGCACCAGCGCCATGATTTGCGCCGCCAGGCCCTGCAGCAGGATGCGCTGCTCACTGTTGAGCCGGCCCGGCTGGTGGTGCGCCACGGTCAGCGCGCCGATGGTGCTGCCGTCCGGCGTCGCCAGCGGCACGGAACTGGCCATGCGCAGGCGCGGTTCGCCCGACGTGGCCGGCATGAACGCGGTGCGGCCATCGGCGCGCATGTCTTCGAGTTCCCAGGCGCCGGCCTGCACGGCCAGGGCGCTGCAACTGTGTTCACGGGGCATGACGGCCGGCATGGCGCCGGGCGCCAGCCCGCTCACCGCGTGCAGGCGGGCGGTATCGGCGTCGACCAGCGCGATCCACGCATACGGTGCGCCGCACACGCGCGCGGCCAGCCCGGTCAGGAAGGCAAACGCGGCGCCGCCAGCCGCCTCCAGCGCACCGCTGCGCAACAGCGCGGCAGCCCGGCGCGCATCATCCACCGGCTGGATGGGCGTAAACGGGTGGACATTCTGTGCGGCGAGCATGGGGCTTCCCTTCGGCGACGGAGTAATAGTCTGTGCTGTCTGGCAAGTTTAGCGCAAAAACAAACCTGCAAGCCAGCCCCGGGACGCCGCGGCCGCCGTCAGCCGTCTTTAGCCTTACGCGGCCGCCATGATCTGGCGCAACGCACGCTCGAAGACATCGGCGGGCTGGCCACCGGAAATCAAATGGCGGTCATTGATAATCACGGCCGGGACCGACTGGATGCCGAGGCGGCGGTAATGTTCTTCGTCGCGGCGCACCGCGTCGGCGTAGCGGTCGGACGCCAGCACGGCGGCGGCTTGCTCGCCGTCGAGCCCGGCCTGTTCCGCCGCGGCCCGCAATACCGCGTGCGCGCCCGGGTTTTCACCGCGCGTGAAATACGCTTCGAACAGCGCATGCTTGAGTTCACGCTGGCGGCCCTGTTCGCCGGCCCAGTGCAGCAGGCGGTGTGCATCGAAGGTGTTGTAAATACGGCTGCGCTTGCCCATGGCGAAATCAAAACCGACATCCTGGCCGCGCTGGCGGATCATGGCGCGGGTCTGTTCCTGCTGTTCGGCGGTGGCGCCGTATTTCTGCTGCAAGTGTTCCGTGATGTCCTGCCCTTCCGGGCCCATGGACGGGTTCAGCTCGAACGGCTGGAATTGCAGCGTGAGGTCGGCCTCGTCGCCGATGCGGGCCAGCGCCTGTTCCAGCGCATTGAGGCCGATGGCGCACCATGGGCACGAGACATCGGAGACGAAATCAATCTTGAGGGGAGTGGCCATGGCGCGGTCCTGTGGAATCGTTCAGTGGAATCCAGGCCAGATGGGGCTTGCCGGCCATGCTTCAAGCCCGCCAGTAACAATGTCCACTTCCGGTGCCTGACCCCAGGGGGTGACATGTTTGAT
>CBIHOX010000108.1:0-21145 GCA_966211685.1 uncultured Pseudoduganella sp.
CCGAGGTGCGCTTGTGCTTGACGGGTTTCTGGTATTGCCGCAGCCGCACCTTGTGCTCGCCCTTGAGCACGGGACGCGCGGCATCGGTCAGCTTGAGCGAACTGTATTGCTCGTGGTCGACCGTCACCAGCCCCAGCGCGATGACCTGGCGCAGGATGGCGCGCCATTCTTGTTCGGAAATGTCGGCGCCGATGCCGAACACCGATAATTTATCGTGGTGCCAGGTTTGCACCCGTTCGCTATCCACGCCGCGCAGCACGTCGACCACGTGGCCGGCGGCAAAGCGCTGGTCGACGCGGTAAATCGCCGACAGCAGCTTTTGCACCTGCACGGTGCCGTCGAAGGAAACCGGCGGGATCAGGCAGGTATCGCAATTGCCGCACGGCGTGGCCGGCTGGCCAAAGTATTCCAGCAGGCGCATGCGGCGGCAGCTCAGCGTTTCGCACAGGCCCAGCATGGCGTCGAGCTTCATGCTCAGCACGCGCTTGAAATTCTCGTCCGCTTCGGATTCATCGATCATCCGGCGCTGCAGCACCACGTCCTGCAGGCCGTACGCCATCCATGCGGAAGCCGGCAAGCCGTCGCGGCCGGCGCGGCCGGTTTCCTGGTAATAGCCCTCGATACTTTTCGGCAGGTCCAGGTGGCAGACAAAGCGCACGTCCGGCTTGTCGATGCCCATCCCGAACGCAATCGTGGCCACCATCACGATATTGTCTTCGCGCAGGAAGCGCGCCTGGTTATGGGCGCGCACCGCGTGTTCCATGCCGGCGTGGTAAGGCAGCGCCTTGATGCCGTGTTCGACGAGGAATTCCGCGGTTTCCTCGACCTTCTTGCGCGACAGGCAATACACGATGCCGGAATCGCCCTGGTGCTCGGCCGTGATGTAGTCGAGCAACTGCTTGCGGCCATTGGCCTTTTCCACGATCTGGTAGCGGATGTTGGGCCGGTCGAACGACGACACGAACTGGCGCGCATTGTCGAGCGCCAGGCGGTGCACGATTTCCGCGCGGGTTTGCTGGTCGGCGGTGGCGGTCAGCGCGATGCGCGGCACGTCCGGGAAATATTCGTGCAGCACCGACAGCTTGATGTATTCGGGCCGGAAGTCGTGGCCCCACTGCGAGACGCAGTGCGCTTCATCGATGGCGAACAGCGCGATCTTCGAATCCTGGAACAGGTCGAAGCAGCGCTGCGTCATCAGGCGTTCCGGCGCCACATAGACCAGGTCCAGCTGGCCGGTGCGCACCAGCCGCTCGATACGGCTGGTTTCTTCATAGGTTTGCGTGGAATTGAGGAAGGCGGCGCGCACGCCGACTTCTTCCAGCGCATCGACCTGGTCTTGCATCAGCGCGATCAGCGGCGATACCACCACGCCCACGCCATCGCGCACGAGTGCGGGAATCTGGTAGCACAGCGATTTGCCGCCGCCGGTCGGCATCAGCACCAGCGCATCGCCGCCGTTGCCGACGTGCTCGACGATCTCCGCCTGCTGGCCCCGGAATGCCGGGTAGCCAAAGACGGTTTGCAGCACGTGCAGCGAGCGGTCGGCGATATCGTTCATGGTGAGAGGTGTATCTGCGATCAGTCAGCCCAGACAACCATGCCGGAATAAGCGGTGGCCAGCACCACCAGACCGAACACGATACGGTACCAGGCAAAGATCGTAAAGTCGTGCGAGCTGATATAGCGCAGCAGCCAGCGCACGCACAGGAAAGCCGAAACGAAGGCCGACAGCAGGCCGATGCCGAACATCGGCAAGTCGGCGGCCGACAGCAGCGCGCGTTCCTTGAACAGCGAATAGGCGGTCGCCATCAACAGCAGCGGAATCGCGAGAAAGAACGAGAATTCGGTGGCGGCCTTGCGCGACAGGCCGAACATCATGCCGCCAATGATGGTGGCGCCGGAACGGCTGGTGCCGGGAATCAGCGCCAGCGCCTGGGCGCAGCCGACCTTGAACGCGTCCAGCGGCGTCATGTCGTCCACCGTCTGCACGCGCACCGCGTGCGGGTTGGCCTTGGCGCGCTTTTCCACCCACAGGATGACGAAGCCGCCGACGATGAAGGCCAGCGCCACCGGCACCGGCGCGAACAGCTTGGCCTTGATGGCCTTGTTGAACAGGAAGCCCAAAATGGCGGCCGGCAGGAAACCGATGATCAGGTTGATGATGAAGCGCTGCGCGCGGCTGTCGCCGAACATGCCGGACAACACGCTGGCGATGCGTACGCGGTATTCCCAGATCACGGCGACGATGGCGCCAGCCTGGATCACGATTTCAAATACCTTGACTTTTTCGCCCACAAAATTGAGCAGGCTGCCGGCCAGGATCAGGTGGCCGGTGGAGGAAATGGGCAGAAATTCGGTAAAGCCTTCTACCAGGCCCATGATGAAGGCCTGTAATGCGAGTGTGATATCCATGTTTATTGTCAATCAGGAAACGGCAGGGGACTCGAAGCTTACCATGTGGAACGCACCGCCAGATGTACTGTGTGCAGGAGGTCGGTATTTTACCTTGTTACCCTGCCGGGCCGGACGTTGAGTTGGGGATGGGCCCGGCGATTTACAACCGGGCGTTGTTTGTCATATCACGCCAGCTGACTAGTGGGATAGGCTGAAGCAGGTTATATTATTTTTCCTACAACTCGGAGATTGCGATGGAATACGTCAACCTGGGCCGGACGGGCCTGAAAGTATCGCGCCTGGTGCTGGGCTGCATGACCTTTGGCGCGCCGGACCGCGGCGGGCACGAATGGACGCTCGACGAAGGCAAGAGCCGCCCGATCATCCGCCACGCGCTGGAAGCCGGCATCAATTTTTTCGACACGTCCAATTCGTATTCCGACGGCACCAGTGAAGAAATCACCGGCCGCGCGCTGCGCGATTTCGCGCGCCGCGACGAAGTCGTGATTGCCACCAAGGCCTTTTTCCCACAAGGCAAGGGGCCGAACCAGCGCGGCCTGTCGCGCAAGGCGCTGATGGCGGAAATCGACAACAGCCTGCGCCGCCTGGGCACCGATTACGTGGACCTGTACCAGATCCACCGCTGGGATTACCAGACGCCGATCGAGGAAACGCTGGAAGCGCTGCACGACATCGTCAAGGCCGGCAAGGCGCGCTATATCGGTGCTTCGTCGATGTATGCCTGGCAATTTGCGAAGGCGCTGCACATTGCCGAGCGCAATGGCTGGACCCGCTTTGTCAGCATGCAAAACCAGCTGAACCTGATCAACCGCGAAGAAGAGCGGGAAATGCTGCCCCTGTGCCGCGACGAGCAGGTCGGCGTGATCCCGTGGAGCCCGATGGCGCGCGGGCGCCTGACACGCGACTGGGATGAAGCCAGCCACCGCTCGCAAACCGACTTGATCGCGAAGGAAATGTACACGGCCACGGAAGCGGCCGACCGCGTCGTGGCCGAACGTGTCAAGCAGGTGGCCGAGGCGCGCGGCATCCCGCGCGCCCAGGTGGCGCTGGCGTGGGTGCTGCAACAGCCCGGGGTCACGGCGCCCATCATCGGCGCGGCGAAAAACAGCCACATCGACGACGCGGTGGCGGCGCTGAAGGTCACATTGACGAAGGAGGAAATCCGCCTGCTGGAGGAAGCGTATGTTCCGCACGCGGTGGCGGGCTTTAACTGATCCTTGATCCGCGCGCCGCTGCCGCCCGCTGGCGGCGCGGCGGTCTCAAACCGGTGCCAGCGACTGCAGCAGCGCGGCGGCCTTGCGGTATTTTTCAATCCGGTCGAGGTCTTGTTGCGTGGGCTGCGCAATGCGCGACAAGTCCATGTTGTCCGCGAGGTCGGCCAGTTTGACTTCCCGTCCCAGCGGGTTGCCTGCCGCACGGCGCACGAAATCGTCATACGTTTCCCCTGCGCGTTTGGTGACCGACTCGATCCCGGCCACCACGGCTTCGCTGAACCCTTCGGCGCGAAGGCGCGCGAAACTCCAGCCCTCGCAATCCTCCACCACGTCGTGCAGCAGCGCGACGATTTTCGCGTCATCCGACCGGCAGGCGCCGGCCACGCGGACCGGGTGGCCCAGATATGGCGCGCCGGCCTTGTCGACTTGTCCATGATGCGCTTCGCGTGCAATGGCGAGCGCCCGTTCCACTGTGCTCATGATGTTCTCCCTGTCACTGGCTTGATTATAGAGAACTGCGTGTTACGCCTTGCGTGTTAATTGCGCGGCAATATTGACCGTGTCACACTGCCTGCTTCACTTGATCGCATGAAAGGGCGCAAGATGAACAAGCTGGCGGTGGCAATCATGGTGTTGGCGGCGCAGGTTTCCCAGGCGCAGCAGTGCGTCCCCGGCGACGCCGGCTGCAAGGAGCGCGCCGTGGTGGCGGACCTGGGCCGTATTGTTACGCCGGGCGGCATCCAGGAAACGTACAAGACACGCATCGGCGGCAGGGCGACCAGCCGATCACGCGCGAGCGCATCATCACGGCGCGCAAATGGCCGCAATACTATGGCGGCATGACGGCTTACCGCGACTCGTCGCTGTACTATTTCGGCGGACCGCTGCTGTCGCCGGAATATGACAAGGCCGATGCGAAAGCCATCGATGAAGGCAACGTCTATACCCTTGGCAAAATCCTGCCGGAATTCGTCGAAGTCGATTTCAAGGACGTGCGCAGGTTTCCCATCCCGGTCGTGATGTTCCTCGGCCGCCACGATTACACGACGCCGGTCCTGCCGACTGTCGAATGGATGAACAAGGTGAAAGCGCCGTATAAACGCACCGTGATGTTCGAGCATTCCGCGCACATGGTGCCGTGGGAAGAGCCGGGCAAGATGCTGGTGAGTTTGCTGGAGTACGTGCGGCCGCTGGCCGTGAAGGCGAAGCGGTGACCTACCTCGACGTCGTCTGGCTCCACACGGACGATGCGCTGCCGGTGCGCATCGTCTCCGAACTCGATGCGCAGCGCCGCGAAGTGCGCAAGCTGGAATTTTTCCGTTCCCGGGGCGTGGGCTTTGCCGACAGCGATTTTGCCTTTGGCAGAACCGACCTGGCGGCGGCCCCGCTGCCGGACCTGGCGCGCCTGAACGCCGATCCGCAACGCCATGGGGTGGAGATCAGTGCGAAGGAATTTGCCGTGCTGTGGGGGCGTTATGCTGGTGGTGGTTGAGGAACTGGAGAGGAAAGCACGCGCTGGGCACCGTGGTGCGGGCATCACAACCCCACCGTCGCATACGGCGACAGCACCGTCCACCCCAGCTTCAGGTAGAGCGCCCGCCCATCCTCGGTGGCCACCAGGATGCGGCGCGATGCCGGGTTGCGCTGCGACGCGCCCAGCGCCGCCATCAATGCGCTGCCGAGTCCTCGGCGCCGGTGGGCTACGCTGGTGGCAATGGCGTCGAAAATAAACACCCCATCGTGTTCAACGGCGCCGCCGCTGGCCGCGATGGAACCGTCTTCACAGAAAATCCGGGCGGCGGTCGCCATGCCCTCGGCCGTGACGGCGAGCCGGTATCCGGCCGGCAGCGGCGCCATCGCGGGTGGCGCGCCGTCATGGACCATCAGGTAACCGATCTGGCGCAGCCGCCAGCCCGGCGGCATCAAGGCCAGCAATTGCTCGCCGTCGCCGCACATCTTGATGACGGTAAGGGGATCATCCACCGTCAGCGCCAGCGCCCGCAAGCCGGTCGACGGTCCGGCAAACACATGGCGGCAACGCTCATCCGGCTGCCCGGTATCGACGCGCCAGCCGCCATGATCGGGTACTGGCAGCGGCAAGCCGCGCGCCAGCGAGCGCGCCGTCAGCCAGCGCCGCAGCAGGGCGGGGTCGACCGGGGTGGCCATCAGTGCGGGCAGGTCGCCTGTTCCAGATCGGCCAGCCAGCGCAGCGCGTATTCGCGGCTGTCGCCGCACATCTCGGCGGACGGTTGCAGGCCGCCGCAGAAGGCAGGCCGTTCGGGTTTGCCGAAGATCAGGCAGCGGTTGTCATCGCCGAGCTGGATGCAGCGCACGCCAGCCGGTTTGCCGTTGGGCATACCAGGAATCGGGGAAGTGATGGACGGCGCCGTACAGCAGGCGCCGCAGTTGGGACGGCATTGCATGATGGCAGAACAGGGGGGCCAGGGGCGAAGCGGGCATTGTACCGCAAGCAGCGCCGCCCGCTGCCGCCCTTACTGCTTGCCCGGCGCGAAATTGGCCCGCGCCAGCTGTCCCGGCTGCACGCCGCTGGCGGCGCCCAGTTCCAGGTAGACCTTGGCCATCTGCATCGGGCGCTCGGCCTGCGAAATCACGATGACCTTTTGCGCCATCACGCGCTGGTTGACCGACGGGAGTTCGATTTCCACCGGTTCGTCGAGATTCACGTCGCGCAGGCGCGAGCGGGGGATCGACGCCACCACGCGCATGCGGGTCGGGTCGAACACGGTCAGGAGGTGGCGGCCCGACGAGGCCGATTCGCCCACGCGCGCCAGCACGGCCGAGACCATGCCGTCATACGGCGCGGTGATTTCCGAATGGCCGACGCGCGCCAGCACCTGGCCCGCCTTCACACGGTCGCCGGGGCGCACCAGCATGGCGGTGATGTCGCCGTTGACGGCCGCGCGCAGCGTGCACAGGCGCGCCGACTCCGTATAGCCTTCGGTGTTGTGCAGGTCAACCTGCTCCTGGTAGGAGGCGCGGTTGTTGGCGGCCAGCGAGTTGCCGGAGCCCGCACTGGCGCCCTGCATCGGCAGGATCAGGGCCGCGATGGCGCCCAGTGCAATTTTGGCCAGCAATTGTGGGGCTGGCGCTTTTGAAGCTTGTAGCATGTTGTGTCATCCCAAAGCGTTATCGATGATATGGAGGCAAGGCGTTCAGGCCCGGTATTCATATCTCAGTTGTTATATGCCAGCCGCACGCGGTGGTTTGGGCGTGACGTTCAGGCAGGTGGGGAGCATACAAAACAGTTGTGGAGAAATTGTGAACATTCAAGCCGGAATGTGGAGAGTGTTGTATGGCTGCGTTACAATTTCTGTTTCAATGATGCAAACCAAAGGGCGTGCAAGATGACAAGCTCGCCATCCCTGGCCTGGCTGTTCCGCCTGTTTTTCCTGTTGTTCGCGCTGGGCGCGTCGCCCGGCGCGCTGGCCACGCGCACGGTGATGGCGCTGCCGGACAACTTTCCGCTGCGTTTAGAAGGAAAGCTCGAATATGTGGAAGACGCGGCCGGCAGGATGACCCTGGAGCAGGCGCGCGCGTTGCCACCACAGTATTACACGGCGCTCACGGCGGACAACTTCACCAGGGGCTTTACCGCCTCGGCCTACTGGGTGCGTTTCACGCTGGCCAATCGCGAGCCGCGCCCGGTGATGTGGGTGTTGCAGCACCGGCTGCCGTTTACCGATCATGTGGAAGCCTGGATGCTGGCAGGGCAAGAGGTGCGCCTGCACGAACTGGCCGGCGACCGCACCACGCTGGCCGAACGCCAGTTGCCGACCCACCTGCCCAGCTTCAAGTACACGTCGGCGCCCGGTGAAACCGTGGAAGTGTATGTCCGCCTCAGCAATATTAACAAAGCGGAAATGCAGATGGTGTTCCGGCTCGACACGCTGGCCTCGTTCGTGTCGAACATGGCGCGCAGCGAAAACCAGCTGGGCATCCTGTATGGCGTGCCGCTGGCGCTGGCGTTTTCATCGATGGTGGGCGCCGCCGTCGCGCGCGACCGGCGCTTTTCCACGTACGGCCTGTACGCGCTGGCCACCATCGCCACCTGGATCGGCTTCAACGGCCACTTCGCGCGCTTCCTGGGTTTCGACGATCCGGACCTGTTCAACAACCTGCTGCACATGGTGATGCTGGTGCAGACTATCTTCCTGATCCTGTTTGCGCGCGAATTCCTGCAAACGCGCATCCGCATGCCGCGCTTCGACCGCATCTTCGTGGCCATCATCGCCGCCGCTTGCGCCGGCATCGTGCTGCGCCTGTGCGGCGTGTTCACGCTGGTGACGCAATTGACGCTGGCGCTGATGGCCATGACGTCGGTCACGGCGCTGGCGGCATGGCATGCGTGGCGCATCGGCATGGTCCATGCGCGCTGGTTCTTCTTCGCGCAATTGTGCAGCACGGTGCCGGTGGCGGTGGGGCTGGCCGGCATCCGCCTCGGCATCTACGCGTATGACGGTTTCGTGAATTTCCAGGGCATTTATTTCGCGGAGTTGCTGTTGCTGGCGGTGGCGCAGCACGACCACGTACGCCACACGCAAAACCGCCAGCGCAAGCTGGAGCGTGAACACGAACGGGCGCTGGCCGAGCGCAATGCATTCCTGGAAGCGGAAATGGTCAACCGCACCAACGCGCTGGCGGCCATGGAACGGCGCGCGGCCTTCATCGCGGAAGTGGGCGCCGTCACGCAGCGGGTGGCCGGAGGCGAGTTCACGGCGCGCCTGGCGCTGCCGGACGACAGCGCGCTGCAGCCGCTGGCCGTCAGCGTCAACGCGATGGCCGAATCGCTGGCCCGCCTGGAAGGGGCGCGGCGCCATTGGATCGCGGAAATCAGCCATGAATTGCGCACGCCGCTGGCGGGACTGGTGGGCGAGATCGAAGCCATGCTCGATGGCGTGCATCCGATCGACATGGCGCACGTGGAATCGCTGTACCGCACGTGCGACCGGCTGACGCGGCTGGTCGACGACTTGCACGAACTGGCCATGAGCTACCTGCGCCCGCTGCGCTGCAAGTTCGCGCCACTCGACGTGCCGCAATTGCTGGCCGACCTGTCGCCTTACTTCGTCACCGAAGCGCGCAAAAAGGGGCTGGCGCTGGAAGTCCATTGCGATGCGCCGAAAACCACGGCAATATGGGACAGCGCACGCATCAACCAGTTGCTGATCAACCTGCTGTCCAACAGCATCGCCTATACCGACGCGCCGGGCCGCATCGCGGTGCGTGTCACGCCGCTGGACGACAGGGTGCGGATCGTGATCGAAGACAGCGCGCCCGGCCTGTCGCGCGACGAGCTGGCGCAAGTGTTCGAACCGCTGTTCCGCGCCGAGGCCGCGCGCAGCCGCCGCGGCGACGGCAGTGGCCTGGGCATGAAGATTTGCCGCGCGATCGTCGATGCGCACCACGGCACGATCGGCGTGTCCGGCTCCGCGCTGGGCGGCGTGCTGGTGCGGATCGAGTTGCCGACCACCCCGGAGGACATGGCGCCATGAGTTACCGAGTGCTGATCGCGGAAGACGATGACCAGATCGCCGGCGTGCTGACCGATTACCTGGTGCGCGAAGGGTTCGGCGTGCGGCGCGTGGCGGACGGGCGCGAAGCGCTGCGCCTCATCCTCGACGACGAACCGTCGGTCGTCATCCTCGACGTGACCCTGCCCGGCATGGACGGCATTACCGTCTGCCGCACGGTGCGCCACAGCAGTCCGGTGCCGATCCTGATGCTGACCGCGCTGTCGTCCGAAGAAGACCGCCTGAACGGCCTCAATTCCGGCGCCGACGATTACGTCTGCAAGCCGTTTTCGCCGCGTGAAATCGTGGCGCGCGTGCACGCGCTGCTGCGGCGCGCCGACCCGGCGCTGAAAGTCAAGCCCGCGCAAAGCGGTTTCCTGATCGGGAGCCCCAGCGAGCGCATCCTGTTCGACGGCCAGCCGGTGCCGTTCACCCGCATCGAAGAGCGCCTGTTCCGCACCATGGCTGCCGCGCCGCGCCGCGTGTTTACGCGCGAAGCGTTGATCAATGCGATGAGCGTGGAGATGCGCGACATCGGCGACCGCGCCATCGACACCCACGTGAAAAACCTGCGCCGCAAGCTCAAGCAACTGGCGCCGGACCGCGGCTTTATCCATGCGATGTATGGCGTTGGCTATTATTTTGAAGAGAAGGCCGAGTCGTCGTCGCTGCGGGGATAAAACCGCATGAGCGCGTCATGATGCGGTCACAAATGGGTGGCATCATGCCACCTGACCGTTCAATTCTCTCCCATTTGAATGTTGGACCCGCGCTCCACAAGGCGTGCGGGTTTGCGCCATTGGGGTCCGGCGGCGCTGCTCGTTGCGTGGCACGTGACGATATTGACTTCAACAATTGGGCTCGGTCTCGGGCTGAGCCGCTGCGACAGCTTCTACACTTTTTTTCGGCTTGACCGCTGCAACATAGAACGCCAGTGACATTAACGTGCAGCAAAACAGCAGTAGCACCAGTGCAGATGGCCCAGGCGCTGCTTGCATGAACATGGCTGCGGTCAGCGGGCCGGCCGCTTTCGAGATGAGCGACGGCCCGGCCATCGCTCCGGAAATCGCCCCGTAATTTTCACGCCCGAACAGCTCCTGTGGAATCGTGCCGCGCACGATGGTCAGGACACCGTTGCTGAGTCCATACAAGATACAAAACAGCGCCGCAGCCCAGCCCTGCTCACCGAACATGAGGAGGGTCAGTAGTGCAGCTGGCAGCGTCGCAAAAACAACGTTGCCGACAGCCTGCGGCGCCAGGTTGTTTCCTACGGTACGTTCAAGCAGGCGTCCGATCACTTGCATGGGACCGATCAAGGTCAGCAGCAACACCGCCAACTTGGCAGTGTGCCCGTAATCCTTCAGCAGCGGCAGCAGATGGACCGATAACGCCGAGAACGTGAACGTGTTGGCGGCAAAGGCCAATGCCAGCTTCCAAAACGCGCCGTGGCGCAGCGCTTCACCCAGCGTATGGCTGCGGGCATCGTCGCGAATGCTGTTTGTCGTTGCCGCGGTATTCGGACCCAGTTGCAGGTGTAGCGGCAGGCAGATGAGCAGCTGGACTGCGCCGAACCACAAATACGCGCCACGCCAGCCGGTTTGCGTGCTCAGGTACCAGGTCAGTGGCCAAAAAAGCGTGCTGGCGAATCCGCCGAACAGCGTTACCGTCGAAATGGCCTGCCGTGCCGTCTCCGCCAGTTGACGATTGATGGTGGCGAATGCTGCTTCGTACAAGGTCAGCGTCATCGCCAAGCCAAGCACGGTCCATGCCCCATAACAGGAAAAGACGCCGCTGCAAGCGCTCAGCCACAACAGCCCGGCGCCGCATGCAATGGACCCGGCGGCCATCACCAGCCGGCCGCCCAGGCGGTCGAGCAGGATGCCCACCGGAGCGGACGCCACGCCCGCCACCAGCAGGCTCCATGAGAATGCGCCATAGACCAGCTCGTTGCTGAGCCCGAGGTCGCGAGCCATCGCCGGGGCGACGATGCTGAACGCGTAGTACAGCGAACCCCAGGATGCGATCTGGGTGACAGCGAGGATGGCAATCAGGCGCCGGGCAGCGGGCATGCGGACTCCTTCAGGCAGCTGCTTTGCAGCAGGCGGGTAAAAACATGGAAAATACCTGGCGCCAGTAGGAAGCGCGGGCCGGATAACGGTTACCGGTGTAAAGGCCAATCGCCTGCGGCCGGTTGGCGTTCTCTGGCTGATAGCGGAACGTGCCGAACACGTGGTCCCACACCACCAGGGCGCGCCCAAAATTGCTGTCGCCTTCGCGGCAGGCCGCCGAGTGGTGCCATCGGTGTACCTCGTTGGTGCTGAACACGTAATTGAGCCAGCCGCAGCGCAGCGGCAAGTTGGCGTGCTGCAGCATCAGCACGGGATAGGTCAGCGCCAGATAGCCATACAGCACGTCGGGCGGTGCGCCGATCAACAGCAGGGGCAGTATTCCGAACAGGTAATTCAAGCCATAATTGAGCGGGTGCAGGCGGAAGTTGTTCACCGAATACAAGCGCTTGCTGCCGTGATGCAGCGCATGCAGCCACCACAGCGCTGGCCGGCTGTGGTGCAATCTGTGCGCCCAGTAAAACCCGAACTCCGCAATCAGGGCTGCCATCGCCACCTGCAATACGAATGGCAAGTCCGGGGGAAACAGGCCGCCACGGAGATCCAGCCGGGCATAGAGGGCGGCCACGAGCGCGGGACCAGCCCACTTCAGCAATGGATCGACGGCAGCGAGCAGTGTCGCCATACTGAGCCAGTCCGTAGCCGAATCTCCATCGGCGCGGTTCCATTTCGGCTGGAATGGCATGCGCCGTTCCAACAGCATGGCGGCAACCAGTGTGGCGGCGCTCGGAATGACGACCGCCAGCTCAAGATCCCCGCCGGCGGCGCGTACCATGGCGAAGGTGAATAGGCTGGCCAGGAGCGCAGTTGGAAAAAACAGGCGTGTCACGATGGAACGCATCTCATTCCCCTTGGCTCATCAAGCGCAGCCGCAGCCAGCCTTGCCCTGCGCCTTTGCAGTGGCATCGAGCACGCAGCAGGCGTCCGTTTCGGCAGGCGCCGGGCCGCCACAGCAGCCGGATGCGGCCGCCGCCGGTTTTATTCCGCACGAGGCGCCGCTTGTTTCGCCAGTGACGAAGCGCGTATTGCACACGCCCGTTTCCGGCAATTCCAGCTGCACGGCGTCGGCAGCGGCCAAATCTCCGGCCAGCGCCGCCACCACGGAGCGGACCTGCTCGTAGCCGGTCGTCATCAGGAAATTCGGCGCACGGCCATAGCTCTTGGCGCCCACCGCGTAGTAGCGTGGCTCGGGGTGCGCCAGTTCGGCATGGCCATGGGGGCGCACGGTGCCGCAACTGTGTTCATTCGGATCGATCAGCGGAGCCAGCGCGTCGGTGCTTTCCAGCCAGGGATCGTTGCGGATACGCAGTTCGCGCGCCAGCGACAGGTCCGGACGGGCGCCGGTGGCGGCAATGATTTCGTCGATGCCATCGATGGGGGCGCTGCCGGGCTGCCCGGTGATGCGCAGCTTGCCTTCATGCCGTCCGATGGCCTGGATGCGCAAGCCTGTATGCAGTTCCAGGCGGCCGGACTCCTTCAGGGCTTTCAGGCGCGCGCCCAATTCCCCCCTTGCCTGCAAACCATCGTTGGCGCCGCCGCCGAAGATACGCTCGAAACTGGTGCCGCGAATGGCCCAGGCAATGCGCGTGTCCGGCGCTTCGTCGGCCAGTTGCGCCAGGGCCAGCAGGACGCCTGCTGCCGAATGGCCGCTGCCGGCCACCAGCACCCGGCGGCCGGCATAGCGGGTCCTGGCGGCGCCAGCCACGTCGGGCATGCCATACGCGATTTGTTCGCGGGCGGCCAGCTCGCCCAATGCGGGCAGGCCGTCCGCGCCAAGGGGATTCGGCTGGTTCCAGGTACCGGTCGCGTCGATCACGGCGCAGGCCAGGAACGTGCGTTCGCCGTCCGGCGTCATGGCGCGAATCACGAACGGGGCGTGTTCGCGGCCACGCGTTTTCACCTTGTCGGCGCCTTGACGCGTGATGGCGGTGACGCGATGCCGCAGTTTCAATGCGGAGGCGATGGCCGGCAATGCCGCCAGGGGCTGCAAATAGTGCTGGACCAGTTCGCCGGCGGTCGGCAGCGCGTCAGGATCGGGGCTGCGCCAGCCGGTCGCTTCCAGCAACGTCCTGGCGGCTTTGTCGACGTTGTATTGCCATGGCGAGAACAGGCGCACATGGCCGTAGCTGACCAGGTTGGCCGCCACCGTGGCGCCCGCTTCCAGGATCAGCGGTGTCATGCCCCGTTCAATCAGGTGTGCGGCGGCGGCCAGGCCGACCGGACCCGCCCCCAGCACGGCGACTGGCAGCAAATCTTTCAGCATGACGGTGGCCGATGCCGGGCATGCCCCTTGAAATTCACGTGAGGCCAGCATGGCGGCGGGTGCTGCGTCGCGGGTAATGGTCCGGAAGCCCCGCTTGGCGAAGAAGGGGGCGGCAGTCGTGGTCAGCAAGATCAGCCGGTGGATCCCCTGCGCCGCGGCGCGCTGTGCAAGTTCGTTTTGCAGCAACTCGCCGACGCCTTGACCGCGCAAGGCACTGTCCACTACGACCGAGCGCAGCAGTGCAGCGTCGCCATACGGCTCCAAGCCGGCTGCCGCCACAACGCGGCCATCACGGTCACCGACGATGAAATGCGCCAAATGATCTTGCGCTCCTTCCAGCGGTAAGTGCGATGCTTCCAGGAGTGCGGCGATGGCATTCCAGTCGGCGGAAGCGGCGGTGCGGATAGTCATTGCGGGTGCGGCGGTCATGGCAGTCTCTCCTGTTTGGTATTCGTCGAATTACGAATAATCGGATAAATTTTTTTGGCCTACAAAGCAGCCACCAAGGCTTTCAGCTGGGCGATACGTTCCGGATTGACGCAGTAGCATACGCGCTGCTCGTCCGAGGAACCCAGGATCAGGCCGGCCTGCTTCAGTATCGTGACGTGCTGCGAAATCGTCGAAGGCGCCAGCGGCAGCACATCGGCGAGATTGCCGAAGTAACACGCGCCGTAAGCGGCCAGGTACTTCAGCAACTGCACGCGGGCCGGATGCGCAAGCGCCTTGCACAGCATGGCAATTTCCTCGGCATTGACTTCGATGGCGTTGTCGCCGGTTCCCGCAGTGCAGCAGTTGGTCATATTCGTCATTCGTCACTTAACGAAGAAAGAGTAAGGCCAATGTCATCGGCCTGTCAATATATTTTGATATTCTTTGAAATGTCGTATGATTCCAGGCATTCACTCTTCACTGCATCCCTCATGGAAACCAAACAAGTCATTGCGGCGCTGGCCGCCCTGGCGCAGGAGTCGCGGCTGGCCACGTTCCGCCTGCTGGTGCAAACCGGCCCGGCTGGCCTGGCGGCCAGCCGGATCGCCGAACACCTCGACGTGGCGCCGTCATCGCTGTCGTTCCACTTGAAGGAACTGACCCATGCCGGCCTGATCTCGGCCCGCCAGGATGGCCGCTTCGTGATCTACAGCGCGAATTTCGACACGATGAACGGCGTACTCGCTTTCCTGACCGATAACTGCTGCGGCGGCGCGCCTTGCGCCGTGCCGGCCGCACCTGCCTGCGCGCCATCCGGCACAGGCTGCAACTGACCAACACCGTCACAAGGGAACCCCGACATGAACGTATTGATGCTCTGCACCGGCAACTCGTGCCGCTCCATCCTGGCCGAAGCCACCTTCAACCACCTGGCGCCGGCCGGATGGCGCGCCATCAGCGCCGGCAGCAAGCCGGCCGGCTACGTCCATCCGCGCTCGATCGCGCTGCTGGAGCGCGAAGGCATTTCGACCGAAGGCTACCACAGCAAATCGTGGGAAAACCTGCCGGTGACGCCGGACATCGTGATCAGCGTATGCGGGAACGCCGCCGGCGAAACCTGCCCGGCTTACCTGGGCCCGGTGCTGCGTTCGCACTGGGGCGTGGAAGATCCGGCCCATGCGACTGGCGCCGACGAGGTAATCGATGCGGCATTCATGACGGCGTACCGGATTTTGCGCACCCGTATCGAAGCATTCCTGGCGCTGCCGCTGGAAGCATTGAAGAACGACCGGGCCCGCATGAAAGTGGAACTGGACCGGATCGGAGGTCTGGCATGACGCTCGCGCGGCGCATCGTTGCCGAAGGCCTGGGCACGGCCTTGCTGCTGGCCGTGGTGGTCGGCTCCGGCATCATGGCCGAGCGCCTGGCGGGTGGCAATGTCGCCATCGCCCTGCTGGCCAATGCGATTGCCACGGGTGCGGGGTTGATCGCACTGATCCTGATGTTCGGCGCCATCTCGGGCGCGCATTTCAATCCGGTCGTGACCTTGTCGGAAGCGTGGCAAGGCAACGTGCCGGGCCGCGAGGTGCTGCCGTATGTCGCGGCGCAATTGATCGGCGCCTTCGCTGGTGTGGCGGCCGCGCATGGCATGTTCGGCGAGCCGCTGTTCGTCGCATCGCAGCACGTACGCACGGGACCGGCGCAATGGTGGAGTGAATGTGTCGCGACCTTTGGGTTGATTGCCGTGATCATCGGCACGTCGCGCAGCCGCCCGTCCGTGACGCCGTTTGCCGTGGCCGCTTACATCGTGGCCGCGTACTGGTTCACGTCCTCGACATCGTTCGCCAATCCGGCCGTCACGCTGGCACGCGCGGCCACCGACACCTTTGCCGGCATCCGCCCGGTCGATGCACCTGGCTTTATTCTTGCCCAACTGGCCGGCGCCGCATCCGCGTCCGTTTTGTTCTGCTGGCTTTATCCGGCGCCTCCGGCCAATGCCACGGTGGGGGGCACCGTGCCGCCTGGCGACTTTGTGGAAACCACCGCGAAAGCGAGCGCGTGATGGCGATTCCTGACTTGCCCAACATCAAAGAAGAGCTGCTGGACATGCCGGACATGGCCAAGCTGGCCCAGCAAGGCGACCTGAACCATCCGCCACGCATCCTGCTGCTGTATGGGTCGCTGCGTGAGCGCTCGTTCAGCCGCTTCCTGACATATGAAGCGGCGCGTATCCTGGAACATTTCGGCGCCGAGGTGAAAATTTTCGATCCGATGGAATTGCCGATGGTGGGCAGCGTACCCGAAGACCATCCCAAGGTGGTCGAGTTGCGGGAACTGTGCCTCTGGTCTGAAGGCCAGGTCTGGTGCAGCCCGGAGCGCCACGGCGCCATTACGGCCGTCATGAAGAACCAGATCGACTGGATACCGCTGGAACAGGGCGCGATTCGCCCAAGCCAGGGCCGCACGCTGGCGGTCATGCAAGTCTGTGGCGGTTCGCAATCGTTCAACGTGGTTAACACCATGCGGCTGCTGGGCCGCTGGATGCGGATGTTCACCATCCCGAATCAATCTTCGGTACCTCAGGCCTACAGAGAGTTTGACGATGCCGGCCGCATGCGGCCTTCAGGCTACTACGACCGTGTGGTGGACGTCATGGAGGAATTATTCAAGATGACCTTGCTGCTGCGCGGCCGGACCGGTTACCTGACCGATCGCTACAGCGAGCGCAACGAGCGGCAGATGAAGATCATCGATAAGCTGGTCAAAAAGATCTGACTGGTACTGGCCGCCACGGTTATCATGTTGCCAACATCAACGGAGACCACCATGCATATTCGTGAAGCCATCGCAGACGATGCGCAAGCCATTGCCGCCATTTACAACCCGTTCATCACCGGTTCCACCGTCACATTTGAGGAAGAGCCGGTAACGGATGCCGAGATGGCGCAGCGCATCGCGGACGTACACGGCGCCGGCCTGCCGTGGCTGGTGGCGATACAGGACGGCGTGGTGGTGGGGTATGCCTACGCCACCAAATGGCGGGTGCGCCACGCTTACCGCTTCTCGGTGGAGAGCACCATCTACATGGCGCCGGGAGCATCGGGCAAAGGCATGGGAACCACGCTGTATTCCGCGCTGCTGGAGCGCTTGCGCGGCGCTGGCTATCACCTGGTCATCGGCGGTATCGCGCTGCCCAATGCCGGCAGCATTGCCTTGCACGAGAAACTCGGATTCGAGAAGGTGGCCCGGTTCAAGGAAGTGGGATTCAAGTTTGGCCGGTGGCTGGACGTCGGATATTGGCAAAAGGCCTTGAGCCCGGCGCAATGATGCCAAAACAATAAACTTCAGGGAAAGCAGCCTGCCTTCGGGCGGCCTTGCTTGACGCTCCGAACCCTGCGGACTACCATAAATGACCTCCGAGTAAGTAACTACCCAGTCACCGGTATCCGCACCATGCCAGATCCAACAGAAGCCAAGCCGCGCTGGGAGCGGCGCAAGGATGCCCGGCCGCAGGAATTGCTGGCGGCGGCGCTGGAGCTGTTCGTCAGCCGCGGGTATGCGGCCACGCGGCTGGAAGACGTGGCGCGCAGCGCCGGGGTGTCCAAGGGCACGCTGTACCTGTATTTCGCCAACAAGGAAGAATTGTTCAAGGCCGTGGTGCGCGACGCCATCGTGCAGCCGATCGGCGAAGCGGAAACCGATTTCGCCGGCGGCGACGGCCACAGCGCCGACTTGCTGCGCACGCTGCTGATGCGCTGGTGGGACAAGGTCGGCGCCACGCGCGCGTCCGGCATCACCAAGCTGATGATCGCGGAAGCTGCGAATTTCCCGGAGTTGACGCAGTTTTATAACGAGGAAGTCATTGCGCGCGGCAACGCCCTGATCAGCGGCATCCTCGCGCGCGGCGTCGCGCGCGGCGAATTCCGGCCGGTCGACCCGGCCGTCATGATGCCGGTCCTGACCGCGCCGGTGCTGATGCTGATGCTGTGGTCGCAGTCGCCGCTGCTGTGCGCGGGGGCCGACATCGATCCGCGCGCCTACCTGGCCGCGTTCATCGACAATACCCTGCGCGGGCTGCGTCCGGCCGGCGCGCCGGAGGAGGCGCCATACTGCATGCCCCCAGCGCCCGCCCCTGACTTGCACAATAAATGAGCAGATCCGGATCAAATTTGTGCATTCAACCCCGCCAAACTGCAGACTGTCGCAATTTCCTGCCTGTTGCCGCCGATATAGTTAATATGCCGTCCAGTGCAGTTCAACGATAAAATGGCGGATTAACTGTGGTACCGGACACTTCGGCTATCAATTTCGGGTATCAGGCACCATTAACAAACCACTAATCCATCACGAGTCCAAAGATGAATATCGAACAAGCCCGCTTCAACATGATCGAACAGCAAATCCGTCCATGGGACGTCCTCGATACGGACGTGCTGGATGCGCTGCAAGTGGTCAAGCGCGAGAAATTCGTCCCGGCTGCCTACCAGAACCTGGCGTTCGTCGATACTGAAATCCCGCTCGGTGGCGGCGAATTCATGTTCACGCCCAAGCTGGAAGCGCGCATCCTGCAGGAACTGCAATTGAAAAAGCACGAAAACGTGCTGGAAATCGGCACCGGCAGCGGCTACATGGCCGCCCTGCTGGCGCACCGCGGCCGCCACGTCACCACGGTGGAAATTTCGCCGGAATTGAAAGCCCAGGCCGAAGCCAACCTGGCCGCCAATGGCGTGACCAACGTGTCGGTGGAGCAGGGCAATGGCGCGCAGGGCTGGGCCAACGGCGCCCCGTTCGACGTGATCGTGATTTCCGCATCGGTGCCGGTATTGCCGGAAGCGCTGTTGAAGCAGGTGAAGGTCGGCGGCCGCATTTTCGCCATCGTCGGCGAAGCGCCGGTGATGTCGGGCCACGTGATCACCCGCACCGGCGAAGCCGGCTACGACACCGTCAAGGTATTTGAAACCAATGTGAAGCCGCTGCAACAGGCTGTCACGCCATCGCACTTTACTTTCTGAGGACCGGCGCGCCATGCAGCAGATTACCGCACCCGAACTGGCCGCCTGGCTGGCCGATCCGGCGCGTCCCGGCCCGTTTTTGCTGGACGTGCGTGAAAACTGGGAATTCGACACCTGCCACATCGCAGGCTCGACCCTGATGCCGATGAATACGATCCCGGCCCGCATCGACGATCTCGATGAAGAGGCGGCCATCGTCTGCATTTGCCATCATGGCGCACGCAGCATGCAAGTAGCGGCATTCCTGGAACGCAACGGCTTTGGCAACGTCATCAACCTGACCGGCGGTATCCACGCGTGGGCTGTGCAAGTCGACAGCACCATGCCAAAATACTAAGTTGTATTTCCATAAACGTTATGCCCACGGAGAACGCAATGCAGAAACCCTTACTCGCCATGCTGATCGGCAGCGCAATGTTGACGATGAACGCACAGGCGGCTGACCTGATCCAGGTGTACCAGCAGGCGCTCGCCAACGACGCCACGTATGCCAGCGCGCGCGCCGCACTCGCCGCGGGTCAGGAACGGACGACGCAGGGGCGTTCCCAATTGCTGCCGACGATCGGCCTGGGCGGTTCGAGCACCAAGACCACGGGCGACTTCGACACCAAGAATCCGCTGAATCCGGACCATCCACTGGACAGCTCGCGCAATACCTATGCGTTACAGCTGACGCAGCCGCTGTTCCGCTGGGACCGCTGGGAATCGTACCAGCAGAGCAAACTGCTGCAAGCCGTTTCCGAAGCCCAGTTCGCGCAGGCGCAGCAGGACTTGATCGTGCGCGTGTCGCAGGCGTATTTCGACGTGCTGACCGCGCAGGACGCGCTGACATCGATCCAGGCGCAAAAAACCGCGACCACCGAGCAGCTGGCGTCGGCCAAGCGCAACTTCGAAGTCGGCACGCAAACCATCACCGACACGCATGAAGCGCAGGCGGCCTACGACCTGGTCGTGGCGCAGGAATTCGCCGCGCAAAGCGACCTGGAAGTCAAGCGCGCCGCGCTGCAGCAGATCATCGGCCAGCCGGCCGGCGCGCTGGCCTCGCTGCGTTCCGGCGTGAAGATCGCGCCGCCGGAACCGGCCGCGATGGAACCGTGGGTGTCGTCGGCCGAACAGCAAAACTATTCGGTCGTCGGCGCGCAACTGAACGTGGAAGTGGCCAAGCGCGAAATCTCGCGCCAGCGCGCCGGCCACCTGCCGACGCTGGACCTGACGGCCAGCAAGGGCCGCGACAGCACCACCGGCGTGGGTATCAACAAGGCCAATTCCATCGGCCTGACCTGGAGCGTGCCGATCTTCAACGGCTTTGCCATCACCAGCAAGGTGCGTGAATCGATCGCGCTGGAAGACAAGGCCCGCAACGACCTGGAAGCCACCCGCCGCGCCGCCGCGCAGGGCGCGCGCCAGGCTTACCTGGGCGTCAACAGCGGCCTGGCGCAGGTGCGCGCGCTGGAAGCGGCCGAAGTGTCGAGCAAATCCGCGCTGGAATCGAACAAGCTCGGTTACCAGGTCGGCGTGCGCATCAACATCGACGTGCTGAACGCGCAGCGCCAGCTGTATTCGACCCAGCGCGACCTGTCGCGCGCGCGCTATGACACGCTGATGAACGGCTTGCGCCTGAAGGCGGCGGCCGGTTCGCTGAAGGAAGCGGACCTGGCGCCGATCAATGCGCTGCTGCAGAACTGATCCGCTTCTGTTGAAACGAAACGCCGGCTGTTGCAAGCCGGCGTTTTTTATTGGTGCTGTATGCGAAATTCGTGGAACCATGTTTTAAGTCTACGGTCTAAGGAATCACCCACCTTGTTTGGAGCCCCGTCATGGAAACGCATGCTTTCGCATCGCTGCTGGCCCAGCTGGCCCGATGGAGTACCGCGACCTCGTTCTGGCGGTCCTGCCGGTAAAGTCCCTGTCTGACGTTGCGTCTGTCCACGGCGGCCATATCACTGAAGTCCCTTGCGACGCGTTGTATTGCGTCCCAGACGATGCTCGCTTCGGCCACCTCGTCGCTGCCCGTGACAGCGCTGGCCTGGGGGAACGCATTGATGCGGCCCTTGCTGCCATCGGACGGGCCAACCTCAGTCTGTGCGGCGTCTTCCAGGGTATCAGCTTCAATTCGCCCGTGCTCGGCAATGCAGGGCAACAGGCGAGGCGAGAT
>CBIHOX010000109.1:0-20933 GCA_966211685.1 uncultured Pseudoduganella sp.
CGCCCTTGGCCAGCGCATCGGCCACGTGTTCCTCGACTTTTTGCACGGCCTTGTCGTCGATTAGCGGCCCCTGCGTGACGCCGGCGTCGGCGCCATTGCCGACCTTGAGCTTGGCCACGGCCGCCACGAATTTTTCCGCGAACGCGTCATACACGCCATCCTGCACGTAGATGCGGTTGGCGCACACGCAAGTCTGCCCGGAATTGCGGTACTTCGACGCCATCGCACCCTCCACCGCGGCGTCGAGGTCGGCGTCGTCGAAGACGATGAATGGCGCGTTGCCGCCCAGTTCCAGCGACAGTTTCTTCACGGTCGGCGCGCATTGCTGCATCAACAGGCGGCCCACCGCCGTGGAACCCGTAAAACTGAGCTTGCGCACGATGGGGTTGGACGTCATTTCCCCGCCGATCTCGCGCGGCGAGCCGGTCACGACGGAAAACACGCCGGGCGGCACGCCGGCCCGTTCGGCCAGTTCCGCCAGCGCCAGCGCGGAAAACGGCGTGGCTTCGGCAGGCTTGAGCACGATCGGGCACCCGGCCGCCAGCGCGGGCGCGGCCTTGCGGGTAATCATCGCCAACGGAAAATTCCACGGCGTGATGGCGGCGCATACGCCGACCGGCTCCTTGGTCACGATCAGGCGCTTGTCCGGCCATGGCGAGGCCAGCGTGTCGCCGGCAATGCGCTTGGCTTCTTCGCCGAACCATTCGAAAAACGAGGCGGCATACGCGACTTCGCCGCGCGATTCGGCCAGCGGCTTGCCCTGTTCCGTGGTCATCAGCAGGGCCAGGTCGTCCGCGTTCGCCAGCATCAGGTCCGACCATTTGCGCAGGATGGCGGCGCGCTCCTTCGCGGGCTTCTTGCGCCATGCGGGCCACGCGGCCTGGGCCGCTTCAATGGCGCGCCGGGTTTCCGCCGCGCCCATCTCGGGCATCACGCCGATGCGCTCGCCGGTGGCGGGATTGGTCACGGGCAGGGTCTTGCCACTGTCGGCGCCGGTCCAGGCGCCGTTGACATAGGCTTGCTGGCGCAACAGGCTGGGGTCGTTGAGTTGCATACTTGTCTCCGTTCGCGGGTGTAGGATAGTCTGCTGATATCGTCGCCAGCTATGCTACGCCGTTCAGGAATTGTTTGCATCCCCGGTCCCCCGTAATGCGGGCAGGCCGGCGCTCAGCCCAGCTTCACGTCAGCCAGTGCGGGATCGGGCGGCGGCCAGCGCAATTTCAGGCTTTCCATGGTTTCCAGCAACAGCGAGGCAATCGCCAGGTCGCGGTGCGGCTTGGAATCGGCCGGCACGATGTACCACGGCGCATGGTCCGCGTCGGTGGCGGCGATGGTTTCTTCGTAGGCGCGCTGGAAGGCGCGCCACTTCTTGCGCTGTTCCACGTCGGTCGGATCGAATTTCCACTGCTTTTTCGGGTTGTCCAGGCGCTCCTGCAGGCGTTCGCGCTGCTCGGCCTTGGAAATGTGCAGGAACACCTTGACGATGGTGGTGCCGGTTTCCGCCAGCATGCGTTCGAAATCGCGGATCTGCGCATGACGGCGCCGGCATTCCTTGCCGTCGATGTGCCCCAGTACGCGCGTGATCAGCACATCCTCGTAGTGGCTGCGGTTGAACACCGCGATTTCACCTTTGGCCGGCACGTGCTGGTGCACGCGCCACAGGTAATCGTAGCCGGCTTCCAGCGCGGTGGGCGCCTTGAAGGACACGGCCCGCAAGCCGACCGGGTTGATTTTTCCATACAGCGAGCGCACGGCGCCATCCTTGCCCGAGGTATCCATGCCCTGCAACACCAGCAACACCTTGTGCTTGCGCTGCGCATACAGCATGGTTTGCAAATCGCCGACCCGCTCCAGCAATTCGCCGGTGCGCTCCTTGTCGCCAGCCTTGCTGCCATCGCCCAGCGGCTGGCGCGCAGCATCGGCGTCATCGAGCGTGAAGTCTTCGGGGACGCGGAACAGGTCGCGGGCTTTCTTCAATTGCGTTCTCCCTTGCGGCAACGGTGATGAAAGCAAGCGTAGCAGATGGCGCCGCGGCGGGGCGCACACGGCGGGGATACCCGGCCCATGGGAGGACGGGAAGCCGCCGGCATGGCGGACCGGCGCAGGCAGCCGCCGGCCGGGCCGGCGCACGCTTCAGCGCCGCAGCGGATAGCGCGACGCGGCCACTTCGCGCAGCGCCGCCAGCATGGTTTCCGCGCCGGGAGAAAGCCGGTGGCGCTGGCGCGTGATGATGCCGTACATATCCATGCGCAAGCCCAGGTCGAACGGCAGCACCACCAGGAGGCCGGTATCGAGGTAAGGCCGCACCAGTTCTTCCGGCGTGGCGGCCACCATCCGGCTGCCGATCAGCAGCGAGGTCAATACCGGCAAGGCCAGTGTTTCCACGGTTTCCACCGGCGGCTCCAGGCCGGCCGACAGGAACAGGGTGGTGAGGCGGTCGCGCAGGATGCTGCCGGCCGGCGGCAATACCCAGGGCGTGGAAGCCAGGTCGGCCAGGGTCAGGTCATCGCGCCCGGCCAGCGGATGCCCGGCGCCCGCCACCAGGCTGTGCGGCTCGTCGGTCAATGGCTCGAAGTGCAGTTCCCCGGCCAGCGAGCTGTCCAGGATGCGGCCCACCACCATGTCGAGCTCCCCTGCCCGCAGGCGCTCGGTCAACAGCTTGCTGGTGTCCACGGTGACCGATACCTGCAGCTTGCCGTGGCGCTGCTTGACCAGCTTGACGGCGTCCGTCACCAGCCCGGCCGACGGCGTCAGCACGGTGCCGATGGCGACGCGGCCACTGAGGCCGGACAGCAGTTCCATCACTTCCTGGTGCGCCGAATCCATTTCCGCCAGCGCCGCACCGGCGCGCCGGATCATGACCTCGCCATACCAGGTCGGCACCACGCCGCGCGGCAGGCGCTCGAACAGTTGCACGTTCAGCGCATGTTCCAGCTCGGCCAGCAATTTCGACGCGGCCGGCTGCGTGAGGTTGGCCGCCTGCGCCGCATGCAGGATCGACCCGTGCCGGCCCAATTCCACCAGCAGCACCAGGTGGCGGGTCTTCAGGTGGGAGCGGACGAACCGGTCGGCGCGGGGATCGGACATAGGATTACGGCGGGGAAATGGTTTCAACCATGATAGAGAGCGGCCCGTCCACCGTCAATCGTCATTCAGGCGCGGGCGCCGTCGTCGAACAGCGGGTCGGGCAAGCCGTGCGCGCCATCCGCATCGAGCTGGTACAGGCCGCCCGCGACGCCGGGCTGCGGCATCGCGCCCACCAGCAATTGGCGGTACTGTGGTCCACCAAACGCGGGACGGGTCACGAATCGCGCCGGCACCTCGATGCTGCGCAGCAGGCGCCCGTCGGCGCCGTAGCGTACTACCCGGCCGGCGCCGAAATGCGCGCTCCACAGGCAGCCTTCGGCGTCCACCACGGCGCCACGCGGTTGCCCGTGGGGCACGTCGGCAAACGGGCGGACGTGCGCCACCTTCGCTGCCGGCGCATCGTAATCGCACTGCATGATGCGGCCGGTGGCGGCGTCGCTGAAATACAGCGTGCGGCCGTCCGGGCTGACGGCAATGCTGTGCGCCGCGGCGGCGGCCGGCAACGCCAGCCGGCGCAGGCCATGCGCGGCGGAATACTGGTAATAGCTGCCGATCTGGCGCGCTTCCGGCGTCACGTTGCGGGTGCCGAACACGAAATGGCCGTGGCGGTCCACCACGCCGTCGCTGATGCAGGTACGCGGCTCGGCCGGGTCGACCGCGATGCCGGGCTGCGGCGGGCGCCGACCCAGCGCTCCTGACGGCGCCGGCGCGCGCTCGGCGAAGCACAGCCACTTCGCTTGCGCCAGCAGCATGCGCCCGGAACGGCAAAACGCCAGCGCGGCCACGCTGTCGGGCATGCGCGAACGCGAAGGCTTGAGCGGCGCGTCATCTTGCGGCCCCGCCCAGGCATGCACCGATGCGCCGTCCGGATCGCACCACCACCACTGCCCGTGGTGCCAGTGCAGGCTGTCCACGTGGCCGGACGCCAGCAGCGTGGCGGGGCGCTCCAGGCAGGACGTCACGATACCTGCCGTTCCCGCCAGGCGCGCACGAAGGCGCGCGCATTGCCGCCCACCGTGGCGGCGCTCATGCCCGGCTTGTACAGCGCGGAACCGAGGCCGAAACCGGCCGCGCCGGCCGCGCGGTATTCTTCCATGGTGCCGGGCGCGATGCCGCCCACCGGCAGCACGCGCAGGTCGGCCGGCAGCACGGCGCGCATGGCGCGCAACAACTGGGGCGTGACCAGTTCGGCCGGGAACAGTTTCACGGCGTCGGCGCCAGCCTTGACGCAGGCAAACGCCTCGGTCGGGGTGGCGGCGCCGGGCACGCAATACATGCCGGCCGCCTTGGCGGCGCGGATCACGTCGGTGTCGGCGTGCGGCATCACGATCAGCTGGCCGCCGGCGTCGCGCACGTTGTGCACGGCTTCCACGCTGAGCACCGTGCCGGCGCCCAGCAACGCGTCGGCCGGCAGGCTGCGCGACAGCAGCGCGATCGATTCCAGCGGCTGCGGTGAATTGAGCGGCACTTCGATCATGCGGAAGCCCGCTTCATACAGGGCCGCGCCGATGCCTTCGGCTTCGTCGGGGCGGATGCCGCGCAGGATCGCCACCAGGGGCAGCGCCTCGAACGCGCGGTCGAACAGGTTCAATGCAGTATTCATACAGGTTCCACGGGTAAGGATGACGATGGCGCCAGGCCGGCGGCGCGGGCCAGCAGCAGCAGGCCGGCGGGCGCCGTGTTTTCCAGCGCCAGCGCGTGTTCGCCGCCATAATGGCGCAGCGCCAGCTGGTAGCGGCGGCACAGTTCCGCGCTGCCGACCAGCGCCAGCGGCGCATTCTCCAGGCCTGCCTGCGCGCGCCATGCCAGGCCGGAGCGCAATTCATGGCCGATCAGCAGGCCGGACAAATAATCGGCCAGCGCGGGCGGCGCCAGCCGGCCGGTCACGCCCAGGGTGCGGGCAGCGAACATCTGGTGCGCCACGCCCAGGTGGCCGTCGCGGCGCGCCGCTTCCACGCCGTCCAGGAACGATTCGTCGTTGAACGGGCCATCTTCCATCAGGCGCCCCAGCACGGAATGCTTGCGCAGCACGGCATACAGTTCGCCCGTCATGTGGGTGGCGAAACGGTGGATCTTGCCGTGGCGGACTTGCGCCCATTTGGAATGCGTGCCGGGCAGCACGACGCAGGCGGCGTCGGCCAGTTGCGGCCGCAGGTGCAGCGCGCCGATGATTTGCGTTTCCTCGCCGCGCATCAGGTCCGGCGGCAAGCCCTCGTCGTCGCACAGCAGGCCGGGCGCGATGGAAACTGCGCCGCCAGGGCTGGGCAGCATGCCGGCCGCCAGCGCGCGGGCATCGGCGGGACAGGCCGCATACGGCACGTCGCGCCAGCCATGCAGGCTGCCCACCATGCCGCACGCCACCACCGGCAGCGCGGGACGGGCGCGCATCCAGTCGCCGGCCACGTCGCCGAGCGCGCCGGCAAACGCCTCGGCGCCGCCAATCACGGAGGCGCCATTGCCGTTGGCGCGTTCAGCCAGCGCCTGGCCATCGGCGCCAACCAGGAACACACGCAGGCTGGTGCTGCCCCAGTCCACGCCGATCAGCCGGGCGCGGTCGAGGGCCTCGGTATCGGACGCCATGCTTACCACTCCGCCACGGAACCGTCGAAGTGGCGCCACAGCGGGTTGCGCCATTCCTGGACGTTGCGGCTCGCCTCGATGACTTTTTCCTCGTTGACCACCACGCCCAGGCCCGGCTTCGGCAACGGCTTGATGTAGCCTTTGTCGAGGTGGAAGTCTTCCGGATTCAACACGTAATCGAGCACTTCGCCACCCTTGTTGTAGTGGATGCCCATGCTTTGTTCCTGGATCACCGCGTTGTACGAAATGAAGTCCACCTGCAGGCACGACGCCAGCGCGATCGGGCCCAGCGGGCAGTGCGGCGCCAGGGTCACGTCGTACGCTTCGGCCATGGCGGCGATCTTCACGCATTCCGTGATGCCGCCTGCGTGCGACAGGTCGGGCTGCAGGATCGAGATGCCGCCGCGTTCGAAGACGTGCTTGAATTCGAAGCGCGAATACATGCGTTCACCGGCGGCCAGCGGAATCGAGGTCGATTCGGCCAGGCGCGGATAGTATTCGGCCTGCTCGGCCAGCACCGGTTCTTCCACGAACAGGGGACGGTACGGTTCCAGTTCCTTCAACAGCACCTTGGCCATCGGCGCGGCCACGCGGCCGTGGAAGTCGATGCCGAATTCGATGTCGTTGCCGAACGCTTCGCGGATTTCCGCGATGCGCGACACGGCGGCGTCGACTTTCTTCGAGGTGTCGACCAGGCCGAATTCCTCGGTGCCGTTCATCTTGAAGGTGTCGAAGCCGGCTTCGCGCAGCGCGCGGATGCCGGCAATCACGTCGGCCGGCCGGTCGCCACCGACCCAGCTGTAGGTCTTCATGCGGTCGCGCACCAGGCCGCCCAGCAATTCATAGACCGGCACGCCCAGCGCCTTGCCCTTGATGTCCCACAGCGCCTGGTCGATGCCGGCCATGGCGCTCATCAGGATCGGGCCGCCGCGGTAAAAGCCGCCACGGTACATCACTTGCCACAGGTCGTTGATGCGACGCGGGTCTTGCCCGATCAGGTAATGACCGAATTCCTCGACGGCGGTTTCCACCGAACGCGCCTTGCCCTCGATGACGGGTTCGCCCCAGCCGACGATGCCTTCGTCGGTTTCAATCTTCAGCAACATCCAGCGCGGTGGAATACGGTAAGTGGTCAGCTTGGTGATTTTCATTGGCTTCATCTGGAGAGGGAATTTCAATGAAGCCAGTCTAAAACGGGGGGTCAAACCGGTAATATGTATCTTTTACTTAACCGTATGCTCATTTGGCATAGTTCGTTCAGCGTTCAACGCGCCGCCAGGGCCGCGGCCCGCACGCCCCACCATGCGGCTTCCTCGAACACGGAAAAGCCCGACAGGTCGGCATGGGCGAACAGCAGCGGCCCCTCCACTTCGCGCAAGGCGTGTGCGCCGCGGTTGGACAGGAAGCCTGGCAGCGGCGCCGCCATCGCATGGCCGCGCAGCGTGATGTCGACCCGCTCCACGCATGGCGCGAAGGCCGCGCCATAGGCCGCGTGCAGGTCGGCCGACGCCAGCGCCAGCAGCTCGGCCGGCGGAGCCGTCACCATCCAGCGCCGCGCCGCCACCGGGGTGCGGTCCGACAGCGCGACGTAGGCGGAAAACACGGTCCTGGGCGGCGGCGTGACGCGGATGTCCTGGTGCGTGGAGACCACGTAACCCAGGCCCGGTTCCTGGTACACCACGTTGTCCCACGACAGCGGCACGTGCGGTTTCTCCTGCGGGAAGCGGTTCAACAGGAAGTTCGCCACCAGCCACGGCGAATACACCGGGTTGTCGCGTTGCGCGTCATAGCCATATTGCGCGATGTCCTCGACCACGCGCGACGCCACGTATAGCGGCATCGCGCAAATGGCCTTGCGCGCCTGCACCAGGTAACTGACCGGCTTGCCCTGCTCCAGCCGGAAGCACAGCGCTTCCACGCCCGCGTTGCCGCCGGAACCCGTGGTTTTCACCGACACCACGGTGCCGGCGTGGCGCCGCACGGCGGCCTTTTGTTCCAGCCCTTTCGCCAGCGGCTGCAAGCCGCCCGGCCACGTCAGCCACGCGCCATTGGAAGCATTGGCGGCCTGTCCCCAGCGGCTGCAATAGTAATGCAGCCCGGCCCAGGCGGACACGTGGTCGTGGCGTGCGCCATAATCGTCGCGGCAGCAGTAATTCAGGTACCAGTGCAAGGTGGGCGAACGGTAACCCTGCTGGTCCAGCCAGGTTTTCAGCGTGACGCGGTCCAGCGCCCGCCATTGCGGGTCTTGCGACGACAGCACGGTGGGAAACACGAAGACGCGCTTGCCGTCGCTGCCGCGGGTTTGCCGCAGTTTTTCCACTTCGGCGAAGAAGCGCTTGTGTTCGGCCAATTCCCACGCCGGCACGCCTTCGGTGGGTATGAAACCTTCCTGCCACTGGCCCTGGTACAGCAAGCGTTCTTCCGGCGCGTGCAGCAGCCAGCGTTCATCGTAGAGCGGCTTTTCCGCATACGGATCGCGTTCGATGATGCCGAGGTCGGACAGGATCTCGCGCACGTGCGTGGATTCCGGCGACGGCAGCGGCAGGTAATGGCCGCCGGTCGGATATTCGAGGTCGCCGAAGCGCCCGCCCGCGGCATTGCCATAGGGTTGCGGCCCGTCCACCATCAAAAAATCGCCGAGGCCGAGCTTGCGCAACTTCCACGCGGCCGTCATGCCGGCGATGCCGGAACCGAAGATGGCGACGTCGGTGCGCAGCGTTTCCGAGGGCGGCGGCAACGCCTTGCGTTCGCGCAGGAAATGGCCTTCGTCGCGGCCCGGCGCATGCACGGTCGGCGTGATTTCCTGCCAGCGCTGGAAACCCGCCACGCTGCCGGCGGCCAAGGCGCCGCTGGCGCCGGCCCATACGAGGAATGAACGGCGGTCCATCAACATGCCTCCATTGCCGGTGGCATACTGACGCCGGCCCATACGGGGAGTGAACGGTGCTCCATCAGCGGATCACCCTGCGCCAGTCCTGCTCGAATTCATGCACGAGCGACTGGGTATTGAGCCGGTTGGGCGCCATCTCCATGCGCCGCATGTCGGGCGGAAAGGCGAACATGGCGCGCGTGGTGTCGCCGTTCAGGAAGCGCATCGGCAGGCGGTAGCGGGCCGGCGGCTGGTACGCCAGCTGCGGCGAGGCCAGGATGAAACCCCACTCGCCGAACGAAGGCACGTAGGCGTGGTACGGATAGGTTTGCAGCCCGACGTCGCGCAGGGTGGCGTCGATGGTCCAGTAGGCGTGCGGCGCGAAGAACGGCGACGTCGACTGCACCACGACCAGGCCATTGGCCGCCACGTGTTTTTTCACCATGCCGTAGAACGGCACCGAATACAGCTTGCCCAGCGCGAAGCTGGACGGGTCGGGAAAATCGATGATGACGGCGTCGAACATTTCCTCGGTGTTTTGCAACCAGATCGCCGCATCGGCGTTGATCACGCGCGCGCGCCGGTCGCGCAGGGCGCCGCCGTTCAATTTCACCAGTTCGTCGCGGCTGGTGAAGGCGCCCGTCATGGCGGGGTCCAGGTCCACCAACGTCACGTGCTCGATGTTCGGGTAGCGCAGGATTTCCCGCAGCGCCAGGCCGTCGCCGCCGCCCAGCACCAGCACGCGTTTGGCCCAAGGCAGCGCCTCGAGCGCCGGGTGCACCAGCGCCTCGTGGTACCGGTATTCGTCGCGCGACGAGAATTGCAGGTTGCCGTTGATGTACAGCCGCAAATCATCCTTCCAGCGCGTGATGACCAGGCGCTGGTAGGGCGTGGTGGTGGAGTACACGATTTCATCGCCGAACAGCCCGTGTTCGCCCCAGTGCGTCATGCGGTCGGCGCCAATGAAGCCGGCCACCAGCACCGCCATCACGGTGGCGGCGCGCAGCACGCGGCCGGCCAGGTTGGCCAGCTCCAGGCGGAACACGTAAATGGTCCAGCAAGCCACGCCGACGTTGAGCATGCCGAACAGGAAGCCGGTGCGCACCAGCCCGAGGTAGGGCGCCAGCACTAGCGGGAACAGTACCGAAACCGCCAGCGCGCCGAGGTAGTCGAAGGTCAGCACGCGGCTCACCAGTTCATTGAATTCGGTCTTGCGCTCGTTCAGCGCGCGCATCACCAGCGGGACTTCCATGCCCACCAGCGCGCCCACCATGAACACCATCACGTACAGCAGCGCGCGGAACGGCGCGGCCATCCACGAAAACGTCAGGAACAGGATGGCGGCCGACAGCCCGCCGATCAGGCCGACCGCCAGTTCGATGTCGACGAAGCGCGCCAGCACTTCCTCGTCCTTCACGTATTTCGACACGTGCGCGCCGACACCCATGGCGAACAAATAACAGCCGATAATGGTGGAAAATTGCAGCACCGAATCGCCGAGCAGGTAGCTCGACAGCGCGCCTGCGATCAATTCGTACGCCAGTCCGCAGGAGGCGACAACGAAGACGGACAGGATCAGAATTCTTTTTGTCATTGGGTGTTTCTGTTCTAATATTGCCAGTATTACAGGATACTATCCGAGGAATGCCGTGCCGCCCATCCTAAACTATGCTATCCACCTGTTCCTGGCCGCGCTGCTGCTGGTCATGTTCTTCGCGATCTACACGCGCATCACGCCCTACGACGAAGTGCTGCTGATCCGCCAGGGCAACCCGGCGGCCGCCCTGTCGCTGGGCGGCGCGCTGATCGGGTTTTCCCTGACCATCGCATCGAGCCTGGTGCATACGGCGAATTACGAGCAATTCTTCCTGTGGGCGTTCGGCGCCATGGCGGTGCAGGTGCTGGCGTACTTCGCCACCTCGCACCTGTTGAAGATGTCGCGCGACCATATCGTCAACGGCAACGCCGCGTATGGCGGCCTGCTGGGCGCGATTTCCATTTCCATCGGCGCCATCAACGCCGCCTGCATTTCTTGAAATTCGCGGGTGCCCGGCCTGAAGGCCCTGCACCCATGTTGTTTGATTTGTGGATGCCCGGCCTAAAGGCCCTGCACCCATGTTATTAAATGATGCATTTGAAGGAGACGATCATGGGCCTCGGCAGTTTTATCAAGAAGCAGTTTATAGACGTCATCCAGTGGACGGAAGACCAGGAAGGCGTACTGGCATGGCGCTTCCCGATGCAGGACCAGGAAATCCAGAATGGCGGCGTGCTGGTGGTGCGCGAATCGCAGGTGGCGGTGTTCGTCAATGAAGGCCAGATCGCCGACGTGTTCGGCCCGGGCACGCACAAGCTGACCACGCAAACGCTGCCGGTTCTGACCAACCTGAAAAACTGGGACAAGCTGTTCGACTCGCCGTTCAAGTCGGACGTGTACTTCTTCAGCACCCGCGTGCAGACCGGCCGCAAATGGGGCACGCAACAGCCGATCACGATCCGCGACAAGGATTTCGACATGATCCGTGTGCGCGCCTTCGGCATGTATTCGTACCGCGTGGCCGACCCGCGCAAGTTTTATACGGAATTGTCCGGCACGCGTGAAATCTACACGCGCGAGAACGTGGAAGACCAGCTGCGCGGCATTTTACTTGCGACCATGGCCGGTTCGCTGGGCGCGTCCAACGTGGCGTTCCTCGACATGGCGGCCAACCAGGCGCTGATGGCGCAGCAGGTGCGCGGCGACCTGGCCGACGCGTTCGCGCGCTATGGCGTGGGCCTCGATGAATTCAACGTGGCCAGCGTCAGCCTGCCGGAGGAATTGCAGGCCGCGCTTGATGAACGCATTTCCGCCGGCATGAAGGGTGGCCTGGGCGCGGACAAGATGGCCGGCTACACGAAATTCCAGGTCGCCAACGCGATTCCGCTGGCGGCGCAAAACGAGGGCGGCATCGCCGGCATCGGCGCCGGGCTGGGCGCCGGCGTCACGCTGGGACAGGCCATGGGCCAGGCGGTGGGCGCATCGCTGGCGCCGGCCGCGCCGCAGGCGGTCGCTCCCGTCCCTGCCGCTCCCGCCGCAGCGCCGGAAGACGATATCGAAACCCGCCTGGGCAAGCTGAAAGGCTTGCTGGACAAGGGCCTGATTTCGGCGGCCGACTACGACACCGCGAAAGCGGAACTGTTGAAAAAACTGATAGGTTAAATTCCGTAGATGCAGATCGTTGCCTGCCCCAGCTGCGGCGCGGAAGTCACTTTCCGCTCGCACGCGTCCGTGATGGCCGTGTGCGAGTATTGCAATACCAGCGTGTTGAAGGAGCTCGACGCCGTCAAGGACATGGGCAGGATGTCTGCCGTGCTGGAGGATTATTCGCGCATCCAGGTCGGCACCTCCGGCGTGCTGGGCGGCCGCCAGTTTTCCGTGGTGGGGCGCATCCAGCTGCAATACAGCGCCGGCATGTGGAACGAATGGTACCTGCTGTTCGACGACGGCACCACCGGCTGGCTGGGCGATTCGTCGGGCCAGTACGTGGTGACCATCAAGCGCGAGGCGGCTGGCCCCTTGCCGTCGTTCGGCAGCCTGTCGGCGGGCGCCACGGTCAGCGTGGATTCGCGCCGCTACACGGTGGCCGAAGTGCGCACCGCGCAATGCATCGGCGGCCAGGGCGAGTTGCCGTTCAAGGTGGGCGAAGGGTGGCGCGCGCAGGTGGCCGACCTGCGCGACGGCGCCGGCTTTGCCACGCTCGATTACTCGGACGGCGCGGTGCCCGACGTCTATACCGGTACCTCCGTCACGCTGGAAGGCATGCAGTGCCAGCTGCTGCGCGAGGAAGACGAGATCCGCCGCACGACGGGGCGCCACCGCGGCAAGCTGACCGCGCTCGATTGCCCGTCATGCGGCGGCCCGGTGAAATACCTGCCCGGCCTGACCTCGGCGCTACTGTGCCCCTCCTGCCATGCGCAGCTCGACGCCTCGAGTCCGAAAGTGCAGGTGCTGGCGGCCGGCGAGCGCATCGCCGCCACGTCGCCGTCGCTGGAACTGGGCGCGATGGCGCGCATGAACCAGCAGGAAATCCGCGTCATCGGTTTCATGGTGCGCGAAGACGATGAAGGCACGCGCTGGAATGAATACCTGCTGTATGGGGCGCGCAGCGGCTTTTCGTGGCTGGTGGAGACCGACGAGGGCTGGTCGCGCGCCACGGTGATGGCGGAATGGCCGGAATGGCAAGGCGGCGACGTCGCCAAGCTCGATCACGCCAGCTACCGCAAGCTGTACAGCTACCAGGCGCGCGTGGTGTACGCGGCCGGCGCGTTCAACTGGCGCGTGCAGGCCGGCGATACGGTCGACGTGACGGAATTCGAGCAAGGGCAGACCAGGCTGGCGGCGGAACGCACCAGCGAGGAATTGACGTGGTCGCGCTCGACGCCGGTGCCCTATGACCAGTTGAAGGCGCTGTTCGGCACGGCCTTCAAGGGACGCATGCCGGCACCGAAAGCGCCGTCCGGCAGCCGCAAGAACTTTGCCAAAAAAGCCATCATGATCATGCTGGCATTGAACGCGGTGCCGATCTTGCTGTCGTTTGGCGGCGCATTCTTTTTCAACCTGATCGGCGTGCTGGCCATTTACCTGCCCGCGCTGTTCCTCGAATCGCAAGAAAAGGATTAATCATGGGCCGCTACATCCTGTACGTGGTCGTGGTGCTGGTGGTGACCACTGTCAGCAGCTGGGTCAACATGTTCAGCAGCTTCGGCCCGTCGTCCGGCGGCGGCTCGAGCTGGAGTTCGCATTCGAGCGGCGGCGGCAGCTATGGCGGCGGCTATGGCGGTGGCGGGGGCGGAGGCCACAAGTAATGGAGCACCTGCCCCGCGGCCGGCACTTGCTGGCCGACTTGTCCGGCATCGACGCGGCCAGGCTGGCCAGTTGCGCCGAGATCGAACACTTGTTGCGCGCCGCGGCCGAAGCCGCCGGCGCCCACGTGCTGCACAGCCATTTCCACGGCTTCGGCCCCGGCCAGGGCGTGACCGGCGTCGCGCTGCTGTCCGAATCGCACATTTCCATCCACACCTGGCCCGAACACGGCTACGCCGCCGCCGACATCTTCATGTGCGGCAACGCCCAACCCGAACTCGCCCTGCAACTGCTGCAATCGGCCCTCTCCCCCACCTCTTGCCGCATCCAGACCATCACCCGCACGCCCTAACCCGTAACCCGTTAATAAACCATCAAGCAAGCTCTGCCACCACACCATGGGGCCAGGCGTGCGTTGATGCATTCACAACCGAGCCCTTCCGTCTTTCTCCTGCAGTCGCCGGAAAAAACCGGTGGGGCCAGGCGTGCGATCGTGCGTTCCCGGATTGGCCACCGCAACGGTTGGGTCCGGTTAGCGGCGGTCGAGTCTGCTTAACAACGCATCAACGCATGCCTGGCCCCATGGGGGTTTGTGGGGTTTGAGCGGGCGGCGGCGGCAAGCGGGGGCGGGAATGCATGAATGCACGCCTGGCCCCAGGGTGTTGACCGAACTGGGCAGTAGTGGGACACTGGCGTCTTATCAATTACTAAACAGGAGAATGCGCCGTGACTACCTTGGATATTGCCCTCCTGCCGGCTGCCTGATCCGCGCCTTCCTGTCCTGTCTGTCGACATGATGTAACGCCGCGCGATCGCGCGCCGGCTTCCCCGTATTCAATCCGGCCTTTTGCCACGTGCAAAAGGATGTGCTGTTGCGCGCCTGTTTTTTGTATGGCGCGCATAACGGGAAACATCATGTTATCTATTTCTTTTAAAACGCTGCGCCGTATCGGCTTTACCAACGCTTACCTGGCGCAATTGGCCGCCCTGCCGGACAATCCGGCCGCGTATGCCATGCGCATTATCGAAGTCCATAAAGACTGGCTCACTCTTCACAACGGTGAGCATCCCTGTTCCGCCCGCGTTTTACCGCGCCTGGTGGCTGAATTGGCGGAAAATGGCGATTGCTTATCCGTGGGCGACTGGATCGTCGCGGAACAAACGAATTTGAATGAATGGTGGATTACTTTAAGGTTATCCCCAGTTAATCATTTAAGCCGCCGGTCATTTGACGGCCGCCGCCAGGCCGTGGCCAGCAATATCGATACCGCATTACTTGTCATGGGCCTCGACCATGATTTCAATTTGCGGCGCCTCGAACGTTACCTGACCATGGTGGCGGCTGCCGACATTGCCCCAGTGATTGTATTAACCAAGGCCGACACTGTCGATAATGCCCTCGAACGCATTGATGAAGTCATCCAGCGTATTGGCCGCCGATATCCGGTATTTGCCGTCGATACGCGCAATCAACAATCAGTCCAGCAATTATCTCCCTGGTTGCAATCAGGCCAGACATTATGCCTGCTTGGTTCTTCCGGCGCCGGTAAATCCACTTTGACCAATACCCTAGCCAATACGGAACAGCAAACCGGCGCGGTCAGGCAGGATGACAGCCGCGGTCGCCATACGACCACCAGTCGCTCCATGCATTTTTGTGTTGGCGGCGCCTGTATTATCGATGCGCCGGGATTACGAACCTTGCGTCCCGACGGTGATGACGACAGCCTGCATGCAGCGTTTGACGATATTGAATCGTGGGCGGAGCAATGCCAATTCCGCAATTGCCGGCATGAATCGGAACCCGGATGCGCCGTGCGTATATATTGTGATCCAGACCGGCTGTTTAATTACCATAAACTCATGCGCGATATGCAGCGCTTGCAGCAAACACCGCTGGAACGGATTGCCGAACGGGCCCGCTGGAAATCCATCTTGAAATCGGCCGGCTTGCGCGGCAAACAACGACGCGAATAAGCCACCCGCCCGGTTGGCGGTGCAATACCGCGCCAACCGGGTTTTTTTACGATTTTCATGCCAGAAGTTAGCGCAATCATGCTGAATTGTGGTACAAACTCGGGCCTTGCGCTTGAGTACAGGGTGGAATCGGCTAAACTGATGGCCCCATTCCACTACCGGAGCATCCCATGGCTTTATCCCGCATTGGCCAGATTGCCTTGCCTGTATCCGACGCCAACCGCGCGGAAGCGTTTTATGGCGGTACCTTGGGTTTGAATAAATTATTCCGGTATGGCGACCTGGTGTTTTTCGATTGCGCCGGCGTACGCCTGATGCTGGAAGGAACGCCCAAAGCCGTCCAGCCGGCTGCTGGCGTCTGTCATTATTTTTATGTGGAAGAAATCGAAGCCATGGCCACGATTTTAAAAGCACGGGGTGTGCAATTCGATGGCGATCCGCATTTGATTGCAAAAATGCCGGATCATGAATTATGGATGGCGTTTTTCCGCGATCCGGATGGCCATTTGTTGGCGCTCATGGAAGAAAAACGCTGAAAGGAAAGAAATAATGCGCAAGGTAATATGCCAGTATGCGCCGCTGGCTTTATTGATGACGCTTTCCGCATGCGGAAACGATTATCAGCCCGTGCAACTGTATCAGGCCGTCACGCCGGAATGCACGAAATGGGAAGATGGATCGACTTTCACCTTGCCTGAAAATATTACCGTCACTGCCACGCCGCCCACGTCGTTGCCGGATGGCGGCGTGGAAATCAGCGTGATTTATATGGTGCCGCGGGGCGCCATGGCGCAATTCACCAGCCGCGCATTTAAAATCGCGGCGCCCAAAGGGCCGCCATTGGCTACCGGGGAAGTCGTGACGATTTACCGCCGCGGCACCGAAGGGCGTCCTGAACTGGTGGACGTGATTGAACAGGTGCCGATCTTAATGACAGGGATCGGTACGTCGGATGTAACGCAATACCGGTTCCGCCTGCAATTCAAGGGAAAATTGCCGGAACGGTTTGATTTCGTGCTGCCGGCAATGAAAATCAAGAATGAGCGTTATCCGGTGCGCACATTCACCTACCGCTATTTCAATGACCGGAAAACCTACGGCATGTGCAGTTGAAAAGCTGAAGCGCCATTAATGCCGGGCGCGCCAGCGTGCAATGGCCGCCAATTGCGCCACCGCGACAGCCAATTCAGCCTGGACTTTCGCATAATCGATTTGCCCGCTGCGGTGCGCCAATTGTTCTTCCGCGAGTTTGCGTGCTTCATGGGCGCGCCGTTCATCGAGGTCTTTGCCACGGATTACAGTATCGGCCAATACCGTGATATGGTCCGGCTGCACTTCCAGCAGTCCCCCAGCCACGAACAAGAATTCCTCGTCTCCGCCGCCCTGCTTTTGTATCCGCACCACGCCGGGGCGGATACGCGTGATCAGCGGTGTATGGCGTGGATAAATACCCAGTTCCCCCTGCTCTCCCGGTAAGACCACGAACGTGGCGGGACCGGAATAAAACGCGCCCTCGGCGGAAACAACGTCGACGTGCATGGTGGAGGCCATGGTATTCCTGTGACTGGATAGATCGGTAGCCCGATACTAACATTCCCGCCCCGTCCGCGGTCATGGCGGCAGGCTCATGCATGTCGTTCCAACAGCACAGGCTGAATGAAGGGGCAGCGTGCGACGCGGTACAAGCTTGGCACGCTGCTGCAATGGGACAGGCGCCCGCGCTTACTGCGCCGGCCGGCTGGCCTCCTTGAGTTTGGCCACGGCCGCCCCCACCAGCGCGCGCGCCTGCCGGCAATCGAGCGACGCCAGCGTGCGCAAGTCACGGGTTTTGCCAATCTCGGCAGCGACCAGGTAGCCGAGATAATAGCCGCGCCGCGGCGCCAGCCCGGTCTCATCCTGCTTGGCATTGAACAGCGGTGAGTACAGTTTGGCGTAATCGGTGTTGTCGAGCACGGATTCCATGTGCGCAAACGAGTCGTACAGGCGCGCGCGCGTCAGCGGCAGGCTGCCGGCCGGGAAATCCAGCAGCAATTCCTTGTCGTTGGCCTGGGGGTTTAATACTTTCGACACGTAGGTAGCCAAGCCTTCATGCCACAGGGGCAGCCACATGCCCTGCCCTTCGCACTGGCCCATGGCGACAAAATGATGGGTGTGAAACAGTTCGTGATGGAAAAACGCCGTATCGTCGCCATCGCCGTGCAGGCTGGCCATGCGGTCGGCGCCAAAGATCAGGTATGTCTTGCCATTGAGGTGGCGCGTGCCGCCATCCATTTCATTGAGCGAGTGCACCAGGTATGTGGGCACGCCGGGCCGAAAATCCGGGAAAGCCGCGGTAAAACCGGCAATATGGCGCGGCAAATCTTGTGCGAAACGGTTCACCTTCGCCAGGTAAGCTTCGCGCAGAGGACCGAATGCGGCAAAACTGCGCGCAATGCGCTGGTCCTGCTGCGCCTGCGTGAAGTCGCCGGCATACCGCTCGATCCCGTAAAACTCCGGGAAACGGCTGCCTATCTGCTGTTTAAATGCCGCGATCCGTTCAGCTTCCGGCATTTGCCCGGTGGCGTCCCAAAACGCCGCATAATCGCTGGCAAGATTGATGACCTGGATTTGCGGTACAGGTGCCGGCACCGGCGCCGGCGTCGGCGACACCGCGTGGGCGGAGTGGAACAGACCGCACAGGGCAGCCAGCAACAAGCGTTTCATGCACTTTCCTTATTAAAAAAGAAGCAATATTGTGCCTTATAACAAGGCCATATGAAACACTTGTGGCTAAAAAGCAAAAAGGCAGCCGAAGCTGCCTTTTTGTCGCGGCGCCGCGAAAGACTGGAATCAGCCCTTCAATTGACGCAGTTTGGCGATCGCGGCCAGTTGGCCTACCGCCGCAGCCAGCTCGGCCTGCGCAGTTGCGTAGTCCATCTTGCCGGTGCTGTTGACCAGGGCTTCTTCCGCCAGCTTCTTGGCGGCGTTGGCCTTGGCTTCATCCAGGTCCTTGCCACGGATCGCGGTGTCGGCCAGTACAGTCACGGCGTTTGGTTGCACTTCCAGCAGACCGCCGGCAACGAAGACGAACTCGTCTTCAGCCTGGCCAGCCACCTGGATACGCACCGCACCCGGACGAATACGGGTGATCAGCGGCGTGTGCTTCGGGTAGATACCCAGCTCGCCCTGTTCACCAGGCAACGCGACGAACGTGGCTTCGCCGGCGAAGATTTGCTCTTCAGCGGAGACCACATCTACGTGTATGGTATTTGCCATGTGTGTCCTAACGGGATTGAACGCTCCCGGCAAGCCGGGAGCGTCGCCAATCTACCGGGAATTAACCCAGTTTCTTGGCTTTTTCGATTGCTTCTTCGATCGTGCCGACCATGTAGAACGCTTGCTCCGGCAGGTGATCCAGTTCGCCCGATGCGATCATCTTGAAGCCCTTGATCGTGTCTTTCAGCGAAACGTATTTGCCAGGCGCGCCGGTGAACACTTCAGCAACGTGGAATGGCTGCGACAGGAAACGCTGCATCTTACGAGCGCGTGCCACGGTCAGCTTGTCTTCCGGCGCCAGTTCGTCCATACCCAGAATCGCGATAATGTCACGCAATTCCTTGTAGCGCTGCAGCGTGCCCTGTACGGCGCGTGCGGTTTCGTAGTGTTCCTGGCCAACCACCAGCGGGTCCAGCTGGCGGGAAGTCGAGTCCAGCGGGTCAACCGCAGGGTAGATACCCAGGGCGGCGATGTCACGCGACAGAACGACGGTCGAATCCAGGTGACCGAAGGTGGTCGCTGGCGATGGGTCGGTCAAGTCGTCGGCTGGAACGTAGACGGCCTGGATCGAGGTAATCGAACCGGTCTTGGTCGAGGTAATACGCTCTTGCAGGCGGCCCATTTCTTCGGCCAGGGTAGGCTGGTAACCCACTGCGGAAGGCATACGGCCCAGCAGTGCGGAAACTTCGGTACCGGCCAGCGTGAAACGGTAGATATTGTCAACGAAGAACAGAACGTCACGGCCTTCGTCACGGAATGCTTCCGCCATGGTCAGACCGGTCAGCGCCACGCGCAGACGGTTGCCTGGTGGTTCATTCATCTGACCGTAAACCATCGCCACTTTCGAGTTGGTCGGGTTTTCCAGGTCAACCACTTTGGCGTCAGCCATTTCGTGGTAGAAGTCGTTACCTTCACGGGTACGCTCACCAACACCGGCGAACACGGACAAACCCGAGTGCGCTTTAGCGATGTTGTTGATCAGTTCCATCATGTTAACGGTCTTGCCCACACCTGCACCACCGAACAGACCAACCTTACCACCCTTGGCGAACGGGCAGACCAGGTCAATCACCTTGATGCCGGTTTCCAGCAGGTCTTGCGACGGCGACAGTTCGTCGTACGCAGGCGCCACGCGGTGGATCGAAGCCATGTGTTCGTGCGACACCGGACCGCATTCGTCGATCGGGTTACCCAGCACGTCCATAATACGGCCCAGGGTTGCCTGGCCTACCGGCACCATGATTGGCTTGCCGGTGTTTTGAATTACCATGCCGCGACGCAGACCGTCGGACGAACCCAGAGCAATGGTACGGACCACGCCGTCGCCGAGCTGCTGTTGTACTTCCAGGGTCAGTTCCGAGCCTTCCATCTTCAGGGCGTCGAAAACCTTAGGCATCGCGTTGCGTGGGAACTCAACGTCCACCACAGCGCCGATACACTGAACGATTTTGCCATCAGCCATGTTCGTTCCTTCAAATATAGTTAAATTCGTTTAAACCGCCGCCGCACCGGCCACGATTTCGGAGAGTTCTTTGGTAATCGCTGCCTGGCGGGTCTTGTTGTAGACCAGCTTCAGTTCGCCGATGACATTACCTGCGTTGTCGCTGGCGGCCTTCATGGCCACCATGCGCGCCGATTGCTCGGACGCCAGGTTTTCTGCCACTGCCTGGTATACCAGCGCTTCAATGTAGCGCTCCAGCAGTTCGTCGATCACGGTTTGCGCATCAGGCTCGTAGATGTAATCCCACTGGTGGGTATTCGCATCGGCCTTGATTTTGTCGGCCGGCAGGGGCAGCAACTGCTCCACCATCGGCTCTTGCTTCATCGTGTTGATGAACTTGGTATAGCACAGGTATACAGCGTCCAGCTTGCCTTCCTGGAACTTCTCGAGCATGACCTTGACAGGTCCGATCAGTTTTTCCAGGTGCGGCGTGTCGCCGATCTGCGTTGCCTGGGCAACCACAGAGACGCCGACGCGATTCAGGAACCCCAAACCTTTGTTACCGATTGCTACCGCTTCAATCTTGTTGCCCGCCGTTTCCAGCTCGCGGGTCTTGTTCGTCACCTGGCGCAGCACGTTGGTGTTCAAACCGCCGCACAGACCCTTGTCGGTCGTGACAACGATGAAACCCACTTTCTTGGCCTGGTCGCCCTTGGCCGTAGCCAGGAACGGGTGCGTGTATTCCGGATTGGCGGAAGCCAGATTAGCGGCGATATTACGAACCTTGTCACTGTAGGGACGGGCGGCGCGCATACGGTCCTGCGCTTTGCGCATTTTCGATGCGGCGACCATTTCCATCGCCTTGGTGATCTTCTTCGTAT
>CBIHOX010000110.1:0-20845 GCA_966211685.1 uncultured Pseudoduganella sp.
AGCGAGATTATCCAGTGTTTCCTGATTCCCGTCAACCCCTGTTTCTACATCGCTGCTTCCGTTGATCTGGCGCAGCGCTGCGGGGACAGAACTATAGCAAAGCCCATCTCACCTTGCAAGGCGAAATGTGGCATGCTTAACAGATCCTCAACTTCAGGAATGACGAAATGAGCAAGCTGTGGAGTCCCCGCATCCGGGACTTAAAGCCGTATGTGCCTGGCGAACAACCCCGCATTACCAATCTCACCAAACTCAATACCAATGAAAATCCCTACGGCCCTTCCCCGGCCGTGCTGGCCGCCATGCATGCGGAAACCAGCGACACGCTGCGCCTATATCCCGACCCGGACGCCACGCGCCTGAAAGAAGCCATCGCCACTTATTTCAAGGTCACGCCAGCCGAAGTGTTTACCGGCAATGGTTCCGATGAGGTGCTGGCCCATGCATTCCAGGCGTTCTTCGACCAGCCATTGCCGCTGCTGATGCCGGACCTGACGTACAGTTTTTACCCCGTGTATTGCGGCTTATATGGCATTGCTTATGAAACCGTGCCGCTGGACCATGCAAAAGGCATCGTCGCCACCGACTATGACCGCCCCTGCGGCGGCATCGTCTTTGCCAACCCGAATGCCCCTACCGGCTTGCCGCTGGCCCTGTCCGAAGTCGAGCACATCGTGCGCTCCCACCCCGATTGCGTGGTCCTGGTCGATGAAGCGTATGTGGATTTCGGCGGCGAGACATCGGTACCGCTGACGCAAAAATACCCGAACCTGCTGGTGGTGCACACGTTCTCGAAATCGCGCTCGCTGGCTGGACTGCGTGTCGGCTACGCGATCGGCCATCCGGACCTGATTGCCGGACTGGAGCGCGTCAAGAACAGTTTCAATTCCTATCCACTGAGCCGGGTAGCGATTGCCGGCGCCGCGGCATCGCTGGAAGACGACACCTACTTCCAGGAAAAGCGGGCGCTGCTGATCGCCAGCCGCGAACGGCTGGCGAAGCAATTGCGCGAACTCGGCTTCGACGTCACCCCGTCTGCCACCAACTTCCTGTTTGTCCAGCACCCGGACATGGCGGCCGGCAAACTCGCCGCCGCATTGCGCGAACGGGCCATCCTGGTGCGCCACCTGAGCCAGCCAGGCGCCCAGCATCACTTGCGCATCAGCATCGGCACCCATGACGAATGCGAATTGCTGGCGGCGGCGCTGAAGGATATCCTCGCCGGCACCGAGGCGTAATTACAACCCTTCGAAGTTCGGCGCACGCTTTTCCAGGAAAGCGTGCATGCCTTCGCGCTGCGCAGGGGTACCGAACGCTGCGTGGAACAGGCGGCGCTCATAGGCGACGCCTTCGGTCAGCGTGGTTTCAAAGGCGCGGTTGACCGCATCCTTGATTTGCATCGCCACCGATACCGACATCGAAGCGATCTGCGTCGCCACGGCCAGCACTTCCTCGATCAGTTTATCGGCCGGCACCACGCGCGACACCAGGCCGATGCGCTCGGCTTCGGCCGCATCGATCATGCGCGCCGTCAGCAGCAAGTCCATGGCTTTCGCCTTGCCGATCGCGCGCGGCAGGCGCTGCGTGCCGCCCGCGCCGGGAGGCACGCCGACCTTGATTTCGGGTTGGCCGAACCTGGCGTTATCGCCGGCGATCAGGAAATCGCACATCATGGCCAGTTCGCAGCCGCCGCCCAGCGCAAAGCCGGACACGGCGCCAATGACCGGCTTGCGCACCTTGAGGATGTGTTCCCAGTTGCGGCCGATGTAGTTGTCGCGGTAGGTATCCTGGTAAGTGTAATCGACCATGGCGGCGATGTCGGCGCCTGCGGCAAACGCTTTTTCATTGCCAGTGAGGATGAAGCAACCGATCGCGGGATCCGCGTCGAGCTTGGCGAACGCATCGCCCAGTTCATTCATCATGCGGTCATTGAGCGCATTCATGGCCTTCGGGCGGTTCAAACGGATCAAGGCCACGCGGCCGTGGATTTCTACGATCAGGTCTTCATATTGCATGGACGACTCCTCTATATGTGGAAAGCGATACCGGGCGATTTTAGCGGTTATGGATGACTGACTGTTATTATTTGCCTCTAAAATGATAACCGCCATACAACGCTACATTTCCGCTACCCTCGGCAAAGACCCGCTGCTGCGCAATGCGGCCTTCCTGCGTTACTGGCTTTCCAGTGTCCTCAACAGTTTTGGCGCGCAAGTCAGTTCACTGGCCGTGCCGTTGTGCTCGGCCATCCTGCTGAACGCCACCCCGGGCCAGATGGGCATCGTAGCCACTTGCCAGGCCTTGCCTGCATTGCTGTTCGCGCTGCCGGCCGGCGTCTGGCTGGACCGGCGCCGCAAATTGCCGATCCTGCTGGTGTGTGAAGTCGTGCAGGGACTGACCCTGGCCAGCATTCCGCTGGCGTGGTGGCTCGGCATCCTGTCGATGCCATGGCTGTATGCGACCACGCTGATTTTCCATACGTGCGGCGTAATAGGCGGCGGCGCCGAACAGATATTCGTCATGCTGATCGTGGGCCGCGACAAGCTGATCGATGCGCAATCGAAATTCGCCATGACTGATTCCGCCTCGCGCCTGATCGCGCCGGGGCTGGCGGGCTTGCTGATCCAGTGGCTGACCGCGCCTTACGCCATCCTGGCCAATGCCGCCAGCTTCCTGCTGTCGGCCTGGAACTTGCGCCAGACCCGGCTCACCGAACCGGCGCCGGTCCCGTCCGACAAGCATCCGTTGCGCGAATTGCGCGAAGGCTTTGCCTTTATCTGGAACAGCCCGCTGCTGCGCACGTTTGCCTGGGGAGTGGGCATCTGGCACATGCTGTTTTACGGCTTTTCATCGCTGCAAATCCTGCTGGCTACGCGCGAACTGGGCATGACGCCGGGCTGGCTGGGCGCCACGCAAATGCTGGGTGGCCTGGGCATGCTGGCCAGTTCCGTGCTGGTCAAGCCCATGACACGCCGCCTCGGCCCCGGTAAAACCATGTTGACCGGCATCAGCCTGACCATTGTGGCCGGCTTTGTCTGCACCCCCGCGATTCCCGCCAACTGGTTCGGTACGCCGCTGGCCAGCGCGGCCGCGTTTGCGGGCCTGGTGTTTGTCTATGACTGCGGCGTGATGCTGTTTTTCATTTCGTATTCATCGATGCGGGCCCATGCGACGCCGGACGCCTATATGGGACGCATCATTTCCACCATGCGGTTCCTGACCATCGCGACCGCGCCGCTGGGCGCCCTGGCGGCGGGAGCCATTGCCGACCGGTATGGCGTGCGGGCCGGTATCGGCAGTGTCGGCGCGGTAGGCGTGGCGCTGGCCCTGGCCCTGTTCGCCTCGCCGCATATCCGAAGCGTGCGCCCGCAATAAAAGCTTCGGCCCTACACTGACGCTAACTGTCAGTTTCAGGAGTCAGCCATGTTCAATAACATCTTGTTCCCTACCGATGGTTCGGATTTATCGATCCAGGCAGCAACTAAAGTCATCGATCTGGCCCGCAAGCATGGCGGCAAGATCGTCACCATCAGCGTCATGCAGCCGTTCCCGTTTACCGCATCGGGCGACACCGGCGTACCGATTCCCGACATGGGCACCTATGAAACCCGGATGATGGATGTGACGAAGGAAAACGTGAACAAGGTCGCGGCGGCGGCCAGCGCGGCCGGCGTGCTGTGCGAAACCGTGACGTCGATGGCGGCCAGTCCATATGAAGCCATAGTCGATGCGGCGGAAAAACATGGCTGCGACGCCATTGTCATGGCGTCGCATGGGCGCAAGGGTTTAAATAAATTATTCCTGGGCAGCGAAACGCAAAAAGTGCTGGCGCACACGACGCTGCCCGTGCTGGTATTGCGCTGAAGGCATTGCGCTGGCGCGGCGCCGCCGGCTTACGACTTGCGCGGCGCCGGATTGCCCGATACCGAAGCCGGCGGCGCTTCTTTCGGCATCAATACCCACACATTCCCTTTTTGCTTCATGCGGCCCGCGTTTTCCGCCGCTTCCGTGCCAAAGCCGAAGAAATAGTCGACGCGGATGGCGCCACGGATGGCGCCGCCGGTATCTTGCGCCATCACCAGGCGCTGCAGCGGAATGTCGCTGTTGGCGTGGGTGGTCGACAGGAAGACGGGCGCTCCCAGCGGCAATTGCGAGGCATCGATGGCGACCGAGCGCTGCGGCGTGAGCGGCACGCCCAGCGACCCCTTCGGGCCGACTTTCGGATCGGGCAGTTTTTCTTCGCGGAAGAACACGTACGACGGGTTCGCATTGAACAATTCCGCCATGCGGGTCGGATGCCCGGCAATCCACGCCTTGATGCCTTGCGCGGAAGCCTGCTCCGTGGTCAGCTCGCCCTTGTCCACCAGGTAGCGGCCGATGGATTTATACGGATGGCCATTCTGGTCGGCATACGCCACGCGCACGGTTTCATCACCCAGTTGCACGCGGCCGGAACCCTGTACTTGCAGGAAAAACGCCTCGACCGGGTCGTCCACCCACAGCAATTCCTTGCCGGTGAAATCCGCCGCTTCGATCTGCTCGCGCGTCGCGTACGGCACGAGTTTCTTGCCCTGCAGGCGACCACGCAAGCGCATGCCCTTCAATTCCGGGTAAACGCCGGCAAGGTCCACGGTAATGAGGTCATCCGGCACCTTGTACAGCGGCGTCTGGAAGGGACCGCCCTTCTTGCGCGCACCGCGCAACAGCGGTTCGTAATAACCGGTGACGAGGCCGGTGTCGGCGCCATCGGGCGCAATCACCTGGCGCGGTTCAAAGAAGCTTTCAAAGAACAGGCGGATCGCCTTGTCGTCATTGCCGTTGACCTGGCGCGCGATCGAGCACGGTTCTTTCCACTCGGCGCGCTTGACCAGCACCGAGCACGAGGCCATGAACGCCGGCCACGCCGCCCGCACATCGTCGCGCTCCCAGCCCGGCAAGGCGGCAAAGGTGGCGGGCACGAACTGGATGGCGCCGGGTTTGGCCGGCTCAGCGGGCTGGACCGGCTTGGCCGGCTGTACAGGAGGCTGCGTTGGAGTCTGCGGTTGCGCCGGCGGCTGGGCCGGCTGTTGCGGCTGCGGCGGCGTGGCGCAGCCAGCCAGGGCCAGCGCGACGGCGCAGAGGGAAAGGTTTAAACTACGGCGTGTCGAAAACATGGAGTCGGTATGTGGATCTTGTATCTGGAAGCATTCGTGGCGCTGTTCCTGCTGGTGTTCATCGTCTGGTGGACGCTGCCATCAAAAAAGAACAAGCCGGCGGCAAAACCATTGCCGCCCAAGCAGGAAAGCAATCAAGACCAAGCTTGATCAATAACCACGAAGCTTAATGCAGCGTGCGCGGCAGCGACAACACGAATTCGGGAATCTTCGCTTCGAACTGGTGTCCATCTTCCGCCACGCAGAAATATTCGCCCACCATCGAGCCTTGCGGCGTTGCCAGTTGCGTGCCACTCGTGTATTCGAATTGTTCGCCCGGCTGCAGCAGCGGCTGGTGGCCGACCACGCCGAGGCCGCGCACTTCCTGCGTATGGTTGTTGGCGTCGGTGATGACCCAATGGCGGGAGATCAGCTGTGCGGCCACCGTTCCCGTATTCTTGATCGTGATCGAGTACGTGAACACGAAATTGGTGCGTTCGGGATCGGACTGTTCAGGCAGGTACTGCGTCCTGACCGACACAGTGAACTCATAATTAGCCATGGGCTTCCTTGTTAATGTTTCCTCGCCAGCAAGGATGGCGAATTGTTATCGTATCTTGTCATTGCACCCCAAATCGGACGCACATGCAAGGGTCAGCGTAAAATAGCGCATTTTTATTTCAGACAACTGGGCGCCGGGCTTCACGCCAGGCATCCCACTATCAGCCGACTGCCATGACCACCTTCCGCATCGCCCCCAGCATCCTGTCCGCCGATTTCGCCCGCCTTGGTGAAGAAGTGCGCAACGTCGTCGCCTCCGGCGCCGACATCATCCACTTCGACGTAATGGACAACCATTACGTGCCCAACCTGACGGTCGGACCGCTGGTATGCCAGGCGATCCGCCCGCACGTGCAAGTGCCGATCGACGTGCACCTGATGGTCAAACCGGTGGACCGCATTATCCCCGACTTTGCCAAGGCCGGCGCCAACATCATCACCTTCCACCCGGAAGCGTCGGACCACATCGACCGCTCGCTGCAACTGATCCGCGATAACGGCTGCAAGGCCGGCCTGGTATTCAACCCGGCCACACCGCTGAGCTACCTGGACCACGTCATGGACAAGGTCGACATGATCCTGATTATGTCGGTGAACCCGGGCTTTGGCGGCCAATCGTTCATTCCGCGCGCACTGGACAAGATTGCCGAGGCGCGCCGCCGTATCGATGAATCGGGGCGCGACATCCTGCTCGAAGTCGACGGCGGCATCAAGGTCGACAACATCGCCGCTGCGGCAAAAGCCGGCGCCGACACCTTCGTGGCCGGTTCCGCCATCTTCGGCCAGCCCGACTACAAGGCTGTCATCGATGCGATGCGCGAACAGTTGAAAGGCGTATAAGCATGAATGCGGTCCCGGCTTCCCCATTGCGCGGCGTACGGGCCGCCATCATCGACCTGGACGGCACCATGCTCGACACGGTGCACGACATCCACGCCGCCATCAGCATGATGCGCGCCGACCTCGGCCTGGCGCCGCTGCCGGTCGCGCAAATCCGCGACATGATCGGCAAGGGTTCCGACAAGCTGGTGCGCGATGTGCTGGCCATCGATTACGACGCGGCCGGCGTGGAACAGCGCTTCGCCCAGGCATTCGACGCATACCAGCGTCACTATGAAACCATCAACGGCAACCATTCCACGCACTATCCGGACGTGGCGGCCGGCCTGCAGGCGCTGCGCGATGACGGCTTGCGCCTCGCTTGCGTGACCAACAAGCCGATCGGCCTGGCGCGTCCGCTGCTGGAGCAAAAAGGCTTGTCGGGCTACTTCGACGTGATTTATGGCGGCGATTCGCTGCCGAAGAAAAAACCGCACCCGATGCCGCTGCTGCAAGTGTGCAGCGACTTTGCGCTGGAACCGGGCCAGGTGGTGGCGATCGGCGACTCGTCCAACGATGCGCAGGCGGCCCGGGCTGCGGGCTGCCCGGTGCTGACGGTGCCGTACGGCTATAACCACGGCGAGTCTATACACGAAACGGATTCCGATGGTATAGTTGACACGCTGCTGCATGCGGCAAAGTTGATTCGCTTGCATAATTCAGCCACAAACTGAAGCAACCTGAACTTCTACTTAGATCAAGAACACAGCATGTTTCTCAACAAAAGACACAATGTTACCCACCGGGGCTCGATTGAGGCCTGGCTGTGGCGACGCTGGCAATCCTGGGCAAACTGACCCGCGCTGATTGCTGTCCCTGCACATCCCCCCGCAGCGAGACAGGTTTTTTGAAGCTATACCGCCATATCTATGCCCATAGTGGGTTTACGGCGGCCTGGAGAGAAGCATGACTGAACTCGAATTCAAATCGCTGGCCACGCAAGGCTACAACCGTATTCCCCTGATCGCGGAAGCATTCGCCGATCTCGAAACCCCGCTGACCCTGTACCTGAAGCTGGCCCAGAGCCAGAACAATGGCAAGAACACGTTCCTGCTGGAGTCCGTGGTCGGCGGCGAGCGTTTCGGCCGCTATTCGTTCATCGGCCTGCCCGCCACCACCTTGCTGCGCAACCGCGGCAAGGTGACGGAAGTGCTGAAAAACGGCCAGGTCATCGAGACCCACGAAGGCAATCCGCTCGAATTCATCGAGCAATACCAGTCCCGCTTCAAGGTCGCGCTGCGGCCCGGCATGCCCCGCTTCTGCGGCGGCCTGGCCGGCTACTTCGGCTACGACACGGTGCGCCACATCGAAAAAACGCTGGTCAACACGGCGCCCAAGGATGACTTGAACTTGCCGGACATCCAGCTGATGGTGACGGAAGAGCTGGCGGTGATCGACAACATCACCGGCAAGCTGTACCTGATCGTCTATGCCGACACCACGCAGCCGGAAGCGTATTCGAAAGCGCGCCAGCGCCTGAAAGACTTGCGCGCGCTGCTGCGCCGCGGCGTCGATGCGCCGGTGACGTCGGCGTCGGTGCGCACGGAAACCATCCGCGATTTCGCGAAGGAAGATTACCTGAAGGCCGTCAAGGTCGCGCACGAATACGTGCTGGCGGGCGACTTGATGCAGGTGCAGATCGGCCAGCGCCTGCGCAAGCCGTATGTCGACGCGCCGCTGTCGCTGTACCGCGCACTGCGTTCGCTGAACCCTTCGCCGTACATGTACTTCTACAATTTCGGCGACATGCACATCGTCGGCGCCTCGCCGGAAATCCTGGTGCGCAATGAAAAATCCGCCGATGGCGGCAATACCGTGACCCTGCGCCCGATTGCCGGCACCCGCCCGCGCGGCGCAACGCCGGAACGCGACGCCGAGCTGGCGAAGGAGCTGCTGGCCGATCCGAAGGAAATCGCCGAACACGTGATGCTGATCGACCTGGCGCGCAATGACCTGGGCCGCATTTCGGAAACCGGTTCCGTGAAAGTCACGGACAAGATGGTGATTGAAAAGTATTCGCACGTGCAGCACATCGTGTCCAACGTCGAGGGCAAGCTGAAGGAAGGCATGTCCAACCTGGACGTGCTGCGCGCCACCTTCCCGGCCGGCACGCTGACCGGCGCCCCGAAAGTGCGCGCGATGGAAATCATCGACGAACTGGAAATCTGCAAGCGCGGCATTTATGGCGGCGCGTGCGGCTACCTGTCGTTTGGCGGTGAAATGGACGTGGCGATCGCGATCCGCACCGGCGTGATCAAGGATGGCATGCTGTACGTGCAGGCCGCCGCCGGCATCGTGGCCGACTCGATACCGGAAATGGAATGGCAGGAAACTGAAAACAAGGCGCGCGCCGTGCTGCGCGCCGCCGAGCAAGTGCAAGATGGCCTGGATGGGGAGTTCTGAGATGCTGCTGATGATCGACAACTACGACTCCTTCACCTACAACATCGTGCAGTATTTCGGCGAGCTGGGCGAAGAGGTGCGCGTGCACCGCAACGATGAAATCACCATCGCGGAAATCGAGGCGATGAACCCGGACCGCATCTGCATTTCGCCGGGACCGAAAGACCCCGCGCAGGCCGGCATTTCCATCGACGTGCTGAAGCACTTCGCGGGCAAGAAGCCCATCCTGGGCGTCTGCCTCGGCCACCAGGCCATTGGCGAAGCGTTTGGCGGGAAAGTCATCCGCGCCAAGCAAGTCATGCATGGCAAGACGTCCGTCATCGCGCATACCGGCGTCGGCGTGTTCAAGGATTTGCCGAGCCCCTTCACGGTCATCCGTTACCACTCGCTGGCGATCGAGCGCGCGTCGCTGCCATCATGCCTGGAAGTGACGGCATGGACCGACGACGGCGAGATCATGGGCGTGCGCCACAAGGACTACGATATCGAGGGAGTGCAGTTCCACCCTGAATCGATCCTGTCCGAGCATGGCCACGCCTTGCTGAAGAACTTCCTGGACCGGGTCTGACACCCGCGCGCGCCGTACAACCAAGCCGGCGCGCACGTCCACAACCAGACCCCGATCCGCTTTCATCATACGAATGACGAAGGAATAGCCATGCCTGCTCCTCAAAAACACCAGATCACGCACCAGGAAGCCCTTCTGCGCTGCATCGAACACCGTGAAATCTTCCACGACGAGATGCTGCACCTGTTTCGCCAGATTATGTCGGGCGAAATGTCGCCGGTCATGATCGCTGCCCTGACCATGGGCTTGCGCGTGAAAAAGGAAACCATCGGTGAAATCGCCGCCGCCGCCACGGTGATGCGCGAATTCGCCACCAAGGTGCCGATGGCCGACACCACCCACCTGCTCGACATCGTCGGCACCGGCGGCGACGGCGCGCACACCTTCAATATCTCGACCACGTCGATGTTCGTCGCGGCCGCCGCCGGCGCCCGCGTGGCCAAGCATGGCGGGCGCAGCGTCTCGTCGTCATCCGGTTCGGCTGACATGCTCGAATCGCTGGGCGTCTCGCTCAACCTGAAGCCGGAACAGATCGCGCAATCGATCGCGCAAACCGGCATCGGCTTCATGTTCGCGCCCAACCACCATACCGCCATGAAGCACGTGGCCCCGGTGCGCCGCGAACTGGGCGTGCGTTCCATCTTCAACATCCTGGGCCCGTTGACCAACCCGGCCGGCGCGCCGAATATATTGATGGGCGTGTTCCACCCCGACCTGGTCGGTATCCAGGTGCGCGTGCTGCAGCGCCTTGGCGCGCAACATGCGCTGGTGGTCTACGGCAAGGACAACATGGATGAAGTGTCGCTGGGCGCCGCCACCATGGTGGGCGAACTGGTGGACGGTGAAATTCGTGAATATGAAATCCATCCGGAAGACTTCGGCCTGCAAATGATCGCCAGCCGCAACCTGAAGGTAGCCGACGCGGCGGAATCGAAAGCCAAGATGTTCGAAGCGCTGCGCGGCGAACCCGGCGCCGCCTACGACATCGTGGCGCTGAACGCGGGCACCGCGCTGTATGCGGCAGGCGTGGCGGCGTCGATCGAGGAAGGCCTGGCGAAAGCCCGCGCCGCCATCACGTCGGGCGCGGCGCTGGCCAAGGTCGAGCAATTCGTCAACGTCACCCAGACGCTTGCGGCCGAAGCGGCTTGATTTGATCAGGGCGGGCATCATGTACGGCATCCACGATCTGACCTTGTTCATTATTTCGGGCCTGCTGCTGAACATCATGCCTGGCCCGGATTCTCTGCTGATCGTGACGCGCAGCGCCACGCAAGGCTGGCGCGCCGGCTGTTCCGTTGCGCTGGGCGTGGGCGCCGGCACGATGGTGCACGTGACGGCAGCGGCGGTCGGGATTTCCGCGCTGCTCGCCGCGTCGGCCACCGCCTTCAACATCGTCAAATGGGTGGGCGCCGCCTACATCGTATGGATGGGCATCGCCATGCTGCGCGCCCGGCTGAAAGGCGAAGCCGTTTCACTGGTTCCGGCCGTGGCGCCGGCGCCGGCCACGTATCGCCGCATCTTTGCGCAGGGTTTCCTCACCAATGTGCTCAATCCCAAGGTCGCACTGTTTTTCCTGGCCTTCGTGCCGCAATTCATTGCGGCTGACTCGTCCAGCAAAGCAACCGCATTTTTCATCCTGGGCTGCATCTTTAACTTCAACAGCATGTTGTGGTGTAACGGTCTGGCCCTGTTCACGGCATTTGCCAGCGCGCGCTTGAAGGTCAAGCCGCTGGTGGTGCTGTGGCTGAATCGCGTGACGGGCAGCCTGTTTGTCGCGCTTGGCGCGCGCTTGGCGCTGTCCGAACAACACTAGAAGATCATCATGTCCGATATCCTCAATAAAATCCTGGCCACCAAGGCCGAAGAAGTGGCCGCGGCCAAGAAATACCGCAGCTATACCAGCCTGCGCGCCGACGTGGAAAGCGACGCGGAGTTGCGCGCCGGCCTGCGCGGCTTTGAAGCATCGATGCGCGGCAAGATCGCCGCGGGCCAGCCGGCTGTGATTGCCGAAGTCAAGAAGGCGTCGCCATCGAAAGGCGTGATCCGCGCCGATTTCCGCCCCGCCGAGATCGCGGCCAGCTACGCCAGCCACGGCGCCGCGTGCCTGTCGGTGTTGACCGATGCCCAGTATTTCCAGGGCTCCGAGGATTACCTGAAACAAGCGCGCGCCGCCTGCGATATCCCGGTGCTGCGCAAGGATTTCATGGTCGACCTGTACCAGATCTACGAAGCGCGCGCGATGGGGGCCGACTGCATCCTGCTGATCGTGGCGGCGCTGGACCATGGCTTGATGGCGGAAATGGAAGCATGCGCCCATGAACTGGGCATGGATGTGCTGATCGAATCGCACGACGGCGATGAGCTGGAAGCGGCGCTGAAATTGAAGAGCAACCTGATCGGCATTAACAACCGCAACCTGCGCACCTTCGAAGTCACGCTCGACACGACCCTGAACCTGTTGCCGCGCATTCCATCGGACCGCATGGTGATCACGGAATCGGCCATCCTGACGCCGGCCGACGTGAAGCGCATGCGCGACGCCGATGTGCACAGCTTCCTGGTTGGCGAAGCATTCATGCGCGCGGCCGATCCGGGAGCGGAGTTGCAGCGGCTGTTTGCCTGAATGCGCGTCTGACCGCGCGCCTGACGTATCAGGTTACGCCAGTTCCACCCTGTCCCTGCCATTTTGCTTGGCGCGGTACAACGCCGCATCGGTGCGCGCCAGCAGCGCGTCGAGCGACTCTTCTTCCGACGCATGGCAGCCGATGCCGATGCTGACCGTCACCACCGGCAACGCGGCATCGGTGTTGGCGGCATTACCCAGCGCATCGCGGATGCGCCGCGCCACCAGCAGCGCATTGTGCTCGTCCGCATCCGGCAGCAACACCATGAATTCTTCCCCGCCAAAGCGCGCCACGTCATCGCTTTCCCGCAGCGCCTGCCGGATCGCGCCGGCCACGTGCACCAGCACCTTGTCTCCCACCATGTGGCCATGGCGGTCGTTCACGGCCTTGAAGTGGTCGAGGTCGATGACCATCAGCGTGACCGGCTTGCCGGCGCGCCGCATTTGCGCGCGCTGGCGTTCATAGAACATGGCAAAGCCGCGCCGGTTCAATACGCCGGTCAGCGGGTCGTGCGTGGAACGCTGTTCCAGGATGGTTTGCAGGCGGCGCGTGGCCATGGTCATGAACGCCACGGTCAGCATCAATGCCATGAAGTTGCCGACGCCAAGGTAAAAATTTGCCATCGCGCCGTCGCGCTTCAGGTTCACCCCCGTCACCATGGCGCGCAAGGCCATGCAGCCGCGCACCAGCACCACCAGCGACTGAATCGACATCAGCGTACCAAAGAAACGCGTGGAAAAATGCGGCGTGCCGTGGCGCCACACCAGGCGCGCCTGTTCGGCGTAAAAATAAAACACGAGGAACGATACGATCGTCAGGCGGGCTTCGAAATCCGGCTGGATCACGAGGAACCAGCTGACGACCGTGAAGCCGCCCACCACGATGGACCAGAACAGCGGCCAGGCGGGCGGCTTGCCGAAGAATTCCTGGGTGCCGATCATGGACAGCCCGATCCCGGTAAACAACAGCGCATTGGTGGCCAGCAGCAGCGGCATTGCCGGCAAATCCTCGCGCAGCATGAAGGCCACGCCGGCGCCCACCAGCGCCAGCAAACCCAACGCCCAGCGGTCCAGGCCCTTGACTTCGTTGCCAAAGTTGCTGTGCGCGGAGTGCATGACGATCGACATGGCGACGCTCATCAGCGTCGTCATGAACAGGACTGTCTTCGGGTCGAGCGAAATCACCTTGGGTTGACGTTCCCCGGTCAGCGGTCGGCGCTGGGGCGCAGCGGACCAGCGGCTTTCTTGCCGGCCGGGTCCAGCGACAGCGTCACGCCGGGAATACGCTCGCCCTGCAGTACCACGCTGAAGACTTGCAATTCATCGCGGCGGAACGCGTGCACCTCGACCGTGTCACCCACCGCGTAGCGCGCCAGCAAGTTATCGGCATTGCCCGGCGTGACGCGCAAGCCATCGATGGCCACCAGCAAATCGCCCGCCGACAGGCCGGCCTGGTGCGCCGCGCCGCCCTCGTGCACGGCGGACAGCTTGCAGTCGGCGCCATCGCGGCCGAAGTTGACGTCCAGGCTGGGCTTGTCGGACTTGCGCTGGTCGCTGTATTTCACGCCGAATGGCGCCAGCAATTTCGCCAGCGGCACATCCTCGGTCCCGCGCACGCAGCGGTCAAAGAACGGTTTCAGCTTGGCGCCGGCGATTTCGTCGGCCAGCGCTTCGACTTCGGCCGGCGTGACGCCCCTGCCAGCCGCCGCGCCTTCATAGAAGTCGCGGCCATAGCGCTGCCACAGCGCCCGCATCATGTCGTCCAGCGATTTCCTGCCATTGGTCTTGGCGCGGATCGTCAAGTCCAGCGCCATGCATACCAGCGAACCCTTGGTGTAGTAGCTGACGATGGCGTTGGGCGCGTTTTCATCCTGGCGGTAATACTTGCCCCATGCATCGAAGCTGGAATCGGCCACGCTTTGCTTCAGGCGTCCCGCGCCGCGCAATACGCCGCCCACGGTCTTGCCCAGCATCTTGAAATACGCCGCTTCCGTGATGATGCCGGCGCGCACCAGCATCAAGTCGTCGTAATAGCTGGTGCCGCCCTCGAACAGCCAAAGCAGCGGCGTGTAATTTTCCACGTTCAAGTCATAGGGTGCGAACACGGCCGGCTTGATGCGCTTGACGTTCCAGGTATGGAAGTATTCGTGGCTGCACAGGCCGAGGAACTTGATGTAACCCTCGCTCAATTCCTTGTCCTTGCCGCCGGCGCGGCTGGCGGTGGTCGGCAAGTCGGCGCGCGCGCACACCAGCGCGGTCGATGCACGGTGTTCCAGGCCGCCATAACCGTCGCCCACCACCATGGTCATGAAGACGTAGCGGTCCATCGGCGCCTTCCTGGTCTTCGGCTCGAAGAATGCGATCTGCGTTTCGCAAATGGCTTTCAAGTCGGCGCACAGGCGCGCCAGGTCCAGGTTCGGGGCCTTGCCGGTAAACACGATATCGTGCGGCACGCCGTGCGCCTTGAACGTGGCCATCTGGAAGTCGCCCATTTCCACCGGGTGGTCGACCAGGTCATCGTAATTGGCGGCGATATAGGTGCCGAAGCCATAGCGCTTGGCCTTCAGTTCCGGCAGCGACGTCGCCACGCGCCAGGTTTTCGCGGCAGGATCTTGCGGACGCTGGATGTCGACGATGTGCGGTCCGTCTTCCTGGCCGGCCACGCGCAGGAACACGCTGGTGCCGTTATAGAACGCGTGCGTGCGGTCCATGTGCGCGGCGCGCACCGACAAGTCCCATGCATAGACTTCGTACTCGACCACCAGTTCGCCCTTGACTGGCGCGGCGCGCCACGTGTGCTTGTCGACCTTCGACAGCTTGACGGCCTGGCCATCCGACTCGGCGTGGATCTGCACGATGTTGCGCGAGAATTCGCGGATCATGTAACTGCCGGGTATCCAGGCCGGCAGCGCCAGCACCTGGCCTTGCGGGTCCGGTTCATGCACGGTCAGGGTGACCTGGAAAATATGTCCTGGCAAATCCTTGCCGACGATGGCATAGCTGACGCCTGGTTTGTGTACGGTCTTCTTCATGGTTGTCCTTGAGGGTGCAGGTCGGCCGGTGTGTCGATGTCTTGCAGGATACCCGCATCGTCCACTTCCACCGCGCGCACCGGATATTGCCTGAGGATGCCGCGCGCGCCCTGGTCGCCTTCGAGCGCCAGCAACTGCGGCAAGTACTGGCGGCTGAACCCGACGGGGTTGCCGCGTTGGCCCCGGTACATCGGCGCGGCAATGCCGGCGCCCTGTTCGAGTGCGTATTGTAGCGAACGCAGTGTGGCCCGCTGCACGCGCGGCATGTCGCCGAGCGCAATGATCCAGCCGGCGGCATCGCTGGCATGGTCTTGCGCATGGCGCAGCGCACAGGCCAGCGACGCGGCCATGCCACTGTCGGCCTGTTCGCAGGTGACGACATCGCAGCCGAGCCGGGTGAGTTCGGCGGCAACGGCGTGGGCGCCGGGACGGACCACGGCGATCACGCGCGGCGCCACCGCCAGCAAATTCGACGCGCTGGCGGACACCACGGAGCACGCCGAAGATCCCGGCGGCGGCCCGGCCGGCGCCTGCGCCACGGGCAGGGACAGGGGCTGCAACAGCTTGTTTTGCGCGCCCGACGGATCGAAACGGCTGCCCCTGCCCGCGGCCAGCAGGATGCCGACAATGCCTCCGGACGCCGCCATGCTTACGCTTTCACCGTGCCTGCCACGTCGAACGGCAGCTTGCGCAGGCGCTTGCCCGTCAGCCTGGCGATGGCGTTGGCAAAGGCCGGCGCCAGCGGCGGCAGGCCCGGCTCGCCCATGCCGGTCGGCGGTTCCGTCGACGGCACGATGTGCACCGTGACTTCCGGCATGTCCGGCATGCGCGCCACCGTGTAATCGCTGAAGTTCTGCTGCTCGACCACGCCATCCTTCAGCGTGACGGCGGCGCCGGGCAAGGTCATGCCCAGTCCCATCAGCGCCGCGCCCTGCACCTGCGCCGCAATGGTCAGCGGATTGACCGGGGTGTTGCAATGGACGCCGGCCGTCACCGTATGCAGTTTCGGCGTATTGCCCTTCATCGAGGCCGTCACCACGTACGCCACCACGGTGTTGAACGATTCATGCACGGCCACGCCCCAGGCCTGCCCTTTCGGCAGTTTTTTCTTGCCGTAGCCGGACTGCTCGACCGCCAGGTCCAGCGCCGCATGCACGCGCGTGTGCTTGGGATCGATGAGCTTCTTGCGGTACGCGACCGGGTCCATTTTCGCCAGCTGGGCCGCTTCATCGATCAGGGTTTCCATCACGAAGGCCGTGTGGGTGGAACCGACCGAACGCCACCACAGCACCGGCACGTTGGCCTTGACGTTGTGCACCGTCAGGTTCATCGGCACGTCATACGGTTCGCCCATGCCTTCGACCATGGTCGCGTCGACGCCGTTCTTCACCATGAATTGCTCGAACGGCGTGCCCACGATGATGGGCTGGCCCACGATGGTATGGTCCCACGCCACGATGTTGCCCTTGGCGTCGAGCCCGATGTCGGCGCGGTGCACGTGCGACGGACGGTAATAGCCGCCCTTGATGTCGTCTTCGCGGCTCCAGATGACTTTCAGCGGGCCGCCCTTGCCGGCTGCCTTGTACGCGGCCGCCAGGCTGGCTGCTTCGACCAGGTAATCCGACGTCGGCACCGCGCGCCGGCCGAAACCGCCGCCCGCCATCATGGTGTGCAGGGTCACCTGTTCCGGCTTCATGCCCACCGTGCGCGCCACGGCCACCTGGTCCAGCGTCTGGAATTGCGAACCGGCCCAGACTTCGCAGCTGTCTGCGCGCAAATCGATCACGCAGTTCAGCGGTTCCATCGGCGCATGCGCCAGGTACGGGAATTCATAGACCGCGGAAATCCTGCGCGCAGCGCCCTTGAGTTTGGAGGTATCGGCGGTCTTGGCCGGCAGGCCGGGCTTTTGCGCCAGCGCGCGGAATTCCGCCAACTGTTTTTTCGAATCGACCTTGTCGACGCCGGACGTATCCCACTGCACGTCGAGCGCATCGCGGCCCTGCCTGGCCGGCCAGTAACCGGTGGCGATCACCGCCACGCCCCGTCCGCCGCGGTCGGTCGCCACTTCCAGCACATCGATCACACCCGGAACCGCCTTGGCTTTCGACGCATCGAGCCTGGCGACTTTCGCGCCAAACACGGGGGGACGGGCCACCACGGCGACTTTCGTGCCGGCCGGCTTGTAATCCATGCCGAACTGCTGGCTGCCGTTGGTCTTGCCGCGCGCATCGAGGCGCGGCACGGGCTTGCCGATGAAGACGAAGTCCTTCGGGTCCTTCAACTTGACGCTTTCCGGCATCGGCAGCTTCATGGCGGCATCGGCCATCGCGCCATAGGTGGCTTTCTGGCCGGACGGGCCGGTCAACATGCCTTTCGAGGCCTTCACCTGGTCCGGGCTGACCTTCCATGCATCGGCCGCCGCGGCCACCAGCATGGCGCGCGCGCGGGCGCCGATTTCACGGTATTGCTGCCACGAGCTGCGCACCGTGTTGGAACCGCCCGTCATCTGGATGCCGAAGCCGGGATCCTTGTAGGGATCGCCGGCCGGCGCCAGCTCGCCGCGCATTTGTGACCAGTCGGCGTCCAGTTCCTCGGCGATCAGGATCGGCAGCGCGGTTTGCACGCCCTGGCCGAATTCCAGCCGGTTCACCAGCACCGTCACGGTATTGTCCGGCGCAATGCGCAGGAAGGCATTGGGCTGGTAGACCGGCTTTTGCGCCGGCTGCGCCTGGGCGCCGCCGAAGCGCCCGCCGCCGCTGACAAAGAAACCCAGCACCAGGCCGGTACCGGCCGCGGTTTTCATGAAGCCGCGGCGGGACATGCCATTGTTGCCCCCCTCATTGCCGCCGGCATCGGCTACCGGCGCCAGCGCGCCGCCCGCGCGTACCGCCGCTTCGTCGTTGATCCACTCTTTACGCATGGTTTGGCTCCTTGGTTGGCGGGTCAGGCGATGGTCTTGGCGGCGTCCTTGATGGCGGCGCGGATACGCTGGTACGTGCCGCAGCGGCAGATGTTGCCGCTCATGGCGTTGTCGATGTCGGCGTCGGTCGGCGCCTTGTTGGTGCGCAGCAGCGCGGTGGCGCTCATCACCTGGCCACTCTGGCAATAGCCGCATTGCGGCACGTCGTGCCTGACCCACGCATCCTGCACCGCCTTGCCGACGCGGTCCGCTTCCATGGCTTCGATGGTGGTGATTTTCTGGCCGGCGGTGACGGCGGAAATCGGCGTGATGCAGGAGCGGATCGGCGCGCCATCCAGGTGCACCGTGCAGGCGCCGCACAGCGCGGCGCCGCAGCCGAATTTGGTGCCGGTCATATTCAGGTTGTCACGCAGCGCCCACAGGATGGGGGTGGACGGATCGGCATCCACCTGCATGTCGCGTCCATTGATATTCAGGGTGATCATCGGCTAACTCCCTCGTTTTGTCGTGATGGATGTGTGAATACGAAACGTCAATACAACGCGGGCCGCCTTGAGGCGGCCCATGTGACGCTGCACTGCTTGCTGCACTGCTGTTTGCTGCTGCTTACTGCTTGACCGACGCCAGCTTGGCTTCCAGCGCTTTCAGGTCGATCGCGCCCGGCACCCGGCTGCCGTCGGCGAAGAAGATGTTGGGCGTGCCGTTGATGCGCAATTTCTGGCCCAGCGCCAGCACTTCATCGTTCGGCGTGCTGCAGCCGGCCGGCGCCACCGGCGCCACCTTGCCGGACAACATCCAGTCATCCCATGCCTTGTTACGGTCCGCCGCGCACCAGATGTTCTTCGACTTGGTGAACGAGTCCGGCGACAGGATGTTGTACATGAAGGTGTAGATCGTGATGTTGTCGACTTCCTTCAGCGTGTTCTGGCGGAAGCGCTTGCAGTAGCCGCAATTCGGATCCTCGAAGATCGCGATCACGCGCTTGCCATTGCCCTTGACGGTCTTCAGCGCCATTTCCAGCGGCAGGTCGGAGAACTTGATCTTGTTGAGTTCATCGATGCGTTCCTGCGTCACGTTGGTCTGGGTCTTGAGGTTGATGATCTGACCCATGAACAGGTAGGTGCCGGTCTTGTCGGTGTAGTGCACGTCGCCGCCGATGCGCACTTCGTACAGGCCCGAATACGGCGTTTCCTTGACGCCATCGACTTTCACGCCATTGCCCAGGCGCGGTTCGAGGTTTTTCTTGATCGTGGCTTCGACGGACGTTTCGGCGCCGACGCAGGCCGTCATCAGGGCCGATGCGACCAGTACTGCGATCTTGCTGAGTTTCATGTGTTCTCCGGTTACTGCTTGTTATAGCTTGCCCAAGGCATGGGAAATCAGCCGGCGTTTCAGTACCGGCAATTTGTCCAGCAAGTTTAATCCTAAATTACGCGCCACGCGCACGGGCTCGAAACCAATGCCGAACAGGCGTTCCAGTCCGTCCGTGGCCAGCTGCATCAGCAGCACGTCTTCCTTGCGCGCGCGCGCATAGCGCGCCAGCACCCGCTCGTCGCCAATGCCGCGGTGCGCTTCGCGTTCGGACAGGATGCGCATCAGGTCGGCCACGTCGCCAAAGCCGAGGTTCATGCCATGCCCGGCCAGCGGGTGCACCACGTGGGCGGCGTCGCCCACCAGCGCGACACGGTTGGCCACCATCGAATGGGGGCGCATCAGCCGCAGCGGGAAGGCGCGCACCAGTTCGGGCTGCACCGGCGTGAGTTTGCCCAGCTTGTCGTGCGCGTACTGCGACAACCGTTCGGCCAGCACGGACGCGGGTTTGTCCGCCAGCGAATCGGCCAGCATGTCCGGCGCCGACCATACCAGCGACACCATGTCGCCCGGCATCGGCAACAGCGCCACGATGCCTTCTTCGCCGGTGAACCACTGGTGCGCCACGCCATGGTGCGGACGCTCGCAATGAAAGTTGGTGACGATGGCGCGCTGGCCATAGGAACGGTAATCGAGGCCGATGTCGCACTGGCCGCGCACCCACGACTCGGCGCCATCGGCGCCGATCACGAGGTCGGCCTCGATGGCCGTACCGTCGGCCAGCTGCACGGTGGCGGCGTCGGCGTCGCAGCGCAATTCGACGGCCTTGCCGGTCACCATCGTGACGTTGCTGGCAAAGCGCAGCGCCGCGTCGAGCGCCTGGTTCAGGTTCGAATCCTCGACGATCCACGCCAGCGTGCCGGTATGCGCGCCATACGCATCGAAATTCAGCCCGCCGGCCTGGGCGCCGTCGCCATAGACCTGCATGGCGTCGACCGGCGCCACGCGGGCCGCGTCGAGCGCGCCCCACACCTTGAGGGACGACAGTAAATGGTAAGCCGTGTGGTTGAGCGCATAAACGCGCACGTCCCAGCTGCTGTTGCCGGCCGGCGGACGGGCGGCGGCGGGTGGACTGAGCAGGGTGACACTCTGCCCCGCCTGGGCAAATCCCAGCGCCGCCGCCTTGGCGACCGCGCCATTGCCAACGATGCAAATGCCGCTGCGCTGACGCCGGGTGGTGGTGATTGGATTATTCATCCGGGCATTATAGCGGTGCCCACCCGGTGCGCGTGCAGAGCACCTGCGCGGTGGTCGGGAATGTCATGGGACAAGAAAATAGGCGATTTTTCAAACTTCGTCTTGCATTCTGTCAAAGAGTGGCTATAATAGCGGTCTCTTGGCCTGGTAGCTCAGTTG
>CBIHOX010000111.1:0-20495 GCA_966211685.1 uncultured Pseudoduganella sp.
GCGGCCAGGCTGTTGGGCGGAATATCGCGGTTGACCACGCTGCCGGCGCCGATGGTGCAATTGTCGCCGATGGTGACACCGGCCAGCACCGTGACGTTGGCGCCGATCCATACATTGTTGCCGATGGTGATGGCTTCCTCGATGAACACGCCGGCGTTGCGCTCAACCGGATCGACCGGGTGGCTGGCCGCGGAAATCACGGTGTGCGGGCCGATCATCACGTTGTCGCCGATGGTCACCGGCGCGCAATCGAGGATCACGACGTTGTGGTTGGCGAAGCACAGCTTGCCCACTGAAATATTGGTGCCGACGTCGCAGAAGAACGGCGCCTCGAAGAACGCGTCGGTCGGCTTGCCGAGGATTTGCGCCAGGATGCGCTGCCGCTCGAGCACGTCATCGCTGCGGTTATAGGCCGCACACAGGACCTTGACCTGGCGCCGCTGTTCCATGCCGGGCCAGCCGGCGGGTCCGGCCGCCGGCGCTGTATCTTCACTCATCCATTACTCCATTGCACGTTATCGTCCGCTTTCGTTGCGCCGGCCGCTCAAATGTACTCGGCATAGCCGCCTTCCCTGCCCTTGTGCAGGCGGTTGGCCGCCATCGCGGTCGACAGGAAAATCGGCCCGGCCAGTTGCGCCGGCAAGTCGCTTTGCCGCAGGCGGTCCAGCACCGGGCCCTTGACTTCCGCCAGGTGCAGCGTCACGCCGCGCCGCTTCAGGCTGGCGTTCCATTCGCCCAGCGCAAACAGCGCCGAGGTATCGATCGAGCTGACCGCCGTCATCACCAGCACCAGATGGCGCGCGCCCGGGTGGGTCCGCACTTCATCCTCGATGCGCTCGCCGACGGCTTCCACATTGCCGAAGAACAGGTTGGCGTCGATCCGCAGCAACAGCAAATCGGGCTGGGTTTCCGCCGGATAGCGCTCGATGTTGCGGAAGTGTTCGGTGCCGGCAATCCGGCCCAGCACCGCGATGTGCGGGCGGCTGGCGCGCCAGATCAGGGTGCCCATCGACAGCAGCACGCCCACCACCACGCCCGCTTCCACGCCCAGCGCCAGCACGCCGCCGCAGGTGACGACCCAGGCGGCGGCATCGCCGCGGTCGTAGCGCCACGCGGTCCGCAACGTATCGAGTTCCAGCATGCCCAGCACGGCCACGATGATGGTGGCGGCCAGCACCGGCAGCGGCAGCAGCGCCAGCCAGCCGGTCGGCGCCGTGAGCGCGGCGGCCAGCAGCAGCGCCGTGACGACGGAAGCCAGCGGGGTTTGCGCGCCGGCCGCAAAATTCACTGCCGAACGCGACAGGCTGCCCGTGACGGGAAAACCGCCCGACACCATGGCCGCCACGTTGGCCGCACCCAGCCCGATCAATTCATGGTTGCTGACGAGTTTTTCATTGCGTTTTTGCGCCAGCGCCTGCGCCGCCGACATGCTCATCAAGAAAATCACGAAGCCTATCAGCAAACCCGGCTGCAACAGCGCGCGCCAGTGGCCATGCGACAGCGCCAGGTTCCATTGCGGCAGGCCGGACGGCACCTCGCCGGCCAGCTGCACGCCGCGCTCCTGCAAGTGCAGCGCCGACGCCAGCGCCAGGCCGGCCAGCACCACGAACATCGGCGCCAGTTTCGCGCCGATGCCGGCCGCGTTGGGCGGCAGGCCGCAGCGTTTCAGCAGCGGCTCCAGGTAGCGCCGCGCCAGCACCAGCGCCACGATGGCGCCCGCGCCCAGCGCCGCGCTGGGGCCGTGCCAGTGCGGAAACGGCGCACCCAGCAGCGGTTTCAGCTGCCCGGCCGCGATGGCCAGCGCGCAGCCCACGGTAAAGCCGCTCATCACGGGCCGGGAAAAGAAATTCGCGAGGAAGCCCAGTCGCAGCGCGCCGCACACCAGCAACACCAGCCCACACACCAGCGCCAGCTGCGCGGCCAGCACCGAATACAGGCCGGAACCGGGCTGCGCCAGCGGCGCCAGCACCGCGCCCGTCATCAGCGACACGATCGCCATCGGCCCCACCGATTGCGTCATCGATGAACCGAACAGCGCATACACGATGGGCGGCAGGATACTGGCGTAGATACCCGCCACCGGCGGCAATCCCGCCACCAGTGCATACGCCATCCCCTGCGGGATCAACATCATGGCCACCACGACGCCGGCGCCGATATCGCCGGCCAGCATCGCGCGCCGGTAGTGCTTCAGCCACTGCAACATAAGATTTACCAAGCCCGAAAGCCGAAGCCTACCATGCTCGGCGGTATGGCTACAATGCGCGCAACCCGGCTGACGCCCGCCAATTACCACGCATAACTGGTGAGGATGGTCTGCGCATCGACGTGGATGAAGTGTACGCGGCCCCGGTCGCCGGCGCGCCAGCCGTCGCACAGGGTTTCCGTGGCCGTGAATTCCAGCGTGCCGCCGGCCGCGTCCAGCGCATCGACTTGCACGGCTTCGAAACCGAAATAGCGGCCCACCGTGGGGAAAAGGGCTTTATAAATGCTTTCCTTGGCGGAAAAGGCAATGGCCAGCGCCAGCGGGAACGGCAGCGCGGCGTGCGCGCGCAGGCGTTCCACTTCGGCGGCGTTCATCGCATAGTCGGCGGTGCTGGTCAGCGCATCCGGCGCCAGCGCGGCTTCGATATCGATGCCGACGCCGCGCAGCGCGCCGGCCCTGGCCACGGCGGCGGCGGCATAGGGACCGCTGTGCGTGATGGCGCCCAGCGCGCCGGCCGGCCACAGCGGTTCACGCTGGCTGCCGGTGCCGACTTGCGCATCGGGCCAGCCGGCCTCGGCCAGCGCACGGCGCGCCGCCACGCGGCCAAAAAGGTATTCCGCCTGGCGCTTGGGAATGCAGCGGTCCATGGCGGCAGGATAGGCGACGCCGGCCTGCGCAAATGCGGCCGGGTCATAGCGTTGCAGGTCGTAGCGCAGCAGGTGCACCGGCAACGTCAGCGCGCCAGCCCGGCACGGCAGGCGCTGGACATGCAGCAGCGAGGGAGGGAAATCAGTCATAGCGCGCCAGTGTAACAGCGGCGCGGGCGTGAAGTGCGGCGTGGCGCTTGTTGAAGAGCCATGTCACCGGCCGTGGTGGACGTCGCGCGGGGCGGATTAGCCGGCGAAGCCGGCGTAATCCGCCAGTGCATGCATACCGGTAGCATACATCGGCGGATTACGGCGTTCCGCCTGATCCGCCCTACATCCGCCTGCGCGACCATTCCACGATTCCAAGTGGCAGAGCCTTGTGAAACGCCTTACTGCGCCATCGCCAGTTCCACGCAATTGCGGCCGGCGCGCTTGGCGCGGTGCAGCGCGGCGTCCAGGCGTTCCAGCAGGGTGGCGGCGCCCTCTTCCGGGCCGGCCTGCGCGACGCCCAGGCTGATGGTCACGTTATTGCAGCCCGGCAGCGACGTGTTGGCAATGGTTTCGCGCAGTTTTTCCGCGAGCTTCAAGGCATCGATGGCGGCCGTGTGGGTGGCGATGATGAGGAATTCCTCGCCGCGCATGCGCACCAGCGTGTCCGACGTGCGCAGCCGTTCGAGCACGGTGGCGGCCACGGTGCGCAGCGCCTTGTCGCCGCACGGATAGCCGTAGACGTCATTGACCGAGCGGAAATTGTCGATGTCGAAAGCAATCACGCCCAGCGGAATGCCATAGCGGCGCGCGCGGCGGATTTCATTGTCGAGCTGCGCCTCGCCATGGCGGCGGTTGACGGCGCCCGTCAGCGCATCGATGGTGGTGATCTGCGTGAGCTGCCCGGCCAGCGCATCGTTCTGGTGCTTCAGCTCGCTCATGGCCAGGCCAAAGCTGATGAATTGCGCCAGGCTGCCGAAGCACGAGAATTGTTCGCGCGACGGATGGATCAATCGGTCGAACATGAGGCTGACCGCGCCCAGCACCGGGCCGCCCGCCTCACTGCGCAGCGGCAGCGCCAGCATGGTGCGCACGCCGTGGTCGTGCAGGCCCATGGCCAGCATCGGGTCGCCGGCTTTTTCCGGCGCATCCATCAACACCAGTTCGCCGGTGGCCACCGACAGCAGCGGCGGGAAGCTTTCCTGTACCGGCAATTGCAGCAACTGGTCGGTACGGCCCAGCAATTGCGCCATGTCGAGGTGGTTGCGCGATTCCTGCGCTTCCAGCACCAGGTTGCCGCGTTCCTTCATGTGGAACAGCGCGGCATGGCGCACGCCGGGGAACGAGCACAGCGCCACACAAACCTGGCTGGCCATCAGCGCCAGCTCGTCCATGCCGGTCAGCGCGCGCTGCACGTTGCGCTGCACCGCCAGCAGATCGCGCAATTCCTTTTCCTTGTCCAGCAACTGCTGCTGGGCCGCCGCCGCCGCGTCCAGCGGCACGGTCAGCGCCAAGCCGACGGCTTGCTGCATTTCATCGTCGAGGATGGGACTGATGCGGTAGCTGATGGGGCCGGCCGTCATCAATTCCGGCAGCCACGAAGTCTTGCCATAGGGGCACAATACCAGGACCGGGGAGCCCATGCGGGCGCGCACCAGGCTGGACGCGGCGGCCAGGTCGCCGTGGTCTTCGAACCCATCCAGGTCCATCACCAGCAAATCCACCGGCTGGCGGCCCAGCGCGATCATGGCGGCGTCAAACGTTTCCGCCAGCAACAGGCGGTTAAAGATTTCTCCGCAAGCGCCCTGGAACTCGCCGCGCCGTTCGCTGGCAAGATTCAGGAAAAGGCCCACGCGGCGGGCTTGGCTATCGCGGCCCTGCATCTCAGTATCTGTCGCCATGACAATATCCCCATACCTGTTATAAACATCCTATCCCAGCAGTTTGCCATAAAGTTCATAGATAGCAATATTATTTGCTCTAAAAACTACAAAAAATCCGGCTAATCCAGCGCCTCCGTGCGTCCGCGCACGGTGCGGCACACGCCAAGTTTGAATACTGTCCCTTCGACGAACAAGGAGGACACCATGGCGAATTCGGAAAACAAGGCGACATCGGCCGGCAACATGCAACGCGAAATCCAGCAGGAACAGGACCGCCGCGACCAGGCGCAGGGCAAGTCCGGTGAGAGCAAGGATGCCGTGCAGACCGGCCACTCCGACCAGCCCGCGCCCCCTCTCCCGCAGCAACACCTGACCAAGCCCGGCATCGAAGGCGAAATGGAATTGAAACCGCGCTTCCTTGCGCCGGACTACATCGGCAGCGGCAAGCTGGCCGGCATGGCGGCGCTGATCACGGGCGGCGATTCCGGCATCGGCCGCGCGGTGGCCGTGCTGTATGCGCGTGAAGGGGCCGACGTGGCGATCGTATACCTGCAGGAAGAACATGACGACGCGCTGGAAACCAAGCATTACGTGGAAGCGGAAGGCCAGACCTGCCTGCTGATTCCCGGCGACGTGCGCGATCCCGCGTTCTGCAAGGCGGCCGTGGAGCGCGTGGTGGCCAACCTCGGCAAGCTCGACATCCTGGTCAACAACGCCGCCTTCCAGGAACACGCCAATTCACTGGCCGAGATTACCGAAGACCGCTTCGACCTGACCATGAAGACCAATATCTACGGCTACTTCAACATGGCCAAGGCTGCCGAGCCGCACCTGCAGCGCGGCGCCTCCATCATCAACACGGGTTCCGTGGTGGGATTGAAAGGCTCGGCCCACCTGCTCGACTATTCGACCACCAAGGGCGCGATCCACGCGTTCACGATGTCGCTGGCCTCGAACCTGCTGGACAAGGGCATCCGCGTCAACGCGGTAGCGCCCGGCCCGGTCTGGACCCCGCTGAACCCGGCCGACCAGACCCCGGACAAGATCAAGGATTTCGGCGCCAGCACCGACATGAAGCGCCCTGCGCAGCCCGAGGAATTGTCGCCCGCCTACGTGTTCCTGGCCGCGCCCTGCTGTTCGAGCTACATCACCGGCGTGGTGCTGCCGGTGACCGGCAGCGTGGGGGACGCCTGACATGGCCGCCCGGTCGCTCTGGAAAGGCGCCATCAGCTTCGGGCTGGTGCACATCCCCGTCGACCTGCACTCGGCGGTGCAAGACCACGACCTGGACTTGACGATGCTGGACCGGCGCGACTTTTCCCCGATCGGCTTCAAGCGCTACAACAAGAGCACCGGCAAGGAAGTCACGTGGGACGACATCATCAAGGGGTATGAGTACGAGGAAGGCGAATACGTGGTGCTGTCGGAAGAGGACTTGAAACAGGCCAACGTGAAAGCCACGCAAACCATCGATATCCTGTCGTTCGTGCCGGCCGAGGACATTCCGCTGACGTATTACGACACGCCGTATTACCTGACGCCGGGACGCGGCGGCGACAAGGTCTATGCGCTGCTGCGCGAAACGCTGCGCAAGGCCGACCGCATTGCCATCGCCACCGTGGTGATCCGGGTACGCCAGCACCTGTGCGCGCTGCTGTGCGAAGGCGACAGCATCATCCTCAACACCTTGCGCTTCCCCGATGAAATCAAGGATACCGAAGAACTGAAGCTGCCGGCCCGCTCGCTGAAGTCGGCCGGCGTCTCGGACAAGGAAATCCAGATGGCGCTGTCGCTGGTGGATGGCATGACCGAAGAATGGGATCCGTCGCAATACCACGACACCTACCGCGAAGACGTGCTGGCGCTGGTCAAGCGCAAGATCAAGGCCAGGCAGACCAAGACCATTACCGAAGCGGCGCCGGAAAAGAAACCGCGCACGTCGGCCAAGGTGGTCGACCTGGTGGCGCTGCTGCAGCAAAGCCTGGGCGCCGGCAAGCGCGGCAAGGCCGCCAACGACGAGGAGCCGGAAGTGGACGAAGAAGACGAGGCGCCTGCTCCGGTCAAGCGGCGCGCGGCGAAATCCGGTGGCGATGGCGACGGGGCCAGTACGAAAAAGCCGGCGGCGCGCAAGCGGGCTGGCAGTGTCGCGGCGAAGAGTGCTGCCGCGGCCAAGAGTGCGAGCGCGTCAAAAAGTACTGCAAAGAGCCGGGGTGCGGCGCGCAAGGCGGCGTGAACGGCGCGATACGAGCAACGCTAGGCTGATTATCTCATTCACGTGCACGGCGGGCTGTTCAGTCACGAACAGCCCGCCAAACTAACTCTCCTTTCCGCATTCGTTGCTACTAGCGCCGGCCGCCACGGTTGGGCTTGTTACGTCCACAGCAGCAAGCTCTTTGCTCCCGTTACGCCACGGCCTGGTCATCATCAATGGGAACAGCAAACCTGACTTGCCGATAAGAATTGGTGTAGTTGGGTTTTTTTGATGGGGTGTGCTAAAGTGAGGTAACTATTTGATAATAAAGTAATGGCACTTTGGTCTTTGCGGCTTTTCTTCCGGTGAGGTGGGAAAGGATGCACCGGATGGGGTGCCTACCTCGCGTTGGGCCATTTAGAATATGGATGAGAAATTTCGGTGCTTGAATTGCCGAGGCACGTTCTTGGAGAGCGAACGGGCGCAATTTTCTCTGCTAGTCCGAATCGCATCTCTCGCTCTTTCACTCATACCGTTCTTGCCTTCGCTAGCTAAGGCGGACACTTGTCGTAAATATTCTAAGCAGGTTTACCTCGGACTGTTTTTCTTCTGGGGGTTTATCTTAATTTTTGTGCTGCTGTCGTCGAGGCTCTAAATGTCAGACACATTCTTTGCCCGACAGATCAATCCAGCCGACGCCTTCGGCGCGGCTGATCTCAAACGTTATGCAGAGCAGATGGAGGCGTTGTGAGCTGGGATGTTTCTGTACAGAGATTTTCGCGAGTTTACGATTCTGTCGAGGAAATCCCCGACACTGAAACTTGTCTCCCGATTGGGAACCGGAATGATCTTCACGCCGTCGTTTCTAAATATTTTCCAGGAACGGACTGGTCTGATCCTGCTTGGGGAGTTTTTGATTCTCAGGCCGGGTCTATCGAATTTAACTTTGGTCGCGATGGCCAGAGCATCGGTTTCATGATGCACATTCGCGCCTCTGCCGAAGTGATCCCGTCTATTGTGGAAATGTGCCGCACTGAACTCTGGCAAGCCCTTGATTGTAGCACCGGAGAATTCCTGGAAAGGTCGGGTGCTCCAGACGAAGGGCTTACAAAATGGGCAGAATATCGCAATCGCGTCGTCGGCGATGAATAACCACACATTGCAGCCGACGCCTACGGCGCGGCTGAATTGACACGTTATGCCGCATTGCTTTGGCTGACTCGTTGCCTTTTTCCGGGAAGACCCAATGATAGTCAGACGCTTAGCCAGCTTTGAACCACGATCGTATTTGCTAAACTTTCGGTTCCAGCGGAGAACTTACGGCGCCGCTGATGAGCCATGTTGACATTTGATATGATCTACTTCTCCGTTACGATCTGTGTTGAACATGTGTAGCGGCTTTATCCCTTCAATTCACCGGCCGGCTTGTACGCTGCTCGCTTCAGCCGTCGATTCCCGGAAACGTTAGGAGCAAATATATGTGGGAAGGTCAAGCAATATCTAGGCGGTCACAACGGTTCGCTGGTATTGCACTTGCGGTGGTTTCGTTACCTTTCGCCTTGATTGGTATTTTAGGCATGTATCGGTCCATTGAGCAATCGGGAACAACTTTCGCTATTATTGTCTTTGAGGCAGTTTCGACGCTTGCAGGAATTATTGGACTGACGATCGCCTATCGAATCTTTTTTGGCAGAGGCGTTCGCCAGGGCGGTGGCATTATGTCGCCATTTGCCTTTCGCTCCGGTGGCTGGATGTTTCTCGCTCTTGCCGCCTACTTTTCTTACGAAACCATTGTGAATGGCAAGTCAGGAAACGGCATAGGAGTTGCAGGGACTCTGTTTCTTTCCTTTATTTTCTTCGTTGCAGCCCGGCATCGCGGAGCGATGCGGTCCGTTGACTAAGCTGGCGCTCTGACGGCCGGTGAACTTGAACGCTATACTTCTCATCCTATGCGCGCTTACCTATCTATAGCGGCGATCGCAATTTCGTCCGGTTGTGCGGCAATTGCACAAGCCGGGACTATGACCCACTGCAAAGATACTGAATTGGCGTATTTCTCATGCCAAATCGATGGCAGTACAAAAGTAGTCTCACTTTGCGGAGGAAATTTGGAAGCCGGAAACGGCCAACGAAATGCTGCCATGTGGCTCCAATATCGTTTTGGAAAACTTAATGCTTTAGAGCTTGCTTATCCGGCGAGCCGCAAAAACTCCCTTTCAAAATTCAAAGGCGAGTTCCACGCTGGCCAGAGTGCATCCGTACAAACCATACGTTTCGTAGTCAATCAATACACGTACGACGTTGGAACTGCTTTTTCGGCAGTCACTGGCGAAGGCTTCAACGGCGTCATCATTAAGCGCCATGGTGGAAATTCAATGCGGCTCGCCTGTGCAGGAAATCCAGTTATCGCTGCGGGTTTCGGCACATTGATTCAAGAAGAACTTGAGTCATCGCCATAATCCGATGACGGCGCCTCCCGGTCTGCCCTACTATGAATATGAAAGCGGTCCAAGCCCTGCGACGCCTGTCCGGCAATCCTTCTGGACTGCCTGTCTTTTCCTGTCTGGTCCCGTCCTTTCCGGTCTGGATTTTCCAATAAAGGACAAAAACAAAAGGCAGCAGACAAAAAAAGACAGCATGTCCAGACCATTATCCAGACGGGACGCGAGAGCTCCCCGCGTATTCTGCAACCTCATTGCAAACCTAGAGGCACTCGATGCCGCAATTGCTCACGCTAAAACAAAGTTACCGGAATTCACTGGGAGAGGACGCGATGACTTTACGCGAAAAGTCTAACCGGCACGTTACCCGGACCTCCGCATCGCTGCGCGATGGTCCGACCGGCTACGTCCAACGTTCCAACGTCAGGCGCCTACACATGCACTTTATGGCCCTCGACACTGGAGCAGATCGCGGAAGCTTCAATACCAACACAATGCTTCATTGCCCGCGTTGCAATTCGCTTGCGTGGAGCCGCCCGCTTGTGGCAGGCGCGAAAGACTGGTTTGCCCCGCGCCGTCTTACCTGTGAGAAATGCTCCTATACAAAGCTCTGGCAAGCCCGTGCAATCAGCAGGGCCCCGGGCGAGTTCGCCCTAGACGATTACTTCCATCTTCCTCTATATCTCCAAGCTAAGTGCTCCCAAGGAGTGGTCTGGGCATACAACGTGGAGCATCTGGAATATCTGCGAGATTGGTTGGAAGCCCCCCTTCGTGTCCGCCGCAAGGATGAGCGATTCGGGTGGTCGAACAGCAGTTATCTCTCCCGCCTGCCGCGGTGGGTAAAGCTCGCGAAGAACCGTGCAAAGGTTCTTGAGGCGTTGAAGAAGCTGCGTGTTCTAGCCGAGGCCGCGACGCCTGACCATTCCATCGATCGGACAACCAACGGTCGGCTTCGTCCACTGGCGTCAGCCGCTCATGTCGAACGTTGAACCGCATATGAAGATCCTCGTATATGGAAACTCAGGCTCGGGCAAGAGCACCTATGCTCAGGCATTGGCAACACAGCATGGACTGGTTCACCTGGACCTTGATTCCATCGTCTGGGTGCCTGGTCAAATCGCCGTACAACGTGATTCAGCGGCTATCTTTGCATCGCTCTGGGAGTTTGTTGCATCCCATCCAAGGTGGGTCATTGAAGGTTGCTACGGGGAGCTCGTGCAAGCCGCCTCCGGCCATTGCTCTCAACTTGTTTTCCTAAATCCGGGCCAGGAGAACTGCCTTGCCAATAATCTCCGCCGGCCGTGGGAACCGCACAAGTACGCGTCATCGGAGGAGCAGAACTCTATGCTGGCCAATCTTCAGGCATGGGTTGCCGGCTACTACAAACGTACAGACGCTTGGTCTTATCGTGCGCACCGGGAAATATTTGACGCGCACATCGGACCAAAGGTTGAGTACACTGTTCCGTCGGCTGTAACCACATAAACTTATTCAAGCCGAACCGCTTCGCGTCTCGGTTTCATTCAGGCTATAAGGAGCAAGTCTGCGTACCGAGAGCGTGCAGGCTTGATTAACCGGGGAAAACTATGCGTTTTGAAGTAAAGACTGCTTTCGCAATGGGGGTGGCACTTCCTGTATTGGAAACCATCCGGCGAGGAATCAATGTCGAAAATATCCCTGCTTACCTAGACGACTACCTCATTGGTGTATTGCTGCTGTCCTCTGCCTGGAGCGTTGTGCGGGGGCATCCAAGGGGGAAAATCTATTTGGTTGCTGCGTGGGCCATGCTTTGTGGCGGTTTATTTGGCAGCTTCATTTATCAGTTCCGCAATACGTCGGCAATTGATGTGTCGGGATATTCCAACGTATTTGTTATTCTTGTGAAAGGTGGGCTCTACCTGTTTGCAATTGCTGCGCTGATTCGCGCCATTCGTGCGGTGGACTTGCCTCATCTCGCACTCTAACGATCACCACCCAGTAACGCTGATCATTGACGCAAAGACGCTGGATTGCTTTCAACTACTGCATGCTTGCTTGCCGAATTGATGATCCCCCTCGTATCGCAACATCAACCGTCATAAAGTTCGCCCATGTCCGAAGAAATCGCCCTCCGCTTGATTGAACGGTGCAGCCGCTACCTGGAAGCGCCGCCTCACGGTCTGTCGTACTACGAATTCTGGATCGCAAGCGAAGAAGATGCTACGCCAGGCATTGGCGAGGTTATTCGCTCAGTGGCTTTGCGTCTCCTGGAAGCTGAAACGCTCCGGCTTCGGCGTAGCGCCATTCAAGCGCTGGCTTGCGTAGGCACGCCGGACGATCTTCCGGTACTGGCATCCCTGCGGGGCGTGTCGGACGCACTGCTGTCGGCTGAGATCGACGCCGCGCACAGGCACCTTGCGTACCGAATGAAGTCACTGGAAGCATTACTTGACGAAGTAAATAGCAAGGCGTCATTTGTGCTCTTTGCTCGCGCTCTTGCGAAAGAACGGGAAGTCGCACAACAGATCGAAACTGCTGATCGAAAACGCTATATGGCCGATGGCGCGCTTGGATGGAAAAATGCGGACATCTCGTCCTTCATCTATGCCGGGCTGTCGGCGTTCAGCGGTGTCGATCAATCTGATCCGCCAAGCTGGAGCGATTTGGCGTACTTCTTGTACCAAGGAAAAGTGGTCGAGTAACTTGCCGCTGGCTTTTGCCACATGCATCGCGTCGCGCATTCACCTCAGCTTTTGCCCGTGCAAATTTTTTGAAACCTTGGCCGACGTTATCGAGGAGAGCGGGGTATCTCCTCCCCGCCACGCCTGTCCGGCAATCCTTCTGGACTGCCTGTCTTTTCCTGTCTGGTCCCGTCCTTTCCGGTCTGGATTTCCAAATGAAGGACAAAAACAAAAGGAAGCAGACAAAAAAAGACAGCATGTCCAGACCATTCGCCAGACGGGCCGCGGGAGGGGACGCGCCACTCGCCAGGCCCGCTCACCCCGGCTCGAACCTCAGCTTCTTCATGGCCGCCGCCAGCCCCGCCGCACTGCGCGCGTAATCCGCCCATGGCGTATTGCCGACGTCGAGGCGCGTATGGGCGGTGTGCAAGGTCCAATGCGCGCCGCTCTTCAGCGATTCGAGCTCTTCCCAGGCCACCGGCACGGAAATGCCCAGGCCGGGCCGCGTGCGCACCGACCATGCGCAGGCCGTGGTGGCGCCCCGGCCGTTGCGCAGGTAATCGATGAAGATCTTGCCGACCCGGTTTTTCGGGCCGCTCTTGACGGAAAATCGCTCCGGCAACGTGCGCGCCATGTGTTCCACGATGGCTTGCGAAAACGCCTTCACGGCGTCCCAGCCGTAGTGCGGCTTGACCGGCACCACCACGTGCAAGCCCTTGCCACCGCTGGTTTTCAGGAAGGCCGGCAAGCCCAGCTCCGTCAGGAAGGCGCGCATCAGTTGCGCGGCTTCCTGCACCTGCGCCCAGGCCACGCCTTCGCCGGGATCGAGGTCGAATACCATGCGGTTGGGTTTTTCATAGTTGCGCGACGTGGCGTTTTGCGTGTGGAGTTCCACCACGTTCCATTGCGCCGCCCACAGCAAGCCCTGCTGCTCGGCCACCGACAGCATCGGTGGATGGCCAGGATCGAGCTTCGGGTTCAACAACTTCAGCCCCGGCATTTTTTTCACGTCCGCATGCTTCTGGAAAAACAGTTCGCCGCCGACGCCGGCCGGCGCGCGCACCAGCGCCACCGGTCGGTCTTGCAAATGCTCCATCATCAGGCCGCCGACCAGCGCGTAATAGCGCACCACATCGATCTTCTGCGCGCCACTGGCCTTGTCGATCACGCGGTCCGGGTGGGTGACGGTCAAGTCGTCGGGCAGGTTGCCGTGCACGGCGCCCTCTTCCGGCGCGGCCTTGCGCTTGCGGGCGGGTTTTGCCGGCGTATCGTGCGCGAGGTCTTCCACGTGGGCCGGCTGTTCGCGCACGATGGCGCGCGGCGGCTTGTCTTGCCGCAGGCCCTGGAACACCGCGTGGCGGATCGAACCGTCGCGCGTCCATTCGCCGAAGCTCACTTCGGCCACGAGGCTCGGCTGTACCCAATGGGCTTTCTTGTCGATCTTGCGGCCCGGTGCGAATGGACTGGTGTCGGTGGCCAGTTCTTCCAGCCGCTCACGCAGCGCCTGCAAGCCTTCCGCATTGAAGCCGCTGCCGACGTTGCCGGCATAGTGCAGCGCGCCGTCCTTGTCCTGCACACCGAGTAACAACGAGCCGATGCCCTGGCGCGATCCCTTCGGATCGGTGTAGCCGCCAATCACGAATTCCTGGCGCTGGCCGCATTTGAGCTTGATCCAGTCCGGCGTGCGGCGCGAGACGTAGGGCGAATCGCGGCGCTTGCCGATGATGCCTTCCAGGCCCAGCTTGCAGGCCGCCGCCACCATGTCGGCAGGCGGCGCCTCGAGTTCCGCGCTGAAGCGCACCTTGTCGCTGGGGCGGTCCTTCAGCACCGTGTACAGCAATTCGCGCCGCTGCGCCAGCGGCACCTCGCGCAAGTCATAACCGTCGAGGAATGGCGCATCGAAAATGAAATACACGATGCCGCTGTTGCGCGCTTCGTCGAACGCCAGTTGCAGCATGCCGAAGTCGGGGCGGCCGTTCTTGTCGTGCACCACGATTTCACCGTCATACCATCCTTTCGGCAGCGCCATCTCGGCCAGTGCGGCGCGCAGCGGTTCCAGCTTGGCGGTCCAGTCATTGCCATTACGCGTGATCAGTTGCACCGACTTGCCATCGATGCGGGCCAGGATGCGGTAACCGTCGAACTTGATCTCGAACAGCCAGTTGTCGGGGTCGGTCGGCGGGCCGTCGACCAGCGTGGCCAGCGGTGGCGCCAGCGTCGCGGGCAGGCGCGCCTTGGACGGACTGGCGGCGGATGCGGTGGTTGCGACCGGCTTCGTCGTGGACGCTGCGGTGCGCGTGGAAGACGCCGCGTTGGCGGAGACGGAAGAGGCGCTGCTGGCGCCAGCCTTCCCCGCCTTGCCGCCGCTGGCGCCGATAGCGGAACGCGCGCCCTTTATCGCCTTGGCGCCGTCGGCGCCCTCCGCAGCAGGTTGCCGGCCTGCGACGCCGCCGGTATCGGCGGGCTTCCCTGCCTTTGTGGCCTTTCCTGCTTCCGAGGTCTTCCTTGCCTTGGAAGCTGCTTTTGCGGTCGTGCCCGCATCCGCTCCAGTGGCAGCCTTCGCGGCATTCGGTTTAGCCCTGGCCGCCTTCGCCCCCGGCGCCTTCAACCCTTTGACGCTGTCGGGCATTTCATCGACCACGGAAAACTCCGCGGCAGGCCGCGCGTAGTCGTCTTTTTCCTTGATCAACAGCCACGCCGGCTGCTTTTCGCCGCGGTCCTTCATGCGTACCAGCGCCCAGCGGCCATGCATCTTGTGGCCGTGCAGGGTGAATTTCAAATTGCCGTCGCGGTAACCCTGGTGCGGATTGCCTTCCGGCTGCCAGGTGCCGCGGTCCCAGATGATGACCTTGCCGGCGCCATACTGGTGATCGGGAATCGTGCCTTCGAATTCATTGTAGGCAATCGGGTGGTCTTCCACCTGCACCGCCATGCGCTTGTCGCGCGGATCGTAGCTGGGGCCTTTGGGAACGGCCCAGCTTTTCATGGCGCCTTCCAGCTCCAGGCGGAAATCGTAATGCAGGCGGGACGCCCAGTGTTTCTGGATCACGAACACGCTGCCGCCGGCCTGGCCGCCCTCGGCCGGCTCCGGCGTCACGTCGAAGTTGCGTTTGTCCTTGTAGGTTTTCAGTGGGTCGCGCATGACAGCGATGCTACTGCCGGGCGGCGCAACCCACGGTTAGCCAGCTAACACAGTGCGCTGGCGGGCGGCCGTCATTTGCCCTTGTAGATGCCGGCCGCAATATAGACGTCGTCGACGCGCTCGACATACGTGCTCTTCTGCTCGAGCTGGCCGGTCTTGGCGTTGGGCCATTTGTAATCGACCCAGCCGTGCCCTTCCTTGCTGTTGGCCACTTCGCGGAATTTCTGCACGAAATTCACGCCGTCCACGTCGCGCATGTCACCCAGTGTCTTGCCCACCATTTTCGCGTTGGCGCCATGGGCAATCAGCGCGCCGCCGGAAGCGGGCGACATGAACAGGTACAAGTCTTTTTCCTGGAATTGCGGCGAACGGCTGTTGATTTCCGCCGCAAGTTTCTCCTTGCCGTTGGCCTTGTAATACGCGGTGGCCTTCTTCACCAGCGCCACGGCTTCCTCGGCCGTGCCACGCTCTTGCGCCATTGCCATGGCCGATACCGCAACCGATGCCGTGAACGCCACTGCCTGCAGCAATTTCTTCATGGTGGTCTCCGTTTGTTAGGTGCTTGTTATGTTTGTGACCCGGGGCTGCCGGTAATTCATACTATGGCGCGGCGGCAATGTCGGCAAGCGGCGCGGCGGCTTCTGGCGCGTGGCGGCAACAGGTTGTGCTCCGCGATACTTGTTCGTTAATTGCGTTCTGAATGCAACCGGTCCGCGATGAATTGCCGGCCCTGCGCGGCATAACGGCGGCAGGCGTCCGGGTCGGCCAGCCGGCCGGGGGCCTGGCGTTGCCACAAGGCTGGAAAATTCCGGGATGCGCCGACAGCGGCACGCGGCGAACCAGGCTGCCCGCTGTGTCAAACAGGCCACATGGTTGCCCGCAACCATCAGGCGCTTTATATTGTTATCGATGGGTATCGAAACGGGGGCGGTATGGCTGGGAACCGCTATGGACGCTGGGCGGGCGCGTTGCGGCTGGCGCTCGCTTGGTCGCTTGCATTGGCTTGCCAGGCTGCGCCCGCCGCACAACCGCCACAACCGCTGCAATTGCGCTTCGTGGCGCAGCCGTGGCCGCCCTTCATCCATAGCGAACACGGCAAGCCGGTGGGTCCGTTTGCCGACCTGGTGCAGGCAGCGTGCGCGGCCATCGAGGCGCACTGCACGATAGAAATCTTCCCGTGGCGGCGCGCGCTGCAAATGACGCTGGAAGGTGAAGCCGACGGCTTGCTGGCCATCCTGGGCACCAGCGAGCGCAAGGAAATGTTCCATCTGAGTCCTCCGCTGATCCATACCGCCTACGTGCTGTACGCGCAGCAGGACAGCACGCTGCACGATCCCACGCCCGCCATGCTGGCCGGCTATACCGTGGCCGCGTTCGGGCCGTCCGGCACCTCGACCATCGCGGCGAAGCTCGCGCACAGCGCGCCGAATGCGCAGTTTCGCGAAGAAATCAACAATGAAACCGCGCTGCGCAAGTTGCGCATGGGGCGCTATGGCGACAAGGCCGTGGTGCTGATCAATGAAGACGTCGGCATCTGGCTGATGCGCAAGGAAGGCGACGCGGGCTTGCGGCAGGTGGGCGAAGTGGAAAAGATCACGTACCACATCGGCCTGTCGCGCAAACGCATGCCCGGTCCCGTGAAAGACCGTTTCCTGGCGGCGCTGGACGCGATGATCCGCAGCGGCGCCGTGCGCGATATCGCGGCCCGCCACGGCATGCGCGGCGTGCAGTGAGCGGAGCTTAGCCGCCCGCCTGCGCCAGCGGCAGCCGCACGGTGAAGGTGCTGCCCTGTTCCGGTCCCGCGCTGTGGCACGTGATCTCGCCACCGTGCAGGTGCACCAGGCTGCGTACCAGCGCCAGCCCGATACCGAGCCCGCCCTGGCGGCGGTCGATGCCGCGGCTGCCCTGTGAAAACAGATCAAAGATACGGGGCATGAATTCCGCCGCAATGCCGATGCCCTGGTCGGCCACCTCGATTTCCGCCCAGCCGCCGCGTTCCTCCATCCGCAGCGCGACAGGGCGGCCGTCATGGCTGTACTTGCAGGCGTTGTGCAGCAGGTTGCTGACAATTTGCACCAGCCGTGCGCAATCGCCCTGCACCACCAGCGGCGTGGCGGGGAGCGCGCAATCGATGGCCTGGCAGCGCGCGTCGGCCATGCTGCGCACCTGTTCCAGCGCCGCATGGGCCACGTCGCGCAAATCCACCGGCTGGCGCTTCAAGTCCGCCAGCCCGCGTGTCACGCGCGATACGTCGAGCAAGTCTTCCAGCAGCCGGTTGATGTGCCGCACCTGGCGGGCGATCACCGCGCTGGCGCTGCGCACCCGGTCCGGGCCCAGGTCCGGCATGCCCAGCATGTGCGCCGCCACGCTGATCGGCGCCAGCGGGTTGCGCAATTCATGGCCCAGCATGGCCAGGAACTCGTCCTTGGCCCGGTTTTCCGCTTCGGCCTGTTCCTTGGCTTGCTGGGTGAACGCCAGGTGCGCGCTGCGGTCGGCCTCGGCTGCCGCCAGCCGCGCCGCCACATGCGCCAGGCGCGTGTGCAATTCCTGGAAATCCGCGATTTCCAGCCGGGCCGGCGGCGGCGTCGCGCCCTCGGCCAGCATGTCGGCCGCCTGCGCGATGCGCTCCGTGCCCTGCACCAGGCGCCGGATCAAGAAAAGGGCGCCGCCCGCCGCACAGGCAATGGCAAACACGAAACCGAAGACCGTCATGGTGCGCGCCTGCACCGCGCTGCGTTCGTATTCCGCCACTGGCACGCCGACCGACACGGTCCAGCCCGATAAGTCCGAGCGGTCATTGACGCCATACATGTCCTGGCCGGCGCGGTTGACAGCGCGGAATTCACTCTTTGCCGGCCCCATCAGTAATTTTTTCAGCCCCGGCGCCGGTTCCGAACCGACATATTGTTCGGGCCGCTGGTTGCGCGCCAGGGTCACACCATTGCGGTCCAGCACGGAAATCAGCCAGCCGCGCGGCACGCCCCCGGCCGGCAACTGCGCGGACAAATCGCGCGCGTGCAGCCACACCTCCAGGACATAGCGGCTGCCGCTGGCCGCCGCGACGGGGATGTCCATCGCTACCTGGAATTGCCCGTTGGCGCCGCCCGGCATCAAGTCCGACACGCGCGGACGCCCGCCGGCCAGCACGTCGCGCACGGCGACCAAGGCTGCACCCGTTGGCGGCGGCAACGGCACGCCATACGGCTGCGCGGTATTGAGCACCTGGTTGCCATGCACGTCGAGCAGCGACACATACAGCGGCCCCTGCCCCACCGCGGCCCGCGCTTCGCGGTAAAACGCGGCAAAATCCTCGCGCGCCAGGCTGGGGGATGACGCCAGCGCCCGCGCGCCGGCTTCGGCGCGCATCATTTGCGCATCGAGCGAGAGCACGGCGGCGCGCGCCAGTTCGTGCATGCTGCGCATGGCCGCTTCCCGCTCGCGTGTCACCAGCAGATTCAGCACCAGGGCGGAAAACACGATCACCGGCGTCAGCACGACCACGACCAGCAACACCAGATGGGTTTTGACTTTCATGAAGGCGCCGCGAAACCAGGAAGCATTTACTGTAGCGCAAAATTGACATTCCGGCACGCCTGCCTGCTTCCGCGCGCCCGCGCACGCAACCGTATATAACATCCCAAAACGCAAAACGGCAGGCCGAAGCCTGCCGTCCTTCAGGTTACCAGCGCCTGGCAACCGTGTTGTTATTTCGCGCCGGCGCCATCCCAGCCGCCGCCCAGCGAGCGGATCAGCGCCACCGTCGTGACGGCGCGGCTGCCGCGCAACTGCACCGCGTTACGCTCGACCTGGGCCAGGTTGCGCTGCGCGTCCAGCAAGTCCAGGTAGCTGGACCGGCCGGCCGTGTACAGTTTTTGCGCCAGGTCGGCCGAGCGGCGCGCCGATACCAGTGCATCGTCGATTTCCCGGGTCTGGCCCGACAGGATGCGCAAGCCGGCCAGGTTGTCTTCCACCTCGGCAAACGCATTCAATACGCTGTTGCGGTAGCTGGCCACGGATTCCTCCAGCGCCGCTTCGCTGCGCGCCACGTTGTTGCTGTTGCGCCCACCGTCGAGCAGCGGCATCGACATCAGCGCGCCCAGCATCCACGAGCGGCTGCTCCACTTGAACACGTCGGCAAACGTGCCGGCCGCGCCGCCGCCATTGGCGCTGATGGTCAGCGCCGGGAACATGGCCGAACGGGCCACGCCGATGCGGGCGTTGGCCGCTTCCATCGCGCGCTGCGCCGCCACGATGTCGGGCCGGCGCTCCAGCAGCGACGACGGCAGGCCGGCCGGGATCGACGGCAGCAGCGCCGATTCCTGCAGCGGCGAGACGCCGGCGGTGAAGCTGGCGGCCGGCTGGCCGAGCAGTACGGCCAGCGCATGTTCGGTGGTCACGCGCTGGCGCTGCAGGCCAATGGCTTCGGCGCGCGACGTGGCCAGCTCGGTCTTGGCGCGCGACAGGTCGAATTCGCCAATGTCGCCCAAATCGAAGCGGCGCTGGTTGACCTTGACGTTTTCCTCGCGCAGCCGCACGGTCTGTTCCAGGGTCGCCAGTTCGGCGTCGGTGGCGCGCAGGCGGAAATATGCCTGCGCCACGTCGGCCTGCAACGCCAGCAACACGGAGCGGTAATTGGCTTCCGTGGCGGCGGCGTCGCTGCGACTGGCGGCGATATCGGACGAAACGCGGCCGAACAAGTCGACTTCATAGCTGGCCGTCAGGCTGGCGCTGTACGACGTTTGCGGCGCCACCGCGGCGCCGGCAGGCAGGCCCAGCGACTGGCTCGATGCCCGGGCGCGCTGCGCCCCCACGCCGACGCCGACCTGGGGAATGCGCGCCGATTCGGCAATGCCGGCAATGGCGCGCGCCTGCTTCACGCGCGCCGCCGCCACGGCCAGGTTGGCGTTGGCCCTGGTGGCTTCGGCGATCAGGCCGTTCAGGGCCGGATCGTTGAAGGCCAGCCACCACTCGCCGCGCGCCTGCTGTTCGGCAGGCTGCGCCTGTTTCCAGCGCGTGCCGTCGGCGGCTGTCACCACGCCGCCAGTCCCGGCCTGGGCCGGCGCGGTTTGCGATTCCTTGAAAGCGGCCGGTGTGGCAATCGCCGGCTGCCTGAATTCAGGGGCGGCGCACGCCGTCAGCAGCAATGCCGCCATCAGGGGTGCCACGCCTTTGATGATCATGGACGCGGTTGCATTCATTATTTGCTCCCTTCCAGTTCAGCGGCCACCGGGGCGGCCGCATGGGATTTCTTGGTCATTTTTTGCGCCAGCGTGCGCAGCAGCACGTAGAACACCGGCGTCAGGAACAGGCCGAAGAACGTCACGCCCAGCATGCCGG
>CBIHOX010000112.1:0-20328 GCA_966211685.1 uncultured Pseudoduganella sp.
GCCGGCCAGCTGGGTCGACGTCATGGCCACCACTTGCGCGGTGGTCAGGCCGTTGCCGATCTGGTTGGTGGTCATGGCGGCGATCTGCGACGACGTCATGTTGCCGATCTGGTCGGTCGTGATGGCGGCCACCTGGTCGGAGGTCAAACCGGCAATCGCATTGGTCTTCAGCGCGGCCAGGTCGTTGGTTTCCATCGCGGCAATTGCGGCGGTGTTGAAGCCGGCCATCTGGCTGCTCGACAGGGCTGCTGCCTGGGCGGTGGTCAGGGCCACCACTTGCGCGGTGTTCAGGGCCGACAGTTGCGCGGTCTTCAGGCCGGCAATCGCCGACGTTTTCAGTACCGCCAGGTCATCGCTTTCCAGCGCGGCAACCTGGTCGGACGTCAGCGCCGCGGCTTGCGACGAGCTCAGGACGGCAGCTTGCGTCGTGCTCAGGGCCACGATCTGGTTGGTGGCAAAGCCATTGGCCAGCGCGTTCGTGGTCAGGGCGGCAACCTGGTTGGTGCCCAGGTTGGCGATCTGGTCGGTCGTCAGGCCGGCCACTTGCACGGTCTTCAGTGCGGCAATCACCGTGGTCTTCAGTCCGACGATGTCGGTGGTCTCGATCGCGGCGATCTGGTCGGAGGTCAGCGCGTTGAACTGTACCGTGTTGAAGCCGGCCAGCTGGGTCGACGTCATGGCCACCACTTGTGCGGTGGTCAGGCCGTTGCCGATCTGGTTGGTGGTCATGGCGGCGATCTGCGACGACGTCATGTTGCCGATCTGGTCGGTCGTGATGGCGGCCACCTGGTCGGAGGTCAAACCGGCAATCGCATTGGTCTTCAGCGCGGCCAGGTCGTTGGTTTCCATCGCGGCAATTGCGGCGGTGTTGAAGCCGGCCATCTGGCTGCTCGACAGGGCTGCTGCCTGGGCGGTGGTCAGGGCCACCACTTGCGCGGTGTTCAGGGCCGACAGTTGCGCGGTCTTCAGGCCGGCAATCGCGGACGTCTTCAATACCGCCAGGTCATCGCTTTCCAGCGCGGCGACCTGGTCGGAGGTCAACGACGCGACTTGCGACGAGCTCAGCACCGCAGCCTGGGCCGTGTTCAGGGCCACGATCTGGGCGGTGTTGAAGCCGTTGGCCAGCGCGTTGGTGGTCAGCGCGGCAGCCTGGTTGGTGCCCAGCGCGCCGATCTGGTCGGACGTCAGGCCAGCCACCTGGATGGTCTTCAGGGCGGCAATGACCGTGGTCTTCAGGCCGATGATGTCGGACGTTTCAATCGCGGCGACCTGGTCGGAGGTCAGCGCGTTGAACTGCACCGTGTTGAAGCCGGCCAGCTGGGTCGACGTCATGGCCACCACTTGCGCGGTGGTCAGGCCGTTGGCGATCTGGCTGGTGGTCATGGCGGCGATCTGCGACGACGTCATGTTGCCGATCTGGTCGGTCGTGATGGCGGCCACCTGGTCGGAGGTCAAACCGGCAATCGCATTGGTCTTCAGCGCAGCCAGGTCATTGGTTTCCATCGCGGCAATCGCGGCGGTGCTGAAGCCGGCCATCTGGCTGCTCGACAGCGCGGCAGCCTGGGCGGTGGTCAGGGCCACCACTTGCGCGGTATCCAGGGCCGACAGTTGCGAGGTCTTCAAGCCGGCAATCGCCGACGTTTTCAACGCAGCCAGGTCATCGCTTTCCAGCGCGGCGACCTGGTCGGACGTCAGGTTGGCCACTTGCGTGGAGCTCAGCACGGCAGCCTGGGCGCTGTTCAGGGCCACGATCTGCGCGGTGTTGAAGCCATTGGCCAGCGCGTTGGTGGTCAGCGCGACAACCTGGTTGGTGCCCAGGTTGGCGATCTGGTCGGTCGTCAGGCCGGCCACTTGCACGGTCTTCAGTGCGGCGATGACGGTGGTCTTCAGGCCGATGATGTCGGTGGTCTCGATCGCGGCAACCTGGTCGGAGGTCAGCGAGCTGAACTGGACGGTGTTCAAGCCGGCCAGCTGGGTCGAGGTCATGGCCACCACTTGCGCGGTGGTCAGGCCGTTGGCGATCTGGCTGGTGGTCATGGCGGCGATCTGCGACGACGTCATGTTGCCGATCTGGTCGGTCGTGATGGCGGCCACCTGGTCGGAGGTCAAACCGGCAATCGCATTGGTCTTCAGCGCGGCCAGGTCGTTGGTTTCCATCGCGGCAATCGCGGCGGTGCTGAAGCCGGCCATCTGGGCGCTCGACAGCGCTGCTGCCTGGGCCGTGGTCAGGGCCACCACTTGCGCGGTATCGAGGGCCGACAGTTGCGCGGTCTTCAGGCCGGCAATCGCCGACGTTTTCAGGGCAGCCAGGTCATCGCTTTCCAGCGCGGCAACCTGGTCGGAGGTCAGGTTGGCCACTTGCGACGAGCTCAGCACGGCAGCCTGCATCGTGCTCAGGGCCACGATCTGGTTGGTGGCGAAGCCATTGGCCAACGCATTGGTGGTCAGCGCGGCAACCTGGTTGGTGCCCAGGTTGGCGATCTGGTCGGTCGTCAGGCCGGCCACTTGCACGGTCTTCAGTGCGGCGATGACGGTGGTCTTCAGGCCGATGATGTCGGACGTTTCAATCGCGGCGATCTGGTCGGAGGTCAGCGACGAGAATTGCGTGGTCGACAGCGCGCCCAGCTGGGTCGAGGTCAGGGCCTGCACCTGCAGGGTCGACAGGCCGTTGGCCAGCTGGCTGGTGGTCATGGCGCCCACTTGCGACGACGTCATCGCACCGATCTGGTCGGTCGTGATGGCGGCCACCTGGTCGGACGTCAAACCGGCAATCGCATTGGTCTTCAGCGCGGCCAGGTCATTGGTTTCCATCGCGGCCAGCGCGGCGGTGTTGAAACCGGCCATCTGGGCGCTGGACAGCGCCGCTGCCTGGGCGGTGGTCAGGGCCACCACTTGCGCGGTATCGAGGGCCGACAGTTGCGCGGTCTTCAGGCCGGCAATCGCCGACGTTTTCAACGCGGCCAGGTCATCGCTTTCCAGCGCGGCGACCTGGTCGGACGTCAGGTTGGCCACTTGCGTGGAGCTCAGCACGGCAGCCTGGGCCGTGGTCAGCGCCACGATCTGGGCGGTGTTGAAGCCATTGGCCAGCGCATTGGTGGTCAGCGCGGCAGCCTGGTTGGTACCCATGGCGCCGATCTGGTCGGTGGTCAGGCCGGCCACTTGCACGGTCTTCAGGGCGGCAATGACGGTGGTCTTCAGGGCGGCGATGTCGGACGTTTCAATCGCGGCGATCTGGTCGGAAGTCAGCGACGAGAATTGCGTGGTCGACAGCGCGCCCAGCTGATTCGACGCCAGCGCCTGGACTTGCAGCGTCGACATGCCGTTGGCCAGCTGGTTGGTCGTCAGCGCAGCCATTTGCGCGGTGGTCAGGCCGCCGATCTGGTCGGTGGTGATGGCGGCGATCTGGTCGGACGTCAAACCGACCAGGGCGCTCGATTTCAGGGCCGACAGGTCGTTCGATTCCATCGCGGCGATGGCGGCAGTGCTGAAGCCGGCCATTTGCGCGCTGCTCAGCGCGGCAACCTGGGCGCTCGACATCGAGACGACCTGGCTGGTGTTCAGTGCGGACAGTTGCGCGGTCTTCAAGCCGGCAATCGCCGACGTTTTCAAGACCGAGAAGTCATCCGTTTCCATCGCGGCCAGCGAATCGGACGACAGGGCAGCCACTTGCGACGAGCTCAACACGGCAGCCTGGGCGCTGTTCAGCGCCACGATTTGCGCCGTGTTCAGGGCGTTGGCCAGTACGTTGGTGGTCAGGGCGGCCACCTGGTTGGTGCCCAGGTTGGCAACCTGGTCGGTCGTCAGCGCGGCGGCCTGGACGGTTTTCAGTGCGGCGATCTGGGTCGACTTCAAGCCGGCCAGGTCGGTGGTTTCAATCGCGGCAATCGCGTCGGACGACAGCGAGGCAAACTGGGTGGTCGACAGCGCGCCCAACTGGCTGGAAGTCAAGGCAGCGACTTGATTGGTCTGCAAGCCGTTGGCCAGCTGGTTGGTGGTCAGGGCGCTGACCTGGCCATTGGTCAATGCGCCAACCTGGTCGGTGGTCAAGGCGGCAACTTGGTCGGACGTCAGGCCGACGATGGCGTTGCTCTTCATCGCAGCCAGGTCGTTGGTTTCCATCGCGGCCAGCACGTTGGTGGCCAGTGCGCCAACCTGGACGCTGCCCAGGGCGGAAACCTGTTGCGTATTCAGCGAAACAATCTGGTCGGTGGTCAGCGCGGTCAGCTGCACCGTTTTCAGGCCGGCAATGGCCGACGTTTTCAATGCGGAGAAGTCATCCGTTTCCATGGCGGCGATGGAATCGGACGACAGGGCCGATACTTGCAGCGAGCTCAGCGCGGCGGCCTGCGACGACGTCAGGGCCACGATCTGGTTGGTCGCCAGTCCGGTCGACAATTGCAGCGTATTGAGGGCGGCAACCTGGTTGGTGCCCAGCGCGCTGACCTGGTCGGTGGTCAGGGCAGCCAGCTGCGACGATTTCAGCGCGGCGATGGCGGTGGTCTTGAAGCCGACGATGTCCGACGTTTCCAGTGCGGCCAGCGCATCGGAATTGAGCGCGGCAGCCTGGGAGCTGGTCATCGCGCTCAACTGGGTGGACGTCATGGCGGCGGCTTGCGCGGTCGACAGCGCATTGGCCAGCTGGTTCGAGGTAAAGGCAGGGATTTGCGCAGTAGTGAAGACCCCCATTTGATCCGTGGTCAGGGCACCGAACTGGTCGGTGTTCAGACCTGCGATATCGGCGGTAGCCAGACCGGCAATCTGCAAAGTCGACAAATTAGCAATCTGCAACGTAGTCAAGCTGGTGACGATGCTCATTTCATTCTCCTAGGGGTACTACAGAACTCTGAGTGGACACGAATTGGAGCTGTCTCGCCCCATTCCCTATCGATGATTAAAAGGTCTTGCTGAATTCTTGATCAAACTGCTGCTGAAACCAGTCGCCGAAGACTCCGCTTTTCATTCTTAACGACAACAGCGCGGTTTACTTTAGTAAACAAAAGTGGGCAGTTCAGCCCGCATTCGGCGGTGCGCCAAGTACAAAGCGACCGGCCCAAGGCTTTCGTTAAGTAAACTTTTCGGTGACTAAAGTTTACGAGACGCAATTACGAGTATAACGTATGTGCCCCATGGAAAATTTTCCCGGAAGCACCTTTTTACCGTTTGTATCGGGCCTGCAACTAGGCAAGCATGCAAGTGACAAGCTGTCATTTACGAAGTGACTAGCCAGAATGACACATTAATTTTAGGTAGGAAATGTCACGGCCAGATGACAAACAGTCAGCATTTCCCGCCCCTGTTCGCGGTTTCGCTGTCGCATCGCGGCACAGTGCACTATATAGAGGCCCGTCCGGCTGTCGCCACGGAGTGGAAAGTGCTACCCTCGCCAACACCATGAAGCGCCGTTCGTTTTTGACCCTTGCCACCCTTGGCGCCACCCTGCCCCACGCCGGCGCCGCGCCGCTGGCGGCCATGCGCATCGTCACCACGCACTTGCCGGGCCTGGTGCATGAAAACCAGCCTACGCACCCCGGCGCGCTGCAGGAAATCGTGGCGGAACTGTGCAAACGGGCCGGGCTGGCGCCCCATACCGACTTCGTGCCCTGGCGCCGCGCCGTATTTTTAGCCACCACCATGGCGGCCACGGCCATCTATCCGCTGACCCGGCTGCCGGAGCGCGAAGCGCAATTCCGCTGGCTGGCGCCGCTGTTCGACGAACACTATGTCTTTGTCGCCCCGCGCGGCAAGCGCTTCGACACCCACCAGCCCGGCAACATGAAGCAGGCGCGCATCGCCATCCTGCGCGGCGCCGCGCAAATCGTGATGTTGCGGGAACTGGGCTATGAGCAGGTGGTGGAAGCGCGATCGATCGAGGAAGTCCACCGTTTCCTGGTGGCCGGCATGGCCGATGCGTCATTCGGCGAGCTCAACATCATCCGCGCCTCGCTGCGCAGCCGCGGCGCCGAAGCCGATTTCGACCTCAGCGCCCCGGTGCGCACCACCACGGCCTGGCTGGCCGGCTCGCTGGATTTCACGGCCGGCGACGTACAAGTCTTCAAACGCGCAGCCGACGCGATGGCGGCCGAGGGGATTGGCCGGAAGATATTGGCGAAGTATGGGTTGGAGTGAACAGTAGTCGCTTGGGCTTTAGCTACCGGTCAAGTCATCTAAGTACAGTTGACCATTTCCTGCTTGTACACGCTCAGGCTTCGTCAGTCACATAGGCTTGATGGGGATGTTTAGCGCTTTCGGGATACAAGAAACGCAATTGGCGCTCGCGAACCATCGGTATTAAATGCTTATTACGTAAGTAATTTCGATCCTTACCCAGTAAGGTTGCAAGCTGATCAGCCGTTTGAGGGGACCACGCGCAAAGGCGCCGTATCCCATGCCGTAGTACTTCTCCGCTAACCCGGCCCTGCAAGGTTGCAAGCAAGGTTGCAACCTCTAACGGTAAGGTTGCATGCTCTGGGTTGCAAGCTGCGTCAATTGTTTGCGCATCCGCCGAAGGTATGTTGGAAAGATCCAACATTGCGAATTTCGATACGGTTACTGTATCGAATAATTTGCGTAGGGCTATGTAATGTATAGTTGCGATGCATAGCCGCGTTTGCCAAAGCCTCCCGAATGACCTTACGGGGTAAAATAGGCTCTTGAACGCTCTGTAACTGCCCCTCAGGTAAGCGAAAGCCTTTGGGCAATTCATCGATAATACTAGCCTCAGCCTGAGGTAGCGCCAATAGCAGAGGCTTACGGATGTCGATGGATTGGAAGCGATTCTCTGGATCTTCTACCCATTCATTGCCAGGCACCCGAATATAGTCGATACGTATCATCGGCAACAGCCGGCGCAGCGCCAGCGGCTTACCAAACAACACGATACCCGCCAGCGTGGGGCGTAAAGCCCCATCAACGCGACGCATCGCACCCAACGCTTCAAACATATCTTCATCGCTGTAAGCAAGCTCTTCTGCTTGCGGGTTAATGCGCGCGCGGTCACGTCGGTAAGCACCAACAGCAACGGGATCGAAGTCATCCATTCTAGCATCTGGCAAAATACTGGAATCAGGCCCATGCAGCGGCTGGCTTTCACCACGCAATACCCATAGATCTTCGTCCACACAGCGCTGGTCACTCGACCCTATGCGTCGCAATGCGCCACCCGGAAGACCAGTGGCTTTTTTATACACAGGTTTATGGGTGACGTCAGCTTCAGGAATGTACACAACTAATACAACGTGCCCGTCGACTTGCTCCAACTGCATTTCGGGCCGTAACGACACATTAAGCATGTTGGCACACTGACTAGCCAAGTCTCGTTGGACTTTATCTAGTGCTGGCAAGCCGACAGCATGATAAACCGTGTCGCCTTTGTCGTTGAGCGCCCAATCTACTCCTAACAATAAATAACCACCATCGAGTCCAGGTTCGTTAGCGAAGGCGATGACCGTTTCCATGATGGACTTGCCCACATCGCTGGCACGTTTAGCCTCAATACGGGTAGATTCATCCACCGCATTAAGTTCGTCCAGCAATTCAGCCGCGCTGCGCATCCATCGACCTCCGAACAACTTGATATTCACGGCCCAATTTGCCGCACAATTAATGCAAAAAAAAAGCCTCGCAAACAAAAAGTTACGAGGCCTTTTCAGCTCATACTGTAGTCCAACTGAACTTAGAACGGAATATCGTCATCCATATCCGAGAAGTTCGGCGCCGGGCGCGCTGCCGGGCGCGGGGCCGGGGCGGCTTGCTGTGGCTGCGGGCGTGGCGCAGGTCGCGATACCGGGGCGTCGTAGCCGCCGTCATCCATGGCGTCGCCGCCGCCCATGCCGCCGGAACGGCCGCCCAGCATTTGCATGTTTTCCGCGATGATGTCGGTCGCGTATTTCTCGACGCCATCCTTGTCCGTGTATTTACGGGTTTGCAGGCGGCCTTCCACGTACACCGACGAACCTTTCTTCAGGTATTGGCCGACGATTTCCGCCAGGCGGCCGAAGAAGGAAATACGGTGCCATTCGGTTTGTTCTTTTTGTTCGCCGGTGTTGCGGTCTTTCGACTTGTACGACGTCGCCACGGCGATGTTGGCGATGGCATCACCACTCGGCATGTAGCGGATTTCCGGATCACGGCCCAGATTGCCGACGATGATGACTTTATTAACTGATGCCATGAATAGCTCCTGTTGAACTGCGGCCGCCCCTTGTGGAACACTTGCAAACGGGCGGGCTGGATTTGCGTAGACAGCGATTATAAGCCAACGCCTACCGCCCCCGATAAATTGTTGGGGCGGCGCGCACCGCAGGCTGAACACTGGTATTATATACAGTATTTGCCACGTGTGCGCCTGTTCCACATCAAGGGACGCGCGGCGGCGCGGGGCAAACCCGGCTATAGTACCGGGTTCGATCTTTTGGCCACCTTTACCCTCCAGGCACAGCACATGGAATACATCCGCGTCCGCGGCGCTCGCACGCACAACCTGAAAAACATCAACCTCGACCTGCCCCGCAACAAGCTGATCGTCATTACAGGCTTGTCCGGCTCCGGCAAATCGTCGCTGGCGTTCGACACGCTGTACGCCGAAGGCCAGCGCCGCTACGTGGAATCGCTGTCGGCCTATGCGCGCCAATTCCTGCAATTGATGGAAAAGCCGGACGTGGATTTGATCGAAGGCTTGTCGCCGGCGATTTCCATTGAACAGAAGGCCACCTCGCACAACCCGCGTTCCACGGTCGGCACCGTGACGGAAATCCACGATTACCTGCGCCTGTTGTATGCGCGCGTCGGGACGCCGTATTGCCCGGACCACCCGGAAAATGCGCTGGCCGCGCAATCGGTATCGCAGATGGTCGACGCCGTGCTGGCCATGCCGGAAGGCACAAAGCTGATGATCCTGGCGCCGGTGGTGGCCAACCGCAAGGGCGAACACGTGGACTTGTTCGAACAGATGCAGGCGCAAGGCTTCGTGCGCTTCCGCATCCAGAGCGGCACCCACGACGCGAAGATTTATGACGCCGACGACTTGCCGAAGTTGAAAAAGACGGAAAAGCACACGATCGACGTCGTGATCGACCGCGTGAAAGTCAATGCCGACATCAAGCAGCGGCTGGCGGAAAGTTTTGAAACCGCGCTGCGCCTGGCCGATGGCCGCGCCGTGGCGTATGAAATGGATACCGGCAAGGAGCACGTGTATTCCAACAAGTTCGCCTGCAACACTTGCGGCTATTCGCTGCAGGAACTGGAACCGCGCCTGTTTTCATTCAATAACCCGATGGGCGCCTGCCCCGAGTGCGACGGCCTGGGCCACATTGAATTCTTCGATCCCAAGCGCATCGTCGCGTTCCCGAACCTGTCGCTGGCGTCGGGCGCCATCAAGGGATGGGACCGCCGCAACCAGTTTTATTTCCAGATGTTGACGGCGCTGGCCGCCTACTTTGAATTCGACCTCGACACGCCGTTCGAGCAATTGCCGAAATCCGCGCGCGACGTGATCTTGCAGGGCTCGGGCAAGCAATCGATCCCTTTTACGTATATCAATGAACGCGGCCGCGCCGTGGTCAAGGAACACACGTTCGAGGGCGTGGTGAACAACCTGGCGCGCCGCTACCGCGAAACCGATTCCATGGCCGTCAAGGAAGAACTGGCCAAGTTCATCAACGAAAAGGAATGCCCGTCGTGCGCCGGCGCGCGCCTGCGCATCGAAGCGCGCTACGTGAAGGTCGGCATGGGCAAGCATGAGCGGGCGATTTATGAAATCGCGAAAAAGCCGCTACGCGATTGCCTCGATTATTTCGAAGGCCTGGAATTGGCCGGCGCCAAGAAGGAAATCGCCGACCGCGTGATCAAGGAAATCGTGTCGCGCCTGACGTTCCTGAACAACGTGGGCCTCGATTACCTGTCGCTGGACCGCAGCGCCGATACCCTGTCCGGCGGCGAAGCGCAGCGCATCCGCCTGGCGTCGCAAATCGGTTCCGGCCTGACCGGCGTGATGTACGTGCTCGACGAACCGTCGATCGGCCTGCACCAGCGCGACAACGACCGCCTGATCGATACCCTGAAACACTTGCGCGACATCGGCAACTCGGTGCTGGTGGTGGAACACGATGAAGACGCGATCCGTACCGCCGACTACATCGTCGACATGGGCAAGGGCGCCGGCGTGCATGGCGGCGACGTGATTGCCGCCGGCCCGCTCAAGGACATCCTGAAAAACAAGGAATCGCTGACGTCGCAATACCTGTCGGGCGCGAAGAAAATCGAAGTGCCGAAAAAGCGCCACCCGTTCGACGAAGAGCGCCAGCTGGTGATCACCGGCGCGACCGGCAACAACCTGAAGAACGTCACGCTGCAATTGCCGGTCGGCCTGATGACGTGCATCACCGGCGTGTCCGGTTCCGGCAAATCGTCGCTGATCAACGATACGCTGTACCCGGCGCTGTCGCGCCACCTGTATGGTTCGCAGACGGAACCGTCGCCGCACGAATCCATCAGCGGCCTGGAACACTTCGACAAGGTGATTGCCGTCGACCAGGCGCCGATCGGCCGCACGCCGCGCTCGAATCCCGCCACCTACACCGGCCTGTTCACGCCGATCCGCGATTTGTTCGCCACGGTGCCGACCGCGAAGGAGCGCGGCTACAGCGCCGGGCGTTTCTCGTTCAACGTCAAGGGCGGCCGCTGCGAAGCGTGCCAGGGCGATGGCGTGATCAAGGTGGAAATGCACTTCCTGCCGGACGTGTACGTGCCGTGCGACGTGTGCCACGGCAAGCGCTACAACCGCGAAACGCTGGAAGTGCAATACAAGGGCAAGAACATCACCGAAGTGCTGGACATGACGGTGGAAGACGCGCATGAATTCTTCAAGCCGGTGCCGCTGATCGCCCGCAAGCTGCAAACCCTGCTGGACGTGGGTCTGGGCTACATCAAGCTGGGCCAGAGCGCCACCACCCTGTCGGGCGGCGAGGCGCAGCGCGTGAAGCTGTCGCTGGAATTGTCCAAGCGCGATACCGGCCGTACCCTGTACATCCTCGATGAACCGACCACCGGCCTGCACTTCCACGACATCGACCTCCTGCTGAAAGTCATCCACCGCCTGCGCGACCAGGGCAATACCCTGGCCATCATCGAGCACAACCTCGATGTCATCAAGACCGCGGACTGGATCGTCGACCTGGGGCCGGAAGGCGGCGCCGGCGGCGGTCGCATCGTCGCCACCGGTTCGCCGGAAGAGGTGGCGGCCAACCCGGACAGCGTGACCGGCAAATACCTGGTGCCGCTGTTGCCGGCGCTGGCGCCGAAGAAGAAAAAGGCGTAATGCCGGCGCAGTCATGCCGGATTACGCGCTGCGCGCTAATCCGGCCTACATCATGCGCCGCAAGCTGTAGCTGTAGGGGGATCAGCGCGGAACGCGCGTAATCCACCATCGCATGCATGACGCCACTGCCATCACTGCTGCGCCGTCGCGTTCCCCTTCTCCGCCGCCACCCAGCCCTTGATCTGCGCTTCCAGCACATCCATCGGCAACGCCCCCGCGCCCAGCACCTGGTCGTGGAACTTGCGGATGTCGAAACGCGGGCCGAGTTCCTGCTTCGCGTAATCGCGCAGCGCCAGGATTTTCAGCTGGCCGATCTTGTAGCCCAGCGCCTGGCCCGGCCACACGATGTAGCGGTCGGTCTCGCTCTGCACTTCGACTTCCTCGATGCCGGAATGGTCATGGAAGAAATCCACCACCTGCTGGCGCGTCCACTTCTTGTAATGCAGGCCGGTATCGACCACCAGGCGGATCGCGCGCAGCCTTTCATCCTGCAGGTGGCCATAGTAGCTGTACGGGTCCTTGAAGAAACCGAGTTCCTCGCCCAGGCGTTCCGAATACAGCGCCCAGCCTTCCGCATAGGCCGTGTAATTGCCCTGCTGGCGGAACATCGGCAAGCCATCGATTTCCTGGGCAATGGAAATCTGCATGTGGTGGCCCGGCACGCCTTCGTGCAAGGCCGTGGTTTCAATACTGGTCGTCGAGCGCTTGGCGAAGTCGCCGGTGTTGACCATCACGCGGCCGGGCCGCTTGCCATCGGGCGATCCGCCCAGGTAAGCGGCGCCGGACGCGCCTTTTTCACGGAATTCCTCGACCGGCTTGATTTCCACTTTGGCCTTCGGCAGGATGCCGAATTGCTGCGGCAATTGCGCATACATCTGGTCCGTGTATTTCTGGTACAGGTCGATGATTTCCTGGCGCGATTTCGGATGCAGCGCGGGATTGGCGTCGAGCGCCTTGTTGAACGACTTCAAATCCTTGTAGCCGAGCTTTTGCGCCACCTGCAGCATCTGCCCTTCGATGCGCGCGACTTCCGACAAGCCCAGTTGGTGGATTTCCTCCGGCGTCATGTCAGTGGTGGTGGCGTGTTTGGCCTTGAAGCTGTAGCGCGCCGCGCCGTCCGGCAGCGACCACATGCCGACGTCCTTGCGGCCATGCGGCAGGTAGCGCGTCTTCACGTAGGCGCCCAGCTGCTTGTATGCCGGCGCCACGTCCTTTTGCACGGCGGCCAGGATGTCGCGGCTCAGGCGCGCCTTGTCGGCGGCGGAAAAGTCAGCCGGGAATTTCTTGAGCGGTTCGGCAAACGGCGATTCGGCCGGTTTCATGGCCGCCACATCTTCGCACTGTTTGGCGATCTTCGGGATCAGGAACTTGGGCGGCATCAGGCCATCCTTGACGCCCTTTTCCATCTGGATGCGGGTTTGCGCGAACAGTTGCGGCAACTTGTGCAGGCGCGCAATGTAATCCTCGTAATCCTTGACGGTCTCGAACGGCAGCGCCGACACCACCATCGGGATATCGAGGTGCACGCCGGAATTTTGCGCCAGCGGCATTTCCCAGTCGCGGAAACGCGCGCCATCGACGTTCTTGCGCAGCTCGCGCACCATCAGGTCGCGGTTGAGTTTTTCCTGCAGTGGGAAACCCGTGGTATCGATGGCTTCGAAGCGCTTGAGGAAGGCTGCCGCCGCCTGGTTGTCGGCATCGATGCCGGCCTGCGAGAAATCCGACCAGCGGTCGTTATAGCGCTTGTCGCCCAGCAGCGAAGCCCATTCCGGGCTGTTCTTCATGGTGTGTTCCCACTGTTCCTGGATCAGCGCATTCAATGCCGCGCGGCGGCTTTCCAGGTCCGGCGCGGCCGGTTGCGCGTGGGCCGCGCCCAGCAGCAGGGAAAACAGCAGCGCGCTGGCGGCGCCAAGGCGGCGGGTTACCGTGATCGTCATGCAAGCCTCGAGTAAAGATTGGTGGAGCCTGCACTGTATCGGGCCGAGCGCCCCGGCGCGCGCACATTCGGACGAACTGTGGAAACAAAGGCACGAAATGCATGGGAGCGTGATGAGCGGGATCAGCCCGCCTCATGCGCCACCGCATCCGCTTTCACGGTTTTCCACTTCGCCCCTACCGGCCCGCGCGCCTTGCGCGCCCAGTAGCGCCACGATGCGCCCCGTCCCGCCAGCCACGCTTCGAGCTGGCCGAAGCGGTCGAAACCCCAGAACGGCTCGCCATCGGCAATCACGAACGGCACGCCGAACACGCCGCGCGCCAGCGCCTGCCCGGTTTCCTGCTTGAACAGCGCCTTTACCTCGTCCGACAGCAGCGCGGCGGCCAGCGCTTCTTCCACCACGCCGATTTCCCCGGCCAGCCGGCACACGGTGGCGGCGTCCGCCAGCGGCGCCCGCTCGGCAAAATATGCGTGGTAGCAGCGCTTCGCGAACCGCACCGCCAATTCCTCGCCATATTGCAGCCGTATCCACAGCATGGCGCGGCCCGGCGCCAGCAGCAAGGCCGGGAACGCGTCCGGCTGGCGGTAGGCTATGCCGTGCTGGCGCGCCGTGCGACGGATATCGTGCCGCACGTAGTCGCCCTTGATCGGCACCAGCGGCAGCGGCGTACTGCCGGTGGCCTGCAGCATGGCCCCCAGCATGACCGGATGCCAGCGCACCGTGCGGCCGTGGCGCGCCGCCAGCTCGTCGATGCAGGTGGACGCAAAATAGCCGTAGGGTGAGGCAAAATCGAAATAAAACTCGACGGGGTCCATGATCACACCGCGCCGAAGTCGTCGTTCGAATCGGGCAGCGATTGCAGCGCTTGCGCAAAGCTGCGGTTAAACAGCAGGAAGAATGCGACGACGGTAACAAACACAACCTTGGTCATGATGCGCTCCTTGTTTCGCACACCCGTGCGAAATTAATTGAAAAAAATGCCGGACCCATGGCCCGGCAACCTTCACTCTTGATACGTAAAACTTTTATACGTCGAAATCAGGCGGCCATAGGCCACGGAAATCCGCTTCAGCGTGGAAGGGTCGCGCATGAAGCGCGCATCGTGCAACAAGCCAACGATCAGGCAATAGATCTCGAACACCAGCTGTTCCGGATCGGTATCGGGCCGCAAATGGCCCACTTCCACCGCCTGCAGCACGGTCTTGCGCAGCGACGCGCGCCAGCGCAGCACGCCCTGCTCGATGCGGTCGCGCAACGGGCCGGACAGATCATCGAATTCAAACGCGCCGGCCGTGTACAGGCAGCCGGTGCGCGGCCCGGTTTCGCAGCAGCGCCGGATCCACGCCTGGATTTGCGCGGTCAGGCGCGGCAAGCCGTGCGGCAGCTTCATCGACGGCAGGAAGATATCCTGCGCAAAGCGGCGGTCATACTCGTCGAGCACGGCTTCCTGCAGCGCTTCGAGCGACCCGACCCGGGAAAACACGCCGCTCTTGCTGATGCCGAGCCGTTTGGAAATCTCGCCCAGCGACACCTTGCCGATGCCCTCGGCGGCCGCCATTTCATAGGCGGCCTGCACGATGGCGCTGTAAGTGGCTTCGCTTTTGCTGGTCAGGGTATCCATGAAGCCACTTTAGCACACCTGTGCGAAAGTTGCTAGCCTTCCGTTATCGCATGTTCCGGGTCGGTCAGCGCAGTGCTTTGCAGGAACAGCGCCGACCAGCCCGGCAAATCGCTGCGCTCGGCGTTGGACAGGCTGCCGTCCGGCAGCCAGACATCCTGGTCGAGCGGCGTGACGGCGGTGGCCGGCGGCACGATCGGTACCGCCGACAGCCGGGTCGAGCCTTGCGCATCGAGGTCGGTGATGGCGCGCACCAGCTCGGCCGCATCGATCGGCACCGCCGCCAGTGGAATGCCGAGGCGGTCGGCCAGCAACTGGTTGCGGAACGCCAGCACGTCGGCCGGACGGCCGTCGACCACGTTTTCATCGAACACGGCGGCCGCCAGCGACGAGTCCCAGCTCAAGCCGCGGCGCGACAGGTGCGTGCTGCCGGTCAGCGCATAGGCGTCATCCACCACCACCGAGGTGCTGGCCAGGCGCAGCGCGCGGCCCGCGCCGACGCCGGGCGAAAACACCACGAAGCGCGCCCCGGCCGCCGTGCGCGCGGCCGTGACGGCGTCCAGCAGCGACTGGTCGCGCACTTCACGCAAGCGCTGCGGCGTACCCGGCGCCGGCTGGCTCGACACGCACAGCACCACGCGCAGTCCGGGCCGCGCTGCCAAGCGCGCCAGCAGCACCTGCCACAGGCTGACGTTTTCCGCCGACGCGGGATTCGGGTCGCCATCGGCGCAGCGCAGCACCAGGTTGTCCAGTTCCGGCGTCTCGATGTACACCAGGTCTTCCGCCCGGTTGATCGCGCCCAGCAGCGAATACAGCGCTTCGCGCGAGCCGAAGACGCTGCTCTGGATGCGCCGGTCCAGCGCGCGGCACGCTGCCAGCGCATTGTTGGCGGGCGGATTCTGGTTGCTCAGCCACGTGCCCAGCTGGCCCGGCGCGGGACCGCCGCCGGGTATGCCGGGCGGCACCGGGATATTGGTGTTGAGCCACACGTAGAACGTGTCGAGCACGTTGGTCAGGGTCGGGTAAAACCCGTTGTTGCGGATAGCCTGGCACACCAGCGGCAAGCCTTCCACGCCCATGGCGCTGGTGCGCAGCACGGCCACCACGGGGCTCGGTGCGGCGACCGCGGCGGCGGGCGGCAGCAACGTCATCGACGCTTCCGCCACCAGCGCCACTTCCGACTGCATCAGCAAGCCGCGCAAGGTCGGGTCGGCCACGCCGCGGAACGCGGCAATGCCCAGCCCCGCCGTGCGTTCGCGCACGTATTCACCGGCCGCGATGGCCGCCCCGCCCGACAGCACGGCGCCCGTACCATGCACTTCGATCGAGGCCGGCACGCCGGGATAGCCGAGGAAATGGTTGGTGGCCGGCTCCAGCGACCATGGCGCGGGCGGCGCAGCGCCGATCACGGCGGCCTGCGCGGCCGCGCCGAGCGAGGCGCCCACGACTTCGTGCCGGTTCATCAAGCCCAGCGGCAGCGAAGCGGAGCCCGCCTCGGCCGCGCCGCGCCCCAGCAAGTGCACGCCATTGCCGGCCAGTCCCAGCACGCCGCCGCCCGGGCCGCTCTGGCCCGGCGGCAAGTCGCCCGGCTGCGCGCCGGGCGCCGGCACGCTGGGGCGCGCCTTGGCCAATGGACGGCCGACGTTGTCGGCACGGTCAGCCGTGGAGCCGAACGCCGGTTCCGTCAGCGACAGCAGCGCGGTCGGGTTGGCGGTCAGGTAATTGGCCAGCGTGCCGACCAGGTTGGCGGCCGGGATCGTGTTGCGGTCCACCAGCACGGCCGGTGAGCCGGTCTGCACCAGGTGGGCGCCGGCGGGAATGCTGCCGGGGGCCAACGCCGGCGTCGCGCCCGTCAGCCCGGTTTCACACACCGCCCAGCCGCCGGCCAGCGCACCGGCCGCCACCGGCGCGCCGCCCAGCGCCGCGGGACGGTTGAACGGCAGCGCCGCGTAACGGCGCGTCCACACGCCGCCACCGGCGGCCAGCGTGCGCGGGATCACGGCCTGCAGGTCGAAGCGCACCTGGCCGACCGGATTGGCCAGGCCGTTGGGCAACGCCAGCACGGCAAACGCAATGCCGGTCTGGCCCGCCACGGCGGCGCCGCCGGACAGGCGGAAATGGTTGCCGGTGGCCAGGTCGAACCCGAGCGGCCAGGCGCGCACGTTGGCGCCGGCGCAGGCCGCGCCCAGGTTCACTTCCAGCAGTACCAGTTGGCGGTCCGCCGCCTGGCCGCCATCGCCCTGCAGCGGCAGCACGCGGTACTGGCCCACGGCCAGCGCGGCGGGCGGCGTATTGGCGGCATCGGCCAGCGCGCCCGGGAACGGGCTGGCGCCCGCCGGGGTGGCCGGCACCAGCCCGGCCGGCGCCGTTGGCGCGCCCCACCCGGTATCGGCCACGCCCAGCACCAGCCGGGCCGGATTGGCCGCCGCATTGGGCAAGGTCAGCATGGCCGCCGCCACCGCGCCGCTGGTGGCGCGCAGCACCGGCCCGGCCGAAGGCGCCACGGTGATGCGGGTGCTGGGGCGGTTCTGGTCCATTTCGCGCCGCAGCTGCCCGGGCTTCAACGTGGCCGCGTCCGGGAACGCGGGATTGGCGGCGCCATTGTCGCTGCGGCGGCGCCGGTAGCCGACCAGGAACGCTTCTTCATCGACCACCGCCACGCGCACGAAGTCGCGCGTCAGGTTGGTGTGCAGCGGCCCGCCCGGCCACAGCGCCAGGCCGGCCGCGGCAGGCGGCGCATACGGGCCGCCCGGCAGCACGGCCATGCGCGCCAGCGGCGCATTGTCGGCCGGCGGGTTGTACGGCACGTTGGGCGAGCCGGCCGGCGGCGCCGGCACCGAAACCGCCGGCGGCGGCGTGAAATTGAGCACGATATTGCCGCCGGCGCCGCCGCCGGCCAGGCTGCCGGCCGGATTGGCAATGGCCGCGCCGCCCACCGACAACGTCAGGCGCTGCACGTTGTTGGTGTCGGCGGTATCGCCGTCGACCGACAGGAATGGCGCGCCCAGCACGCCTTCGTGCGGATTGACCAGATGCACGGTCAGCCCGGGCGCGAAGTTGGCCACGTGCGGCAGGCTGGCCGGGGCGCCGGCCGCCGGCGGCGGGGCCAGCACGGCGCCCGGCGTGGCCAGGTTGGCGGGGTTGATGCTGGGCTCGAGCAACTGGAACTGGTTACTGCCTGGCGCCGTTTCGCCAATGCCATAGTTGAGCAGCCACGACCACCAGCACGCCACCGCGCCCGGATCGATCGGCCGGCCGCGCCGGTCGAAGCACCACAGGTCCACCTGCGCGGTCATGTTGGCCACCAGGGTATCGGGCGATTGGCCGCCGGGGCGGCGCAAATGCGTCATCGGCAGCGCCATGTTGCCCGTGACGTTGACGCCGTCGGCCGTCACCAGCCCCACGCAATTCATGCGCTCGAACACGTCGTCGCCATCGAGCGCGCCATTGAACATGGCGTCGATAAAGCCGGTGCCGACCACCGCATTGGGGAACACCATCATGAAGCTGCGCACCTGCGGCCGCGACGGCACGCCGGCCACCGGCGCGGCCGCGCCCAGCGGGGCGGCGGTCGGCGGCGGCAGCAGCGCCAGGCACTGGTGCAGCCGCTGTTCGACTTCCGGCAGCAGGCGGAACCACGCCACCAGCCGGCTCTGTCCCGCGTAGATGCCGTTGGCGGCAAACGGGTTGTTGCCATCGATGTTGCGCAGGGTATCCAGCGCGGGCGGCACCGCATTGTTTTGCACGTAATACAGGCTGAGATTGCCCGTGGCGGGCGGCAGCCAGTTGGTATTGTTCAGCGCCACCGGCACGTGCAGCTGGGTCGGCTGGTTGGCCGGGCCCGGCAACGCCGGCAGTATCGGCATGGCGTTGCCGCCGGTGAACCACGGGCCCAGCACGGGAGCCATGATGCCCAGGGTATTGACGGGCGGCTGGTACAGAGTCGTCATGCGCCTCTCCTAAACAAGGTTGGACAAGGTGGCGTCGCCCGAACGGCCGAGCGGATCGATGACGCGCACCGACACGCGCGTGATGGCGCCCGGCGGCACGGCTTGCGCATCGAACGCCTGCCAGGTCTGCGCCACCGGGTCATAGCTGAACGGCAGGTCCAGCTTGCGCGGCTTGCCGCCCTGCTCGATGCGCCACGCATCGAACTGGAAATTGCCCATCATGGTGCCCTGCAGGGTTTGCGCGGGCGGCGGCGTCACCGTGATCGCCATGCCGCCGCCAGCCTTGCTGACGGCCACCTGCTGCACCGGCGGCGGCGCCCCCTTCGGCACCGACGCCAGCTTGACCGGACCACTGGCGTCGCCCCATTCGCCGGCCACCAGCACCGGGTCGGCGCCGGGTGGCGATTCGCCCTGCACTTCCACCACGAAGCGGTAATTGACCCACGGCTTCAGCGGCTGCGGCGCGACGATGTCGAAGCGGTGTCCTTCATCGTTCGATTCCAGATCGGCCGGCTGCAGCACGCCCGACAGCACGGTCGGCATGCGCAGCGGATCGGCGCCCGCGGTGGAAGTGCGGCGCAGGCGCCACGCCTTCGGTGCGCTGGCCCCGTGCGGCACCCGCACGCGCAAGGTCACGCCATGCTCGACCGGGTTCTTGTCCGGCACATTGACCACCGCCACCAGCGGCTGGCCCGGTCCGCCAACGTTCGGCACGCCAAAGGCGAACATGGAACTCTTGGACAATTCCGACAGGCCGCCGCCCGGCCCTTCGGCCACCACGCGGTAAAACACCGCCACGTTCAGCCCGGCCGACACGCGGTGCGTGAAATGCACCTTGCCGTCGCCGCCCGCGTGCAACGGTTGCGGCGTGATCATTTCGAAATGGTCCCAGCCAAACAGGTGCTTGTGGTCGACCAGCGCGCCGGCGCGGTCGTTGATCAGCGCCAGGCTGCGGATCACGCCGGCCAGCCCGCTGTCGATGCCGTCGAGCGCCTTCAGCAGGGTCGATTCCGTGCTCGTATAGACGCGGTAGCCGACCCCGGCCGCGCCGTTGAAGCTGAATTCGGCGCGCGCATGGCCCATCGCATCGGGCCGCGACGTGTACGCCAGCGGACGGATGATGACCGGCGCTTCCGGCGGGCGCGGATCGGTGATGGTCTTGTTGGCCGGGTAGGCGTCGAGCGATTCATGGTTCAGCACATCGCGCCAGCGCGCGGTGTAGCTGACCTTGATCTGCTGCGCCGGATACAGCGCCGGCCCGGTGCGCGTAATGATCAGCAATTGCTGCGGATGGCCCGGCGCACTGGACGGGTCGATTTCCAGGTGTGCGCTGTTGCCCGGCGCGCTGGGCAGGCTGGCCAGGTCATAGTAGGCGCTGGCGGCCGGATTGACGCCGAACGTTTCCAGCAGCACCAGGCCCGTCAGCGCGGCGCCGCCGGCCGGCAATTCGGCAATGTTCGGCAGCGGGATGCGGATTTCTATGGTGCCGGCCAGCAGTCCGGCCGGCGG
>CBIHOX010000113.1:0-20252 GCA_966211685.1 uncultured Pseudoduganella sp.
CCAGCAGTGCCAGCGAACCTGGTTCAGGAACGGTGTTGCCGATCATGGAGCCGTTACCGGTCGACGAGTAGGACTGGCCAGGCTTGAAGAAGGCGTCAGCCGTATAGTCCAGGGTTTTCGGCTGGAAATGTGGTGCGGCAGCACCGCCCACGATTTGCAGCTCAGCACTTACGGTACCGTTTTGAACGCCGCCGCTCTGGAAGATCAGCTTGTTGAACTTCAAGTCCAGCCAGGTCAGGCCCGACGCTGCGTCGTTCACTTCAGCTTGGTTGCTGGCTGGGGAGCTGTAATCAGGCGACACGCTGTTGACGAACATGCGCGCCCAGGCGTTGCTGATGTCAAACGTGCCATTCTTGTTCAGGCCGATGCCGCCGAAGACGTAGGTCAGTTCGCAACCCGAGCAGAAGTTTGGTGCAAACAGGCCGTTGACGCGGTCGATCTCGCCGGCGCCCTTCAGGTAGTAACCGGTGGCAGCCGAGGAACCATTCAGGCTCGACAGAACGGTGCCGATATTGACTGCATCAGCGTAATTCGGAGCAACGCCAACCGAACCAGCCTGGGTGCCGAACCACTGGGTGAATTTGAATTCGGTCAGGAAGTCAGCATCGCTGGCGTCCGCGTAATCTGGATCCCAGGTCACACCGCCTACATTCAGCATGCCGGCGTGTGCGCCGGAGAACGCCAGGGCCAGCGCAGAACCGATGATCGCTTTCTTGATCAGTTTCATATAAATCTCCTTGTTGGATTCGTAACGCTTGCCAAATCGGCTAGCACAGTCAACATAAAGCAAGTGGTGTGCCAGCTCTTATAAAAAAATACTAACTAATTGAATCGTAAGGTTTTTCAATAAAAGCTCTCCTTTTGAAAGCTAATTGACAACATTGTGCTGTAAAAAATTCCGACACATCAGGGGAAGCCATCACGCCGGAAGGCCAGTAGCCGGCTGAACGGCCGGCTGAACGGCCGGCTGAGCGGCGGCAATACGGCTGCGGTGGCGCGGGGCGTGATGAGGCGGTAATGCACGGGAAAAACAGGTATGCGGTGACGCACTCCGCCAGCCGCAAGCATGGACTGCGCCATTGGCGCATTCCGGGAGCCGCACGATGCCAGAGACGGCCAAGCCGCCGGTTATTTGAGCTTGAGCAGGTAATTGGCCAGCGATTCCGCGTCGCTTGGGGCCAGGAAATGCGGATAAAGCGAGCGCGCGGCGCTCGTTGGCGACGCCGTGCCGGCCAGCGCCGCAATCTGTTGTGCGATATGGTCCATGCTGGCCCACATCAAATGGCCGGGCGCGTTGACGCGCTTGTTATGGCGCGCATCGCCCAGGCACTGGAAGCCCAGCATGGTTTCGTAATAGCGCCGGTGGCGCGGATTGACTTCGATAAACATGTCCGTACAGCGGTGCTTGATATGGCTGTACATGAACACGGCATGGAACAGCTCGGCCAGCGTCTTGCGCGGATTGGCCGTGGTGGCCATGGCCAGCTTGGTGATTTCACAGACGCGGCTGCCTTGCATGCGGTAGCCATCCAATACGTCCTTGAAGTCGGCATCGGCCAGCAATCCCGCAGGCGAGTCGAAGCCGATCGTGACGGTACCAACCGTCATTCCTTTTTCAGTGGCGCACAGGGAAACGCTGTGTGCACGCTCTTCGATCCGGTGTTCGCCCGCGTAACCGCGCCAGGCGTATCGCTGCCCCAGCAATTGGCTGGCGGCATGCCGTTTTTCTTCCGTATCGACGAGGTGGATGCTGTGGGCAGGAATAATCACCGAAAAAATATAGCAGACAGAAGATACTGTAGGCGCACGACTACACACCGCCACGGCAAACGCCGTGCGGTGGGTGTGCAATCAGCCCAGTTTCAGCAGACGGTTGGCCAAGCCGATCTCTTCACGGGCAGACAGGAAATACGGATACAGCGATCGTTCATTGCCTGGATGGGTACTGGTGCCGCCCAGCCGTTCAATTTGTTCCTTCACATAATCCATGCCGACACGCAACAGGTATGCTGGCGCATCGACGCGGGGATTCTGGCGCAATTCGCCGACGGCCTTAAAGCCGAGCATGGCTTCGTAATAACGGCGGTGACGCGGATTGACTTCAATCAGCATGTCCGTGCAATGGAACTGGTAACGCGCATAAATCACCAGCACGTGGAACAGCGACGCCAGCGCCAACTTGGAGCGCACCGCTGGATCGAACGCGAGCTTGGTCACTTCGCACACTTTGCCGCCGGCCTGACGGATGCGCTGGATTTCATCGTGAAAAATTTCATCGGCAAGGATGCCGGCTTCGGAATCGATGCCGAGGGTCACGGTGCCGATCACCATGCCCTTGTCGGAAGCCGTCAGGGTAATACGGTTGGGGTTGGATTCAACCTTGTGGTGTTCCCCATAGCCGCGCCATCCATACATCTTGTTGATCAGCATGCTGGCTGAACTGCGGCCGGCCTCCGTATCGGCAACACGGATAGCAAAATTATCCTGCTGCATGATAACTTCATTGCCAAGGGCAACCGGTTCCATGCAGACGACGTGGGAAAGAGGCGCTGAAGGCTTGGCGTCCAAGCTGTTTTCAGGCGCCTCGGAATGTAATTCCATGGGAAATTCTCCTGCGGGCGGCGACGGTATGGGAGAAGAGCGGGCTGAAGAATATCCTACCGCGCTCTTACCTCCCAGGCAACTCAAGTGTCAGCCGTGCGCTACCCTATTGCAATTGTTTCAGTAAAGCGCGCGCATCCTCGGCCTGGGCAAACTTGGCGCCGCCTGCCAGCGCCTGTTCCACTTCCTTGCGCGCGCCGGCCTTGTCACCCGACTTGAACAGGGCAGTGGCCAGGTGGTAGCGGATCTCGTTCGATTGCGGCGCCTTCGTGCTGGCTTGCTGCAGGATTTGCGCAGCGCGCTTGGCGTCGCCCTGGTCGACCAGGATCCAGCCCAGCGTATCCATGATGGCCGGCTCCGAGTTGGCCAGTTTGTAAGCCGCTTCCGCGGTTGGCAGGGCGCGGCTATCCTTGGTTTGCTGGTAGGCAAATGCAAGGTTATTCAAGATGGCCGGGTTGTCCGGCGATTGTTTGGCCATGGCTTCCAATTGTTCGGCAGCCTGCTTGAATTGCTTGTCGCGCAAGCTCAATTCGGCACGGAACAATTGCAGGCGCAAATCTTTTGGATATTGCTGGATGAATTGCGCCACGCGCTTGTCAGCTTCGGCAGTCTTGCCGGCTTCGCGCAGCGCATTCACGGTACGGATCAGCAGATCGGGATTTTTCGCCAGCGAAAACGCTTTTTCAAACAGCGGCACGGCTTGTGCAGCCTTGCCAGTGCGCATCAGGATATCGCCTTCCACCATGTAGCCGGCAGCCTGGTCCGGGTGTTTCTTTTGCAATGCGCGGACTTGGGCCAGCGCCTGGTCATACTGCTTCTTGCCAAACAGTAATTCGGCATAGGCAATCTGCGCCACCGGATAATCGGGCTGCAACTGCAGCGCTTTCTTGATGTCGTCTTCGGCCGCGCCCGGGTTTTTCAACTGCATGTGCACATTGGCCAGGGCCACCTGCGCCGCGGCATTCTTGGGCTGCGCGGCCGCCAGCTTGCTGTACGATTCCAGCGCGCCATTCAAATCCTTGTTGGCGATTTGCGCCTTGGCCAGGACATCGAGCAATTCCGCATTGTCCGGGTGCGCCACCTGCATCTTGCGCGCCAGGGTCAGCGCCTTTTGCTGTTGCTGGGTGGCGAGGTATTGCGCCACAAGGCGGGTGGCCGGCGCCACCGCGTCGGGGTTTTCCGCCTGTGCCTGTTCCAGCCAGCGCGTTGCTTCCGGCACGTTTTTCTCAAAAGCAGCCAAGGCCGCCAGCGCCGTCATGGCTTCCGCGCTCTTCTTGTTCTTGTCGAGGAAACGCTGCAATACCGCCTTGGCGTCGGCCGGCTTTTTCTCCGTCATGGCCAGCATGGCCAGGTTGCCCGTCGCCGAGTAATAGTCCGGCTGCAGGCTGGCGGCTTTTTCAAAGCTGGCGCGGGCGCCGGCCAGGTCCTTGCGGCCGGCCAATACCAGGCCTTTCAAGTCATGCACCACGGCATTGTCCGGGAATTGCTTTTCCAGGGCGGTAATGGTGGCCATGGCCTTGTCATAATTCTTGTAAGCCATGGCGGCGCGCGTCAGCGTCAAGCCTGCCTGGGGCGTCTTGTCGAGCTTTACCGCGGCTTCCAGTTCCGCCATGCCTTTGGCCTGGTCGCCTTTTTGCAGCTGGCTCAAGCCCAACTGCATGTGCAGCGCCGCGGAGTCCGGCGCCTTGCTGGTGGCTTTCTCGAAAAATTCCGACGCCTTGCCAAAGTCACGCGCCTGCATATAGGTTTCGCCAGCCAGCGCATAGACCTGGAGATCATCCACGCCGTCTTTCAACGCCGGGCTCAGCACCGACAGCGCATCCGGGCTCTGGCCGGTCTTCAGCAGGGCGCTGGCCAGCATCTTGCGGGCATAGACATTGTCCGGATTTTTTTCCAGGTATTTGCGCAAATGCTGTTCCGCCTGCTGCACGGAACCCTGGCGCAAGGCCACGGCGCCGGCCAGCAGGGTGGTCGGCATGTGGTCGGGTGCGACGCGCAATACTTTTTGCACGCTTTCTTCCGCGGCGGCATTCTTGTTTTGGGCAAAGTCCAGCAACGCTTGCGTGTACGTGACCAGCATGCTGCCCGGCGTGATTTTCTTGGCCTTGTCCAAGTCCGCCTGGGCCTTGTCATATTTGCCGGCAGACAATTCCAGGTACGCTTTTTCAATGTAGGCGGACCGGTGGTTGGGTTTGGCTTCCAGCACCTTGTCGTATTGCGTAATGGCTTCGTCGAATTTTTGCTGGGCGCGCAGCAAGTCGGCCTTGAACATCAAGGCTTCCGGGCTCTTGGGATCGGCCGCCAGCGCTTCATCGGCCAGGCGCATCGCGCCATCGCGGTCACCCGTGATTTGCAACAGGCGCCCCTTGGCGGCCAGCGCCAGCGGATTTTTCGGCTGCGCCTGCAGTGCCTGGTCCAGCGCCGCGCCGGCTTCATCGCGCTTGTTCAGCGCCATCAGCGCTTCGACGCGGAACAGCGTCAGCTCCACGCCATTTTTCTTGGCTTCCTCGGCGGTTTCATCGAGCACTTTCTGGAACTGGCCCTGCGCCAGCAGCGCCCTGGCCAGCACGGGCGCGGTCTTGTCGGACGGGTACTTCAGGCTGATGGCGCGGCGGATTTCCTTTTCCGCCGTGGCGCCATCGCCGGTCTCCGCGTAGGCCACGGCCAGCATGTAGCGCGCTTCGGCATCGTCCGGATTGGCTTGCAGGGCATTTTTCAGCTGGATCATGGCGGCATTGGCGTCGCCTTTTTGCTGATACTGCTTGGCTTGCGCGACCAGCGCTTCACTCGACTCTTGTTTCTTGCATGCAACCAGCCCGGTGGACAAGGCTGCAACCATGGTGGCGAGCGCCAGCTTATTTACGCGTTGGGACATAAGGTTCCTTTGATTGAAGGGCTGCGCACAGCTGCCGTGAGCGTGCCAACTTGCCATTCATTATGTTGGCATGTAACACGCTGTGTAGCAATAGGAATAACAGTGCAACACCGGCATTGTTGGCGTTATAACCTGCGCGACTGGAAATCAGCCGCGTGGGCCAACCAGCACTTCCAGCGCGTGAGGATGGCTGAGGAACGCCGCCGGGCTGGCGCTGGCGCCATAGGCGCCCGATTGCAGGATGGCGACCAGGTCGCCCGGCCCTGCCTGGGCCAGTTCCATCTGGTCCGCCATCAAGTCCAGCGGGGTGCACAACGGGCCGACCACGGACGCGGTTTCGCGGGCGCCGCCGTGCACGCGGTTGCCGATCACGACCGGATAATTCTTGCGGATCACCTGGCCGAAATTGCCGGACGCCGACAAGTGGTGGTGCAAGCCGCCATCGGTGACCAGGTAAGTGCGTCCGCGCGACGTCTTGCGTTCGATCACGCGGCTGACATAGACGCCGGCTTCGCCCACCAGGTAGCGGCCCAGTTCTATGACGACCTGCACGCCGGGCAGCGCGTGCAGCACGTCCGGCAACAGGGCGCGCAAGCCGTCGCCCACGGCGTGCAGGTCCAGCCGTTCCTCGCCGGGGAAATACGGAATGCCGAAGCCGCCGCCGATGTTCAGCGTGCGCAGCGGCGCCGGCGCGTGGGCCGCCAGACGCCGCGCCAGCGCAAAGGTTTTTTCATGGGCTTCGCGCAGCGCGTCGGCTTTCAGGTTTTGCGAACCGCTGAAGATGTGGAAACCGTAGAAATCCACCGCCAGTGCCGCCAGCCGCGCCAGCACGTCCGGCGCGGCTTCCGCGTCGATGCCGAATTGCTTGGGGCCGCCGCCCATTTTCATGCCCGACGATTTCAATTCAAAGTCGGGATTGATGCGCAGCGCCACTTGCGGACGCAGCGCCAGCCGCTGGCCGATCGCGGCAATGCGCTCCAGTTCGCCGGCCGATTCCACGTTCAGCACGATGCCGGCGGCCACCGCGCACGCCAGGTCGGCGTCGCTCTTGCCGGGACCGGCAAAGCTGATGTGGCGCGGCGCCACGCCGGTGTCGAGCGCTACCCGCAATTCACCGCCGGAGGCCACGTCGAGGCCATCGACCAGGCCCGCCATGTGCTGCACCACGGCCGGCATCGGATTGGCTTTCATGGCGTAGTGCAGCGCGATTTCCGGCGGCAGCGCGCGCCGCAGTTCCTGTACGCGGCGCGTCAGCGCGCCGCGGTCATAAGCGTAAAACGGCGTTTGCCCCACTTGCGCGGCCAGCCGCGGCAACGGCACGCCGCCCACCACGAGGCTGTCGTCAACGATGGGGAATTGTTCGAGCGGGGCGTGTTGCGGGCGGACGGGCGTGGTCATAAGCGGCAGTCAAAGCGGCGCTGCCCGCCCATACAATCAGACGGGCAGCCATGGTCAGGTTTGGAAACAGCCTGCATATTGCAGGCTCAACAGTTTGCGGTCGATCTTGCCGTTGGGGTTGCGCGGCAGCGGTTCGGCGGTCATGACTATGCGTTGCGGCAACATATACGCAGGCAAGTGCGGCTTCACGGCGGCCAGCAGCGTGTCCGCCGTGGCGCCTGCCGCGCCTTGCGCGATGACCACGATGGCCTGGCCCAGCGAGGGATGCGGCGCGCCGATGGCGGCCGCTTCCAGCACGCCGCCGCGCGCATAGACGACTTCCTCGACTTCCGTCGGGCTGACGCGGTAACCCGACGTCTTGATCATTTCATCGGCGCGGGAAATGAAATACAGGAAGCCTTCGGCATCGCGCCGCACCGTGTCGCCCGACCACACGGCCCATTCCGGCAACGTCACGCCGGCGCCGCCGGGCGGCCGGCAAGGCTTGAAGCGTTCGGCGGTCTTGGCCGGGTCGTTCCAATAGCCGAGCGACACCAGCGCGCCGCGGTGCACCAGCTCGCCCGGTTCGTCGGCGTCGCATTCGGTGCCGTCCGGACGCAATACCAGCACTTGCGCATTCGGGATGGCCTTGCCCATGGAATCGGGCCGGCGGTCCAGCTCGGCGGGCGGCAGGTAGGTGGAGCGGAAGGCTTCGGTCAGGCCATACATCAGGTAAGGCTGGGCGTTCGGCAACGCCTGGCGCAGCGCATCCAGGGTCGGGCGCTGCATGGCGCCGCCGGAATTGGTCCAGTAGCGCAAGGTGCAATCGGCCGGCCAGGCCAGCGGCGCCAACTGCAGCCACAGCGGCGGCACCGCCGCCAGGCCCGTGATGCGCTCGGCCGCCACGGCTTTCAACACGTCGCGCGGCAATAAGTGGTTCAACAGCACGGCCGTGGCGCCCACGCGGAATGCGGTGGTCAGCTGGCTCAAGCCATAGTCAAAGCTCAGCGGCAGTACGGCCAGGATACGGTCCTGTGCTGTATTGTTGAGATAGGTGGACACACTGGCGGCGCCCGCCACCAGGTTGCGATGCGACAACACCACGCCCTTGGGCTTGCCGGTGCTGCCCGACGTATACAAGATGGCCGCCATGTCGGTATCGATGCCGCGGCAGGGCGGCGCGCCGGGCGGCGCGGCCAGCGCGCTGTCCCAGCCGATCACGGCAATGCCGGGCACCTCGGGCAGGGCCGTGTTGGCGGGATGGACCGCAATCACGGTCGCCAGGTCCGGACACTGCGCCAGCGCGGGCGCCAGCAGGCGCAGGCGGTCGGCGCTGGTGACCAGGATGCGCACGTTGCAGTCGGCCAGGATATAGGCGACCTGCTCCGGCTTGAGCAGGGGATTGACCGGCACAAACACGCCGCCTGCGGCTGCCGCGCCAAACATGGCGGCCACGTTTTCCACATTTTTTTCCATGCACACCGCGACGCGCTCGCCCGCTTCCAGGCCCAGCGCGGCCAGCGCATCGGCGGCGCTGCGCACCGCGCCGGCCAGCCCCGCGTAATCGAGGCGGCGCGCGCCATGCACCAGCGCTTCGGCGCCGGGCGTGCGGCGCGCGCTGTGAAAAATCAAATCGTGTATCAGCTCGCTCATGGGCCCGCATGGTACGCGCAGGCCGGGGGGCTGTCCATCGCCGGGACAGGCCGGTGTGATAAAGTGGCAACTATGACCTGGACCTTGACCCCGGCAATGCCGTTCGACGCCCATGCCGGCCGCTGGAACACCCTCAATGCTGCCGGTCCCGCGTCGCCGCTGCTGGAAGCCGACTTCATTATTCCCTTATTGCAACATTTTGATGGCGGGCACGCGCTGCTGGCCACCTGCGAACAGGAAGGCCGCACGGTGGCGATGGCCATCTTAATCCGGCAGCGCCAGGGCGTCTGGGCCACGTTCCAGCCGGCACAGCAGCCGCTGGCCATGTGGCTGCAGGCGCCGGGACAGGATGCTGCCCGGCTGCGCCATACGCTGTTGCAGGCATTGCCTGGTAGTAATGCCATCTTCGCGGTCATGCAGTGCGATCCGGCGCTGGCGCCGCGTCCGGCCGACGGCGGCCGCGTGCAAACGCTCGATTACATGGACACCGCGTGCATCACGCTGGGCATGTCATTCGATGACTACTGGGCCGGGCGCGGCAAGAATTTGCGCAACAACCTGAAAAAACAGCGCAACCGGCTGCAGCGCGAAGGCATCGTGCCGCGCCTGGAACTGTGCACGGCGCCCGAGCAGATGGCGGCCGCCGTGGCCGATTATGGCGGGCTGGAAAGTAATGGCTGGAAGGGCGCCGAAGGCACGGCGGTCCATGCCGGCAATGCCCAAGGCCGCTTCTATACCGACATGCTGGCCGCGTTTTGCCGCCGGGGCGCCGGCTGCGCGGTGCGCTACTGGTTCAATGAGCGGCTGGTGGCGATGGATTTGTGCATCGAGGGCGCCGGCGTGCTGGTGGTGTTGAAAACCGCGTATGACGAAACCGTGGAAGCGCATTATTCACCGGCCCTCCTGATGCGCGAGGAAAGTTTCCGCCTGCTGTTTTCCCGCCCGGGCCTGCGGCTGGTGGAGTTTTATGGCAAGGTATTGCCCTGGCACCGCCAATGGACTGACGAGGTGCGCACCATGTACCATATCAACCATTATCGCTGGCCCCTGTTGCGGCAGTTGCACCGGCAATTGCATGCGCTGCGGCGCACATCCACGGAGTTATAATGTATTTGCAAGAAGTTAAAACCATCCTGGCCGACGTTCTGAGCCTGCCGCCTGGCGCCGCGGAAGCGCTGACGGCCGAGTCGGCATTGATGGGCAGTATCCCGGAACTTGATTCGATGGCTGTGGTGCAATTGATCGCCACGTTAGAGGAACACTTCGGTTTCGCCATCGACGACGATGAAATCGACGCCAGCACGTTTGCCACGGTCGGCACCTTGGCCAACTTCGTGCAATACAAACTCACCGCATGATCGACTCCGGCGCCAAGGCGCCGGCCGCGCCCGCGCTCCCGCCTCCCGCTCCGTTTTTCCTGCCCGTGGCCGGGCAGGGCGCCCGATTTTGCCTGTACCACGCGCCTGCCGGGCCCTGCAAGGCCGCGCTGGTCTACTTGCATCCGTTTGCCGAGGAAATGAACCGCAGCCGCCGCATGGCGGCGCTGGCGGCGCGCGCGCTGGCCGCGCAAGGCGTGGCGGTGTTGCAGATTGATTTGCTGGGCTGCGGCGACAGCAGCGGCGACTTCGGCGATGCGCGCTGGGAGCTGTGGCGCGCCGACGTGGCGCTGGCCGCCGCCTGGCTGCGCGAGCGCAGCGGGCACGCGCCCGGCCTGTGGGGCTTGCGCGCCGGGGCGCTGCTGGCGCTCGATTGCGCGCCGGAGATGGACTGTCCGCGCCTGCTGCTGTGGCATCCCGTGCACAGCGGGGCCCAATACCTGACCCAATTCCTGCGCCTGCAACTGGCCGCCGACATGCTGGACCAGCAACAGGCGGCGCGCACCACCACGGCCGCCTTGCGCGCCACCTTGCGCGCGGGAACACCGCTGGAAATCGCCGGCTATACCCTGGCGCCCGCCATGGCCGATGCGCTCGATGCGCTCGACAGCAAAAAGCTGGTCCCACCCTGTCCCGTGCACTGGTGGGAACTGGCGGCGGAGGCCGGCCGCCCGCTGCCGCCGGCCGGCGCGGCGGTCTTGCAGGCCTGGCAGGCGCACGGCGCCACCGTGCAGGCGCAGGTGGTGGAAGGGCCGCAATTCTGGGCCACGCCGGAAATCGCCACCAGCCCGGCGCTGCTGGCCGCCACCATCGCCATCTTTGGAGCCGGCCATGCACGATGACGGCCGGTTGCGCGAGGAAGCGCTGGCCCTGGCGTGTGGCGGGGAAACCCTGCCTGCCATCGTCACGCTGCCGGAGCAGCCGGGGCCGCGCGGCGTGCTGGTGATCGTCGGCGGCCCGCAATACCGGGCCGGCAGCCACCGCCAGTTCACCCTGCTGGCGCGCAGCCTGGCCGCGCAAGGCATCCCGGTCATGCGCTTCGATGCGCGCGGCATGGGCGACGGCGAAGGCAGCCAGCGCACGTTCGAAGACATCGGCGACGACGTGCGCGCCGCCGCCGACGGCTTCATGCGGGCCGTGCCGGGCTTGCGCGAGATCGTGCTGTGGGGCTTGTGCGATGGCGCGGCGGCGGCCGTGCTGCATGGCGCCGGCGATCCGCGCATCCGTGGCATGGTGTTGCTGAACCCGTGGGCGCGCGATGAAGCGCGGCTGGCGAAAACCATGTTGAAGCATTATTACCTGCGGCGGCTCACCGATCCGGCGCTGTGGCGCAAGGTCTTCAGCGGCCGCTTCGACGTGCGCGCCTCGGTGGCGTCCCTGGCCGGGCAGGTCGGCAAGGCGGTGCGGCGCGCGCCGGCGCCTGCGGTGGAGAATGTAGCGCCGCAGGCTACGGTGGCGCATCCTGCCGCCGCAACGCGGCTTGCGCCCTTGGCCGGGGCCGAGGCGGCAGGCGACGCGGGCCGCGCGGCGGGAGCGCATCCCGCCGCCGCGCCATGCGCAGCGGTCCCATCCGCCGCATCGGCTGCGGTATTGCCGCCGCTGGGGCCGCGCCTGTATGCCGGGCTGCGGCGTTTCACAGGGCCGGTCTTGATTGTGATCAGCCCTGGCGATTTGACCGCCATGGAGTTCCTGGACCTGGCCGGCAGTTCCAGCGCGTGGCGCAAGCTGATGCGCTCGCCGCGCATCACGCGCCGCGATGTGCGGGGCGCCGACCATACGTTTTCCAGCCGCGCCTGGCGCGATCAGGTTGCGGAATGGACTGGACAGTGGCTGCGCTCGTGGTAAATTACCGCAGGAAATATTTGGAGAACCCATGAGACGTTTACCTGCGCTGGCGGCTGCCTGCCTGCTGGCCACCGCAGCCGCGCCGGCCCTGGCTGCGGCGTCCAAAATCTGTGGCGGTTTCGAGGAACCGGCCGCGCTGTCGGATTACCGCAAAGGCAAGACGGAATTCGCCGCCAAGCTGGCGCAGGTGGAAAAAGCCTCGTTCCCCGCCGACGTGGAAAGCGGTGCGCGCGGCCTGGCCGGCGCCACGGGGCTGGAAGCCACGCTGGCGGCGTTTCCCAACCATGCACCGGCGCTCAATGCGCTGACGCGGCTGGCGCTGAAGGAAAAGCGCGCCAGGCTGCCCGGCATGACTTATCCGGTCGAATGCTATTATGACCGCGCGCAGCGCTTTGCCCCGGACGACGCGGCCGTCTACGCCGCCTATGCCGGTTACCTGTACGGGCTGGGAATGAATGACAAGGCCGTCGGCATGTATTTGCGCGCGGTGGACATCGATGGCAGGAATGCCGTGATCCAGTACAACCTGGGCTTGGCGTATTTCAAGCTCGGCAATTTTGAACTGGCCAACAAATATGCGCAGCGCGCGTATAACGCGGGCTTCCCGTTGCCGGGCTTGCGCACCATGCTGCAAAACGCGGGCAAGTGGCGCGCCATGCCGGACGAAGTCATGCCGCCTGCGCCGGACAGCGCCGAAGCGGAGCCGGACGCGGCGGTTGCACCGGCCAGCGCGCCGGCCGCGGTGCCGCCAATCGAGCCAACTGCCGTGCCGGCAGCCGCGTCGCCAGTTGTGCCTGCCGCGGTGCCGCCAGCCGTTCCTGCAACAGTGCCAACTGCCGTGCCAACTGCCGTGCCAACTGCCGTGCCTACTGTCGTACCTGATCCGGCGCCTGCCCCCACGCCTGCCAAGGAGTCGTCATCATGAAATACCGAATTGCCAGCGCCGTGCTGGCGCTGTGCGCCATCGCCGGACAACCCGCGCTGGCCGCGCCTGCGCAGCCTGCCCAAACCGCGCCCGACCGCCGCCTGGACGGCCTGAAGCAGGTCGAGCGCAGCCGTTGCCTGCGGGCCGGCAATACCGGGCCCGGTGCGCCAAAAAACCTGAAGCTGGTGCCGAAATATTGCGAATGCGTTGCCAATAATTACTATGACGGCTTGCCGAAGGAAGAAGTCGAGCAGTTGCTTAATGCCGGCCAGTCGGACGCCATCGATGAGCGGCGCGAAGTGCGCATGGCGCAGGCGCGCACGGCGTGCAAACCGCAGTAGCGCGCCGATGCAAGTGACGGTGGCGCCGCATGGCTGGACCTTCGATACCGATGGCGCCGCGCCCTTGCTGGTGGCGGCGGAGCGTGGCGGCGTGCGCCTGCCCAGTTCATGCCGCAATGGCACGTGCCGCACGTGTTTGTGCAAGCTCGACAGTGGCGCCATCCGCTACCTGATCGAATGGCCCGGCGTCAGCCGCGAAGAAAAACAGGAAGGCTTGATCCTGCCCTGCGTGGCGGTGGCGCAAAGCGACGTCGTGCTGACCGTGCCGGCGGCGCGCCGGATCGTTGGTTCTTAAGGCGACCCGGCGGGCGCGCCGGCCGCATGACGCGCCGTTGCGCGGATAAGCCGGCGGTGGCTTTTGCCGGCTTGCTGCGTCCCGGCAGCGATGGCGGTTATACGATAAACAGCTTGCCAGCCTGACGTGCCCCGGCAGCATGCCGTAGGTGCGACAAACCGCGCGGCGGACCCGCCGGCCGGATATCCGCACCACCAGGGTGCTGGCCCGGCATCGCTCACTCCGGTGGATCGTCGCCCTTGCGCAGCCTGCTCAGCAGTGCATTGGCTGTCTCGCTCATCGGCAAGCCATGGCGGCGCAGCAACTGGATGTGCAAGACCATGTTTTCCAGCACCAGCTTGGCCGCGACCGCCAGCAACGTCAGGCGCCGGTCTTCCTCGCTGAACGACTCCATGGCATCGGCCATTTCGCACAGGTGGTTGGCCACCAGGCTGCGCAAATCATGCTCGTCGAACGGCAAGTCGGCAAAGTCGATCGGGTCTTCCTGTTCCACTTCCTGCATCAAGGCTTGCAAGTCTTGCGGGGTAATGGCCATGTGTGGCTTTCAGAGTTGCCGTGTTTTGATTTTAGCGCTAAGCCGGCGCAAACCGCGCTAGAATTTCCCGCAAGGAGACTTACCTTGGCGCAAATAATCTTCACGCAACAACTGGCGCGGTTTTTACCGGTGCCGGAGCTGTCGACCCAGGCCGGCGATTTGCGCGGCGCGCTCGATGCCGCCTTTGCCGGCAATGCGCGCTTGCGCGGCTACGTGCTGGACGACCAGGGGCATTTGCGTGACAACGTCGTGATTTTCATTGATGGCAAACGCAGCCGCGACCGCGTATTGCTGGACGATCCACTTCTGCCTGACTCTTGTATTTACGTATTGCAGGCCCTATCCGGAGGTTGACATGGCAGACCGCGCGTACGTCGCGACCCGCAAAGGCTTGTTTGAACTGGCGCCCAAAAATGGCGAATGGGAAATCGACGCCTGCCATTTCCTGGGCGAGCCGGTCAGCATGGTCTTGCCCGATGCGCGCGACGGCTCGCTGTATGCCGCGCTGAACCTCGGGCACTTCGGCACCAAATTGCACCGGCGCGATCCCGGCAGTACGGAATGGATGGAAATCGGCGTGCCCGTATATCCGGAAAAACCGGCCGACAGCACCGACAAGACCGACTGGAAACTCAAACAGATCTGGTCGCTGGAAGCCGGCGGCGCCGACGAACCCGGCGTGCTGTGGGCCGGCACCCTGCCGGGCGGCTTGTTCCGCTCCAGCGACCGGGGCGGGACATGGCAACTGGTCGATGCACTGTGGAACATGCCGGGACGGCCCGACTGGTTCGGCGGCGGCTACGACACGCCCGGCATCCACAGCATCTGTGTGGACCCGCGCGACAGCCGCAGCGTGCTGGTCGGTATTTCATGCGCGGGCGCCTGGCTGACCACCGATGGCGGCGCGACCTGGGCGCTGCGCGCGCAAGGTATGCAGGCGCGCTACATGCCGCCCGATATGATGGACCAGGGTGTGGTGCAAGACCCGCACCGCATCGTGCGCTGTGCCGCCGAGCCGGACAAGCTGTGGTGCCAGCATCACAGCGGCATCTGGCGCTCGGTGGACAATGGCGCCACGTGGACCGAAGTGACGGCGCCGCTGTCGAGCTTTGGTTTTGCCGTGGCCGTGCACCCGCGCGATGGCGACACGGCCTGGTTCGTCCCCGGCGTGGCGGACCAGCAGCGCATTCCCGTCGACGCCGCCATGGCGGTGACCCGCAGCACCGATGGCGGCCGGAACTTTACCGTGCAACGCAACGGCTTGCCGCAGGAACACTGCTACGACCTGGTCTACCGCCACGGGCTGGCGGTGGCCGAGGATGGCAAGACCCTGCTGATGGCGTCCACCACGGGCAGCGTGTGGCTGTCCACCAATGGCGGCGACTACTGGCGCACGGTCTCGCAAAACATGCCCCCTGTCTACGCCGTGCGTTTCGGCTGACCAACCATGTCACCCCCTGGGGTCAGGCACCAGGTGTGACAAGTTTGCGCTTCCTCAACGATGTCACCCCCTGGGGTCAGGCACCGGGTGTGACAAGTTTGCGTTTGCTCAACGATGTCACCCCCTGGGGTCAGGCACCGGGGGATGACAAGTTTGCGGTTGCTCAACGATGTCACCGCTGGGGTCAGGCGCCGGGTGTCAGGTGGCTGGCGTAGTCGGGATTAAGGATGTTGGCTGGCGTGCCCTGGGCGAAGGCCAGCACGTTTTGGAATGCCGCGTTGAAATAGAGTTCGTAGCTATCCTTTTCCACGTACCCCAGGTGCGGCGTGGCCAGCACGTTGGGCGCTTTCAGCAAGATGGAGTCGGAAGCCAGCGGTTCCTGTTCGAATACGTCCAATGCCGCCGCGCCGGGACGGCCGGCGCGCAGCGACGCTTCCAGCGCGCCGCCGGCCACCAGTTCCGCGCGGCTGGTATTCACGAACAGGGCGGTGGGCTTCATGCGCTGCAAATCCTCGGCCGTGACGATCCCGCGCGTGGCGTCGTTCAGGCGCAAGTGCAGGGTCAGCACGTCGGCCTGTTCAAAGAATTGCTCGCGCGACGCGGCCGCCTGGAAGCCATGCGCCACCGCCGCGTCACGGCTGCGCTGGCTGCCCCACACCAGGACGTGCATGCCGAACGCCTTGGCATACCCGGCCACCAGTTGGCCGATCTTGCCGTAACCCCAGATGGCCAGGGTGCGTCCTTTTAACACCGTGCCCACTGTGTTGTATTCGGGCAGCGACGACGAGGTTTGCCACAAGCCGTTTTTCAAGTGCAGCGCGTAGGGCACGATCTTGCGCTGCGCCGCCATGATCAGGGTCCAGGTCAGCTCGGCCGGCGCGGTGGGCGAGCCCACGCCTTCGGCAATGGCGATGCCCAGTTCGGTGGCGGCCGCCACGTCGATGTGGCCGCTGACCTTGCCGGTCTGCGACAACAGTTTCAAATTCGGCAATTTCGACAACAGCGCGCGATTGAACGTCGTGCGTTCGCGGATCAGCACCAGCGCTTCGAACGGCGCCAGCCGGGCCGCCAATTGGCCCACCCCTTTCGGGCTGTTGTTGAAGATTTTTACATCATGTCCTTCGAGCAATTTCATGCATGCGAGGCTACGTGTTGCTTCTTGGTAATCGTCTAAAATGGCAATTTTCATAGGTGTTGACAGAGAAGAAACATCATTTCGTAGTGTAATAACGTGATTAAAAAATCAGCCAAATAGCTTACTACAATAGTCAACCAATTCTCCTACATTTCTGTCGGAATCAGCTGAAGACGGGTGTACAATCGGCGCAGATTTCAGACCCAACAGCGGGTCTGCGCAATACGTTCCATCAGTCCGGATGCATAATATGGACTGGGCGCCTGTGGTTGGTGGGTCACCGCCGGGCGCACCGACAAGACCGCCGTACCGCCGAAGCATTACCGATAATGCCTTCCTGAGCGCATAGCCAAAAGCTGACGACGATCCTGCCGTGCCGGGACAAGACAAAGAATTTTCTTTATTGGCATTGGAGGTACTATGAATCAGCCCATCCTGGGTGGCGTTGCAGCCCTGAACGTTCCAACTTACGTCAAACACCAAGGTCTCATCGACTGGGTCGCGGAAATCGCCGCGCTGACCCGTCCCGCCCGCATTTACTGGTGCGATGGCTCGCAGGAAGAGTACGACCGCCTGTGCGGTGAAATGGTGGCTGCCGGCACCATGAAAAAGCTCAATCCTGAAAAGCGTCCGAACTCGTACCTGGCGTGCTCCGACCCGACCGACGTGGCGCGCGTGGAAGACCGCACGTTCATCTGCTCGAAAACCAAGGAGGCCGCCGGCCCGACCAACAACTGGATGGCCCCGGCTGAAATGCGCACCACGCTGAACGGCCTGTTCGACGGCTGCATGGCTGGCCGCACGCTGTACGTGGTGCCATTCTCGATGGGCCCGCTGGGTTCGCCGATCGCCCACATCGGCGTGGAACTGTCGGATTCGCCGTACGTGGCGGTCAACATGCGCATCATGACCCGCATGGGCAAGGCCGTGTTCGACGTGCTGGGTACCAATGGCGACTACGTGCCGTGCGTGCACACCGTGGGCGCGCCGCTGGCGGAAGGCCAGAAGGATGTGCCATGGCCATGCAACAGCACCAAGTACATCGTGCACTTCCCCGAGTCCCGCGAAATCTGGTCGTACGGTTCCGGCTACGGCGGCAATGCGCTGCTGGGCAAGAAGTGCTTCGCGCTGCGCATTGCTTCCAACATGGGCTTCCAAGAAGCGCAAGCCGGCGGCAAGGGCTGGCTGGCCGAACACATGCTGATCCTGGGCGTGGAATCGCCGGAAGGCAAAAAGCACTACGTGGCGGCAGCGTTCCCGTCGGCCTGCGGCAAGACCAACTTCGCCATGCTGATCCCGCCGGCATCGTTCAATGGCTGGAAAGTCACCACCATTGGCGACGACATCGCGTGGATCAAGCCGGGCGCCGATGGCCGCCTGTACGCGATCAATCCGGAAGCCGGCTACTTCGGCGTGGCGCCGGGCACCAACACCAAGACCAACTCGAACTGCATGGCTTGCCTGGGCGAAGACACCATCTTCACCAACGTTGCGCTGACCGATGACGGCGACGTGTGGTGGGAAGGCTTGACCAAGGAAGCGCCTGCGCACCTGATCGACTGGCAGGGCAAGGACTGGACCCCGGCGTCCGGCACCAAGGCGGCGCACCCGAACGCGCGCTTCACCGTGGCGGCAACGCAAAACCCGGTGCTGGACCCGGCCTGGAACGACCCTGCCGGCGTGCCGATTTCCGCCTTCATCTTCGGCGGCCGCCGCTCCACCACGGTGCCGCTGGTCACTGAAGCGCGCAACTGGGTGGAAGGCGTCTACATGGCCGCCACCATGGGTTCGGAGACCACCGCCGCGGCCGCAGGCCAGCAGGGCGTGGTGCGCCGCGATCCATTCGCGATGCTGCCGTTCATGGGCTACAACATGAGCGACTACTTCCAGCACTGGCTGAACCTCGGCGAGAAAATCGGCGCGGCCGCACCGAAGATCTACTGCGTCAACTGGTTCCGCACCGATGCCGAAGGCAAGTTCGTCTGGCCGGGCTTCGGCGACAACATGCGCGTGCTGAAGTGGATGCTGGACCGCATCGAAGGCAAGGCCGGCGGCGTGGAAAACGTGTTCGGCACCACGCCGGAATTCGGCGACTTGAATTGGGATGGCCTGTCCTTCACGCAGGAACAGTTCAACCAGATCACGTCGATCGACAAGGCCGCTTGGCAGGAAGAATTGAAACTGCACGCGGAACTGTTCGACAAGCTGGCCTACCACCTGCCGAAAGAACTGGTGGAAACCAAGGCTGCGATTGAACAGCGCCTGGCCAAGTAAGCCGGCAAGGCAGTGAAGAACGGCGCATCATCGATGCGCCGTTTTTTTTTAACCGGTGCGCAAGGCGCCGGCGCGGCGCACGATATCCGCTTCCAGGCTTTTATACAGCCCGAGCAAGAACAGCACTTCGGCCACCACGAACAGCGGCCCGATGATCAGCCCGCTCAGGTCGTCGACGAACGCAGGCTTGCGGCCTTCGTAGTAATGGCCGACGAACTGGAAGACCCAGCCCACCACGAAACCGCCCACGCCCAGCGCCAGCCAGGTGGAGGTCTCTTGCGCGGCGCTCCATTGGCCCAGCCACAAGGCCGCGCCCATCAACGCCGTCATGATGAGGCCAAAGCCCGCATCGAGCGTGAAGTAATACGCCAGCGCCGCCACGGTCAGCAGCGTGGCGGCCGACAGCGTCACGCCGCCCACGCTGAACGCGGGGCGCGACAGCAGGATGGCCACGGCCGCCACGATCAGCGGGATGCCGATGAAATGCGTGGCGATGTTGCGCTTGTCGCGGTGGTATTGCGCATAGGTCGATAATTGTTCGGTGATGGTTTTCATGCCTGTCTCCAAAGGGTGGGAAGCCGCATCATGCGGGGCGAAGCGGGCAGGCGCTGTCGGGTAGGCGACACAAGCCGTAGAATGGCTGGATGAACACACCGACCGACTACGCCGCCTTGCTGCGCACCGGCAGCTGGTTCCAGGCGCTGGCGCCGGCGCTGCAAGAACAGTTGCTGGCGCAGGCCCATGTGCGCCGTTTGCGCGGCGGCCAGCGCCTGTTTGCGCGCGGCGATGCGCCCGACGGCCTGTATTGCATGCTGGAAGGCGCCATGCGCGTGGGCGGCCTGTCGGAAGCGGGCAGGGAAGCCGTGCTGGCGCTGGTGGAGCCGCCGCACTGGTTCGGTGAAATTTCACTGTTCGATGGCCGGCCCCGCACGCACGATGCGTGGGCCGAAGGCGACGTCGCCTTGCTGCATGTGCCGCAGGAACCGCTGCTGGCGCTGCTCGATGCGCAGCCCATGCACTGGCGCGCGCTGGCGCTGCTGATGACGCACAAGCTGCGCCTGACCTTCGCTGTCATGGAGGAAACCGCGCTGCTGCCCGCCAGCGCGCGCCTGGCGCGCCGCCTGGTGACGATGGCCGAAGGCTATGGCGACTGGAAAGACCGCAACCGCCGCGTGCTGCAGGTGCCGCAGGAACAGCTGGCGCTGATGCTGTCGCTGTCGCGCCAGACCGTCAACCAGATCCTCAAGCAATTCGAAGCGCGCGGCGCGGTGCGCCTGTTGCGCGGTGAAATCGACATCACCGACATTGCCGCCTTGCGTGAACTGGCGCAGGAACCGGCGCGCCCGGCAGGCAAGCGTTAAGCTCGACTTTGCCCATCTATCCCGTATAGCAGACGGTTTCTGTCAGCTCGGATAGCGCCAGCACGGAACAGAAAGGCAGCGCCCAACAACGCTTTGCCCAAGGTATCGGTGCAACCAGCATCAGGCATAGGCAGCGCAAGCTGCTGGCCTTGACGAAATGTCGGTGGCGTGTCGAGGTGGTCCGCGTGGATGTAGAACGCATTGGTGGTGGTCACCTG